>CBFGOP010000013.1:0-36771 GCA_965650415.1 uncultured Prosthecobacter sp. | reverse complement strand
GCTGGTTGAGGAGTTGTTCGGTGGTGAGGGCGCGCAGGGCGTCGATTTCCTTGGAGACGTGCTCTCGGAAAGCATTGGCGGTGGCTTCGTGATCGTGGTGTGCGCCACCAACGGGTTCGGGGATGACACCGTCAATGAGTTTCAGCTGCATCAGATCGGGAGCAACGAGTTTCATCGCTTCCGCCGCCTCGGGAGCGTGTTTGCGGTGTTTCCAGAGAATGGCGGCACAGCCTTCGGGAGAAATCACCGAGTAGTAGGCGTTTTCCATCATCAAAACCCGATCCGCGACGCCGATTCCGAGCGCGCCACCGGATCCGCCCTCGCCGAGCACGACGGCGATGATGGGAGTTTTGAGCAACATCATTTCACGGAGGTTGAAGGCGATGGCTTCGGCAATGTTGCGCTCTTCCGCACCGATTCCGGGAAAGGCTCCGGGAGTGTCGATGAGTGCGATGATGGGCATGGAAAATTTCTCTGCCAATTTCATCAGGCGGAGGGATTTGCGGTAACCTTCGGGATGGGCAGAACCGAAGTTGCGTTTGAGGTTTTCCTTGGTGTCGCGGCCTTTCTGGTGGCCGATGACCACACATTTGTGATCGCCCAACATCGCAAAACCTCCGGGCATCGACGCGTCGTCTCCGATGTGGCGGTCACCATGGAGTTCGGTGAAATCGGAAAAGGCGAGGGAGACGTAGTCGAGCATGAAAGGGCGCTGGGTGTGGCGGGCGATCTGCACACGCTGCCATGGGGTCAGGTTCTGGTAAATCGCAGAACGGGTCTCCGCCAATTTGCGTTCCATCGTGGCAATTTCATCCGATAAGTCGAGATTTTGGGCGGCGGATTTGGAACGGAGTTTGTCGATCTCTTTTTCGAGCTCGGCAACGGGTTTTTCAAATTCGAGAAGTTGCATGATGGGAAAATATTGAATTTCGTCCGCGGAGCGGATGTTCAGCGATGTGAGTCTAGGAACTCGTGAGAAAGAGACAAGGATGAAGAGAAGATATGACCCGAGACTTCTTCACTTCTTCGGAGCCCTGATTTCGACGGTGTTTCCGGTTCGGGTCAGGAGAAACAGCTCTTCGAGATCGGCTTCGCGCAGGAAAATGCCACGCGGCGGGGTATCGTCGTCTTTGTCGTGGGGAAGGATTTGGAGTGCGGGGTTTTTGAGCATGATGCTCTTGGTGGTCGAGCGGTATTGATTCGAAGTTGGGAGAATGATTTTTCCGTCGAGGTCGGCTCGACGGGATGCGATCACCGTGGTGCCCTGTCCCGGCATGGGGCCGTTGGTTGCGATAATGGGGTAATCGCAGATGAACTTCGCTCCATCCCAGAGAGATATGGAATTGCGATGTGGCTCGATCACGATGCGGTAGTTCAGGGGCATCAGGATCATCTCATCACCCACTTTCAGGTTTCTGAGTTCCATCATGTTGTTGAGGTGGATGATCATGTCCAACGAGGTTTCGTTGCGACCCGCGATGGCGAAATGGGAGTCACCGGATTTCACCTTATAAGTGGTTTTGCCGACACGGGACTCTGAAGACAGGATTTCATCGAGATTCATCATGCTCAGGATGCGACGCGCGGTGGGAGCCACGGGCGAGGAGGGAAACACATTGATGACTGCCGTGAGTTTTTCGCGCCCCTCGGCAATTTTTCCCAGCGCGATATATTCCCGGGCTTTTTGAAACACCCGGTCTCCGGGTTCAAAATCAGGAATTTCACCTGAATCTAACACTTTTCCGAAGTCTTCTTCACTGGTCACACCAAGAACCGTTCCCGATTCAGGGAACCAGTTTGAAAAGGGTGCACCCAAGGATTTGACCGTAATA
The DNA here is from genome assembly GCA_965650415.1 of uncultured Prosthecobacter sp. Lineage (GTDB taxonomy): Bacteria > Verrucomicrobiota > Verrucomicrobiia > Verrucomicrobiales > Akkermansiaceae > Luteolibacter. Next base: position 34,939 of record CBFGOP010000013.1, on the reverse strand, counting down.
TGATAGGCTAACATACCTGTGAAACAGGCGATCCCCACAACGATGCCGCCGGCAATGATTTTGATAGAGAGCCAGATTTTCATCAGATCAGGCCTTTTCTACGCAGATCAAAGGCATTGATTTCGTGAGAGCGGAGAATCATTTCGAACGCGAACTTGAGAATGGAAACCTCCCATGTGTCATCGACACCCTCGATAATCGCGCGGCTTGGGTTTCCGGTGCGACGGATGTCTTCCATCACGCGATCTCGAACGGCCTCGATGGAATCATGGATGATTTCCTCATTCACCGCGCCGCGTTTGAAGCGAAAGCCGTATTGGAGAAACGCGAGATTCTGTCCTTGGGCTTTGAGTTTATCAACGAGGGCATCGAGACGTGCGCGGGCGTTTTCGTCAAAGCCTTCCAATTCGATTTCCCGATAGGGTTCTGGCCTGAGGATCAGAGGCTTCATCGCCTCCACTTCGCCGGTGCGGATTCGCACGGTGCCAACCTGATCCATCGGTTCACTCAGAAGTTGGAACTCAAACCGAGTTTCGCCGAACGTCTGAATACGATGATCCGGCTCGTGCAGAACACGCGTCGTTTCCATCGCATATTGAATGTCGTCCTGGCTTGGCATGGCGGGTTTCAGTATTCGTAGTTGTCCTGTGATCCGGCAGGCTCGACCACGCCAACTCCGGAATCCCGGGCCATATATCCACCGACCGCACCGGCAGCGCCGATGGCGAGAGGTACGCACGAAGTCGACAAAGATGAAAATACGAAAGAGATCAGCAGGTATCGGGTCAGAAGCATCATGTTAGTTTTCCTTCTGGATGGGATTTTCGACGCGATAGCCTTCAGCGTGGGCGACATAGCCGACGGCGGCGCCCGCGACCAGAGGAACACAGGAGGTGCTGGCGATGAGTATGATGCCAAGGAGCCCTAGCAAAAAGACTTTGGATGAGCCAAAGGGGTGATTCATGAGCGAAAGATACCATTTGAGGCTCTCACCTCAAACGATTTATTTCGCCAAGGCCGCAGCGATGGCATCGGCAAGCTCTTTGCTGTCCGGCTTCGTCGTAGAGCCGAATCGCGCGATGGGCTTGCCGTCTTTGCCGATCAGGAATTTTGAAAAATTCCATTTCACATCACCTGGAAGCGGGCCGTCCTTTGCGGTGAGCGCGGCGTAGAGCGGATGTTGTTTTTCGCCCTTCACATCGATCTTGTCCATGATGGGAAAGGTCACGTTGAAATTCGTCGAGCAAAACTCCTGAATCTCCTCGATCGTTCCCGGTTCTTGTCCGCCGAAGTTGTTGCAAGGAAACCCCAGAATCACGAATCCCTTGTCCTTCTGATCCTCATAGAGTTTTTGCAAACCGGTGTATTGCTTGGTAAATCCGCACTTGGAGGCAACGTTGACCACCAATACGACTTTTCCTGAATATTCGGTAAGGCTGGTCTCTTTCCCATCGGCAGTTTTGAAAGGAATTTTCGAAATATCCGTTGCGTAGGCGGAAGCGGCGAAAACGATGGAAGGAAGGAAGATTCTATGAAGCATGGTAGAAAGTAGGATGCCTTTTGATTTTAGCAAGGTGCCGGATCAATCTTTTGCAATTCGCGCGAATTTCCGGTCGATGTACTGCAGAATCAACGTCTCAACGGCCTCATCTGCCAGACGCTCCAAGACTTCCACGGAAAACCCGCGGGCAATGAGCTGGCGGGCGCGGACAGGATCGATCCCGCGTGCCCGGAGGTAAAAAATTTCCTCATCGGAAATCTGTGCCGAAGTGGAGCCGTGGGAGCATTTCACCTGATCCGCATTGATTTCCAGACCGGGCATGGAGTTTGCCTCACAGTCATCGGTCATCAGAAGGTTGCGGCAAGTCTGATAGGCATCCGTGTGGTGTGCCTTTTCATCCACAAAAATCAGACCGGAGAAAACGGTTTTTGAATGTCCGTAGAGCGTGTTTTTATAGAGCAGATCCGAATACGCGCCTTCGGAGACGTGATGTTGGAAAGTGCGTTGATCGTATTCCTGTTCGTGATCGGGAATCGAAATGCTGAGCATGTCCGAGTGGGCGCCCGGGCCTTCGAGGCGGGATAACGATTCGTTGCGTGCCCATGCCGCACCTGTGTTGAGAATGAATCCTTTGGCTCGCGCATCACGGGCGGTAGAGGTTTCGTTGATCGAAATGATACGACTGACTTCGTTGAGATCCTGAATGACGGCGTAGTCCAAGCTTGAGTTCTGACCCGCACAGAGATCGTTGAAAGCAATCACCAGGCCGGGAGTTTCCGAGTCAGAGGAGTGGAAAATATCCACAACGCGGACCTTTGAGGATTTTCCGGTAACGATAAGGGTGTGGGGGAAAACAGTCACACCACCTGAAATCCAATGATGGACCTCGATAGTCCCATCGATGATTTCGTTTTCAGGCACGTGCACAAACAAACCGTTTTTAACGGACGCCTCGTGCAGTGCTGCGTATTTCGCGGAGCCGAGTCGGGTCTCCTGTTTCATGAAATGTTTCTCAACGAGATCCGAGTGTTTCTCAAATGCTTCCGACAAAGGCATGCAGATGATGGAAGAAGCGAGCGAGCTTTTGGCTGAAATCAATCCGTCATTGAGAAAAACGAATTTCGCAGCGGGGCTTTCGAGGCCGATCGAACGGGAGATCAAATCCACAGAATCGACAGGCAACACTTTGCCGGAGAGACTATCGAAATTGAGCTGTTTGATGTTTGCGAAACGCCATGCTTCGTCCCCACGTTTTGGAGTAGGAATGGCTTCGTAACGTTTTTGAGCAGCTTGTTGGCGGGCTTGGAACCAAGCGGGGAGAGTGGTAGTGGAACTCATGAAGAATATTGTCAGCGTTTCAGTTTTCAGATTTTCAGCATTTACCCAACGCTGCCTTCCATTTCGAGGTCGATGAGGCGTTTCAATTCGACCGAATATTCCATCGGGAACTCGCGCACGAGATCGTTGATGAAACCGTTGACGGCCAGCGACATGGCTTGACCTTCGTCGAGCCCGCGCTGCTGCATGTAGAACAACATTTCCTCGGAAACTTGGGAAACCGATGCCTCGTGTTGGGTGGCGTGGCGATTGCCTTTGACGGTGATGGCCGGATAAGTATCGGTGCGGGAGTTGCTGTTGATGAGCAGCGCGTCGCACTCGGTGTTGTTTTTGCAGCCTTTGAGATGTTTCGGAATGTGGACTTGGCCGCGATAGGTCGAACGACCTTGGCCGACCGAGATTGATTTGGAAACGACGTTCGAGGTCGTGTTGTCGGCCGCATGAATCATTTTCGCGCCGGTGTCCTGATGTTGACCGGTGTTCGCAAGGGCGATGGAGATCACTTCCCCACGGGCACGTTCGCCTTTCATAATCACGCCGGGATACTTCATGGTGAGGCGTGAACCAATATTGCAGTCGATCCAGCGGACTTCGGCATCTTCCATGGCGAGCCCGCGTTTGGTGACCAGGTTAAACACGTTGGCCGACCAGTTCTGGACAGTGACGTATTGGATTTTCGCACCTTTGAGCGCGACCAGTTCAACGACCGCGGAGTGCAGGGTTGCGGTTTCAAATTTCGGAGCGGTGCAACCTTCCATATACATCACTTCCGCACCTTCATCGGCGATGATGAGCGTGCGCTCGAATTGGCCGAACGATTCCGAGTTGATCCGGAAATAGGCTTGGAGCGGTTGTTTCAGCTTCACGCCTTTCGGGATGTAGATGAACGAACCACCGGAGAACACCGCGCTGTTCAGAGCGGAGAATTTGTTATCGCCGGTCGGGATGACCTTGCCGAACCACGGGCGGAAAATTTCCTCGTGCTCTTTGAGTCCTTCCGCAGAGGTCACGAAAATCACCCCCTGTTTGGTCAGCTCTTCCTTCATGTTGGAATAGGCCGCCTCGGAGTCGTATTGCGCCTCGACACCCGCGAGGAACGCGCGCTCTTGCTCAGGAATACCGAGTCGCTCGAAGGTTTCCAAAATTTCCGGTGGCACTTCATCCCAGGTGCGTTTGGGTTTTTCACCATCGGACAGGTAAAAACGGATCTTGTCGAAATCGATGTTTTCCAAATCCTTGGTCGCCCAATGGGTCGGCATCGGCTTGCTTTCGAATACGGCGAGTGCCTTGTGACGGAATTCACGAACCCAGTCGGGGTCTTTTTTCACATCGCAGATGTAATCGACCGTCTTGGAGGAAAGCCCCCAGCCGGCATCGAATTTGTTACGTTCTGGAAAGGTGAAATCGCCCTTGGTGCGATCGACGTTGATCGCATCATGCGTTTCCTCATCGAGGACTGCGGTAGCTGTTTCTTGAAATGACATGGGAAATGATGGAAAGATTTAAAAACTTTTGAATTAAGCGAATGCCGGTTCTTCCTTGAGGAAGTCGTATCCTTTTTCTTCGAGCTCCAGCGCCAGCTCTGGACCTCCGGAGCGGACGATGCGGCCCTCGGCCATGACGTGCACATGGTCGGGTTTGATGTAATCCAACAGACGCTGGTAGTGGGTGATCAACAGCATGCCGCGATCCGGTGAACGCATCGCATTCACTCCCTTGGCGACAATTTTCAAAGCATCGATGTCGAGGCCGGAGTCGGTTTCATCGAGAATGCAATATTTCGGATTCAACATCATCATCTGGAGGATCTCGTTGCGTTTTTTCTCGCCACCCGAGAAGCCTTCGTTAACTGCACGACCGGTGAACTTGCGATCCATTTCCAAAAGATCCATTTTCTCGTAGAGGGATTTGTAATAGGCGACCGCATCGATTTCCTCACCTTTGGGCAAACGCGCTTGCAGGGCGGCGCGGATGAAATTGGCGTTGGAGACGCCGGGGACTTCGTTCGGATATTGGAAGGCGAGAAAAATCCCCGCACGCGAGCGTTCGTCGATGGACATTTCCGAAATGTCTTCGCCATCGAGAAGAATGCTGCCAGCAGTTGGCAAATAGGATTCGTGGCCGGCGATCACTTTGGAAAGTGTGGATTTCCCCGAGCCGTTGGGACCCATGATGGCATGGATTTCACCGGCAGGGATTTCAAGGGTCACACCTTTGAGGATTTCGGTGCCGTTTTCGAGGGTTGCGTGGAGGTTGTTGATTTGGAGGCTCATGTGTTTGGTAAAGTGGTGGAAAATTTAAAGTTTCATGCGAGTTGGCCGCGAAGGGTGATTTCGACGTCCTTGATGACCGCATTGGGTGGTAGATCGAGTACATCGGCGAGATTGATGCCAGGCTTGAATTTCACATCGTGAATTCTTCCCGTGGTTTCATCATGGAAATGGCCGTGCTCATCGAGATTCGGGCAATAACGGGATGGCTCGCGGTCGAAGTTGACCTGGCGGACGATCTTGTGCTGCACGAGCGCCTCAAGGCAGTTGTAAACCGTGGCCAGTGAAATATGGGGAAGAGCTTCTTTGATCCGCATGAAAATGTCGTTCGCCGTGGGGTGATTGGCCTCACCCATCAAAAAACGATACACTTCCTGCCGCTGGCGGGTCATGCGGAGGCCGTTGATTTCTTCAGGAATCTCCAGAGGATGATTGGTTATACCTTGAGCTGTCATCGCATAGAGAAATTAGAATGGTTCTTATTATGATCAAGAACTATTCTAATTAAAGTTCAAAAAATGGTTCCGATGTCGATAATCGGGATTTTTGCTCACTCATCGCCCGTTTTTCCAAAACTTTTTGAAAAACACTAAAAATTTCTTGCACGGCAGGAAGATCCATGGTGAATTCCGCGCCCGCTCCAACAGCGGATAACAACTTTTCCCTACACGGCCATGGCCTACGCAGTAATCAAAACAGGCGGTAAACAATACCGCGTCCAAAAAGGTGACAAGCTCGACGTTGAGAAACTCGAAGCCGCAGTCGATTCCGAAATTACTTTCAACGAGGTTCTGCTTCGTGGCGAAGGTGACAGTGTGACCATTGGTACTCCATTCATCACCGGCGGTAGCGTTACTGCCAAGGTGATCGACCAGTTCCGCGGCCCCAAAGGTGTGGCTTTCAAGTTCAAGCGCCGCAAGGGTTTCCACAAAACCATCGGTTTTCGCCGTCACATGACCAAATTGGAGATCACCTCCATTGGCTAATCCAATCACTTCAACCTATCTACTCTCATGGCCCATAAAAAAGGACAAGGATCCGTTAAAAACGGACGCGATTCACGCAGCAAACGCCTCGGCGTGAAAAAATTCGGCGGACAAGTCGTCATCGCCGGTAACATCATCATTCGCCAGCGCGGAACCAAAGTGCATCCAGGTGTGGGTGTTGGTTGCGGTAAAGACCACACCCTGTTTGCTCTCACCGACGGCTTGGTCAAATTCGACCGCGAAGGCGCACGTGTAAACGTGGTTGCTGCAAATTAAGCCTTAGACAGATATTTCTGAAAAACGCCTCGGGGTTTCCCGAGGCGTTTTTTATTTTGGCAAGCATGGTTTTATCGGGCTTTGGATAACAGGGAGGGAAGAGGATCGGGAGTTCCGCAAACGGATAAAGTTTCTGCCCTTCTCCAAAACCTCTTCCCTCTCTCTAAAACATGTCCGGATCACGGTGGGGCGAGGATACCGCCTTACAGTCCAAACAAAGCTGTCTGATCGATCCCTTCGGAAATCACTTCCAGCTTCCACTGCCTGTCGACGTTGAGCCGCACGGTAGCTAGATGCTTGTGATGCCACTGATCAGGGGCAATCATGGACAGCATTCTACGTCCACGGACCTCGTAGAGGTGATAGGTTTGGCCAATGATAGGTTCAAAATTGATATCCGCCTCGTAAATGAGTTTGTTCCAGTTGAAATGATCAATCGCAGCCAGGTAAGTCTCACGAATTTCGGTGAGTTTTTGCTGTAGCTCCCTTTCCACCTCGGAAATACCGCGAGATTTGAAGGAACTCAGATCAGTTGGCACAATCTTCGGGCTCAGAGTTGAGACCGGGTAGGGCATGAATGCTTGGGAAATCTGCTGTGAGGACATTGTTTGTTGAGGTTGGATATCTCGTCGCAGATTGGCAGTTCCACAAATAAAAAAACCGGACGATCTTTTGATCGCCCGGTTCGGTCTAAGTTTCTCTTAAATCAAATATCTGGTGGTTTGATGACTGGTGTTTCTCCATTCCAGACTTCAGCCGTCGCGAAGTCCTGACCGCCGATTTTGATCGAGCCTTTGTTCGTTCCGGCAGGCACGCTGATTTGCAAGTTCACAGCGCTTTGGTCGATTTTGAGAGCCACCGCTTGTTTGTCGAATGGGTCTCCATCGAACTCGTCGGCACTTCCTTTAGCCAGTGGAGTGATCACAAGGATACGAGATGGGTTGCCAGATGTGCTCATCCCCGATTCTCCATCATCTCCGCTAACGAGTACGTAACCGAAGCCGACCTCACGCTTTTCGAGCGCTTTTGCGTCGGTCGACATGTCACCATCAGGCTCTCTGGTGCCGTTTGCTTTCGCAAAGAAGATCTCTTCTGAGGGAACGATGCCGGCCTGGAGGAGCTGTTTGAAATAGCCATTTGACTCCTGTCCTGCGTCACCTTTGATCACGGATTCATCAAATATCTCATCTACATCGTCTTTGGTTGAGCTATCTGGGAATGAACCGTATTCCTGATCGAAGGTGAACATCGCGATGCCGATTTGTTTGGCATTTGAGGTCGCCTGCGTTCTGGCAGCTTTTTTGATTTGTCCCATGATCATCGGAGTCGATAGTCCAGCCAGCGACGCAATGATCACGATCACAACGAGCAGTTCCACCAGGGTGAAACCACGTTTGTTTCTTGAATTCGTTTTCATATATTTATTGGGTTTGTATGGTTTATAGCGGGCAATTGCCCATTGGATATCTCAGCTGGAACGAATTCCAACTGATACACTACCAACCTAAACTTTCAGATTCTTGTTGCAAGCCATTAATCTCATCTTGGCGATGATTCAGCGCTTCAAGTTCTGTTGACCATCACCATCCAGCTCCCTCAGTGAAGCGAGCTCATTTGGCGTGATGGGATATGGGCCTGAAAATTCGATACGGCGAACGGAGTCCGAAGTAGTGCGGCACGCGAATGCCTGGCGTTTCTCCGGGTAATAGAGAATGAAATAGCTGTTTCCCGAGTTTTTGGTCTCTGCGTAGTAACCCGGTTGACCCTTGCGTTGGATAAAAAGACCCAGATCGGAATAATATTCGGAGAGCGCATTGAGTCTCTCATAGCCGAAAGTCGGCGGTTCTTCCCTGACCAGCATGATGTGATCCCGGGCCGTGCCTGCCGTTTTCTGCAAATAAATCGTATTCGGATCCGAGCTGCAGGCGCTCGTGATCAAAAGCATGATGGAGAGAAGATGGAAACGCATGGAATCGGTCAGTAACTACGGGTCATGGTCCGATCCTTTTCGATCATTTCATGGATTTTTTTGGTGTTGGGTCTCACGCCCTCGGAATCGATGAAAATCGCGGTTTCCAGTGGGACGAGGAATTCCACTGCTGAGTTGATCCCGATCAACCTGCCGTCAGCATCGACCACCGGACCTCCACTGTCGCCCGGCTCAAGCATGAGATCCATTTTGAAGGTTCGGTTCCCAGTAAAGAACCTCTCGGGAGATAAAAATGACATCAGACTTCCATGAGGTGATTTGAACCCGGTTGACATGCCTCCATGGATGACCGCGCGGCCTTTTCTGACCCACCGATTCGGCTCGGACCATTGATAATGATAAGGCGTTTCGATCGGCGTATGAAGCAGCGCCAGATCATCCGATACCGAACGCCATACAATGCGGGCGCGGGTCGTGGATAAACGGCCTCCTCCCGCGTGAACGATGAAAATCTTTTTCCCAGGTGCCTCGGCCAAAACATGATCCGCCGTGAGAAAGTAACCGTCATGCGTGATTGGAGCAGCAGAGCCCCCGTCAGAATCTTCAGGTGCTTCTTTGATGGAAAATTTTCCACTCTGCCATTTGCCCAATTTCTCGCTGTCCGTCACAACAACGGCGGAGAGCCTCTCGCGAACCATCTGCCGGGTGGTTTTATCCGGGGCGGAACCATCCGTCTCGGGCGCGGGCTGCAGACTGCATGCCGCACTGACAAGCGCCAGAGCGCTTGTGAATAGCAACTGTAGAACGCGGTCCATCTAGAGGCAAGAAAGCATGGTTTGCAACTGAGTCACAGAAGATTCTGATCCTTTTCCCGAGAGTCGGTCCCATCTCCCGATGAGGTTTTCCCGAGGAAAGCCAAGCCGGCGCTATCAGTGTTTCCGATTGGAGGCAGCCATGCCCAAACGCTTGATTGAGAAACTTTCCTTGTGGCTCTCTGCGAGGCGTCGAAGTTGGCTCATTTCTTCGGGAGCGATGGGGAACGGCCCTGAAAATTCCATATCCACGGTGGAACCAATGACATACCGACACGCATAGGCGTTTTTCCTCTCGGGATAATAGAAAACGATCATGTGATCATTCCGATCCTTGCTTTCGGCAATATAGGTGGGCCTGCCTTTGTCCTTCAGGAAATCCACAACGTCTGGATAGGTCTTCGTGAGCGCCTCCATCCTGCGCTCACCCAACGCATCGACATCGTCATTCAAAACCATCATCGTGTTGTTTGCGGCGTTTGAGGTCGCGTAAAGATGGGTTTTGCTACCCTGAGTATGACATGACATCAGAACCAAAGATACTCCGAAGACGCAAATGGTGGGAATGTGGAATGAGAGTTTCATGATATCAGTTGGGTTTTTTATCGTTTCAAGTCTCTCTGAAGCTAGTCCGATTCATCGAAGTTTTAAATGGTATTGATGGCCTAGGAATTGCCCTTTGGGGTGGGCACTACCTGTCTCTCCCGATGATTTTATGGATTTTCGCGAGGTTGGGCCGAACTCCGACCGAATTGATGAAAATCGGGGTTTTCATGGGTGCGAAAACCTCCACTTGGGAATTGATCCCGATCAGATTCCCATGGGGATCGACGATCGGTCCGCCGCTGTCACCCGGTTCGAGTTGTGTGCTCATTTTGAATTTCTGATCACCCTTGACCATTCCGTCCGGAGCGATCCCCGTGCGGAGTTTGCCATTGGGTGATGAGGTTTCGTTGCAGATCCAGCCGTTGATGATGGCGTGGACATGATCATCTTCGCGGATCATGTCCCTCCAGTGCATTCCGCCATGATAAATCAATTGGCTGGGTGGCAAGCCCTGACCCAAGGATGACCATTGATAATGATAAGGCGTGCTTTTGGGAATATGCAGCAGCGCCAGATCGGAGGCATAGGAAGTCCAGACAGTTCTGGCTTTCTCGATGATGACATTGCCTCCGTTCGCATAGATCACATAAATGTTTTTCCCTCCACAGGCAGCGATCACATGATTTGCCGTCAGGAAATATCCGTCATGACTGATCGGTGCTGCGGAACCGCCGTCCGCATCTTCTGGCGCGTGATTGATAATGAAATTTTTCTGCGCCCATCCGCTCAGATCGTTCTCAGCTGTGACAACCACAGCGGCGAGTCTCTGACCCATTTTCGCGCAAGGAGTCAGACTCGATTTTTTGAAAGCCATGGGCATTGACGCCACATCAGGATAATCTGCCGTTGTGCAAGCAGCTAAGAGCAAGACCCATGAGATTGCGAAAAACTTCCTAAAAAATAAATCCACCTCTCCAAGTATCACGGTAACCGAGATTTCCCATGCAAAAATTCAGAATTCTCGATTGAGCCGATCGAGCGCCTTGCGAAACGGTGCGGCGAGAGGCAGTTCGGCAAGGCGCTTGGGGTCAATCCACTCCTCTCCATCACCAGGATTCGTTTCGTCTTTTGCCATGAATACTTTAAGAAGAACCCGATAACGCGTGATCGGATAAGTCGCAGAGTAAATTTCCATCAAACCTGAACATTCCTGAGCGGAGCGGAGGGGTAATTTCCACAAGCCATTGCGACGTTTTCCCGCTTCCTGATGCAGCAGTATCCGATCATCTTTATCGCGATAGAAAATCGCATATTCGTGGATCTCCGTGACACGAGCCGCAGGTTTTTTGTTCGGCAGGTTTTCAGGCTCCGAACATGCGCAGTAAATGGAAACCGGGCAGAGCTCGCAGGCGGGTCGGCTGGGTCGGCAGATCGTCTGGCCGAGTTCCATCAACGCGTGCTGGTGAGTCGCAGGATCTTCCTGATCGCAAAGCTCAAGAGCCCACTCCCGATGTCTCCGGATTACCGCTGTCGAATCAATCGGCTCGGGATCATCTGTTAGACGGGAAAAAATTCTGGATACATTGCCATCGACCAACCCGGAAGGTTTTCGGAAAGCAAACGCCCGCAACGCCGCTGCGGTGTAGGGTCCGATTCCGGGCAACTTGAGCAGATCGGATTCCTCTTCCGGAAAGATCCCACCGTGTCTTTCCAAAATCGCTCGTGCCGTTTCCCTGAGCATGCGCGCCCTGCGGTAATAACCCAATCCCTCCCAAGCCTTGAGCAAGCTTTCGTCATCCGCACCTGCGAGCGTCGTGAGATCGGGAAATTTCTCCAGAAACCTTGTGTAATAGCCTTTGCCCAAGACCGTCGCAATTTGGGTCTGCTGCAGCATGATCTCGGAAACCAATACCGCATAAGGTTCCGTGGTGCGCCGCCAGGGATAATCTTTTCCAACCCGCTTGAACCAATCGGCCAAGGCTTCCCGGAAAGCGGATTTCGCCACGAAAGCTGACTTTTGATAACGCGGCTTGTTCAAACCCATTAGCGTTTTTTGCGAAGGCGTTTTCCTGACAGACGGGTCGCGATGAGATTCGGGCAACGCCCGTTCAAGCGGAGTTGCTCGCAGTTTGCCTCAATCTTGATCGATTGCCGCACCATCCTGAAGCCCAACCCGCGGGTCACGCGATCGGTTTGAAGATCCACGTTTTCATCTTCGAATTCGACCACCTTGCCGCAATCGATGCAGACGAGATGGTTGTGGGAAGGTTTGTTGAGGAAATTCGGATCGTAGGTCACCTGATTTTCTCCAAGATCGATCTGCCTCAGAAGATCCGCTTCGACCAACAAACCCAGAGTGCGGTAAACCGTGGCGCGAGAGGTTTCGGCATCCACCTTGCGAACCCGATCAAACAGCTCCTCCGCGGTAAAATGCTCATCGCGGGAAAACACGACGTTGACGATCTGTTCCCGCTGGGCTGTCCGGCGCAGGCCTTTTCGCCGAATGAACTCATCGAGCCGTTGCTGAATTTCAACCTCCATGCGTCGATGCTGAACTTACGGTTAAAAAATGTAAACCCTCGGCATGCATTTCGGCTCGTGATTCTGGCGTTGCGCATTGACCCGACCCACGACTATGTTGCTGCGACCGTATTCCCTTTTTTTCCATGAATAACGAGCCTTCCATGCCGTCCAACCCCGAGCGAGCTCCCTGCGGAGAGCTTCACGAGGATGCGCAGGATCCTGCTGAAGATCTCCGCTGGGTGGCTCTAGCCCAGAAAGGCGACATGAACGCCTACAACCAACTTGTCACCCGCCACCAAGGAAAAATCTACGCCATGATACGCAATATGGTCAAAAACGATGCCGACGCCTGGGATCTCTCCCAGGATGTTTTCATCAAGGCGTGGCGCGCTCTGCCGCAATTCGAAGCCCGCTCACGCTTTTCAACCTGGTTGTTCCGCATCACCCACAACCTCGTTTACGACTGGGTGAGAAAACGTAAAATCGAAAGCTCCGGTGAATTCAACGACGAGATTTTCGACCGCGAACGCATCGATTCCTCCGCAAAAACCGCTCCCGCTTACATCGAATCTCCAGATGACGCATTGGTGAACTCCGAGCTGCGGCAGAAAATCTCCAAAGCCCTCGAAAAACTCTCTCCCGAACATCGGGAAATCGTGCTTCTCAAAGATGTCCAAGGGCTCTCCTACAAGGAAATCGCCGATATCATGGAATGCACCCTCGGAACGGTCATGAGCCGTCTTTTCTACGCCCGCCAGAAACTCCAAACCCTGTTGAAAGATGAATACGAATCCCGATGAAACCAAAATCGCCCTGTGGTTGGACGACGAGCTCAGCGGTGCGGAACTCGCCGAAATGGAAGCATGGGCAGCGAGCCAGCCGGAACAACTCGCCGCTCGCGAAGAGTTGAGAAGTTTCCGCTCCCTGATCGCGCAAAACATTCCCGGCAGTGAGGAACCTCCTTATCCGGATTTTTTCCTCAGCCGCATTCAGCAAGGTATACGCGAACAAGATCAAACCCGGTCCGCCCCTGCGCCACGCACCAGCCGTGCGTTCAGCTGGAGGAACTGGCTCATGCCCATCACCGCATGCGCGGGCATGACAATCGCTTTTTATCTCGGCCAACAAATCGGCAGCCCGAAACCTGTCGCAAATCAACCAGCGCCTCCAGCCGCTCCCATCGTTTACACTCCTGAACAAGGCGTGCAAGCCGAGTGGATCGCCGCTACGGATCGCTCCAGCTCGGTGATCTTGCTCAAAGGCATCGCGGCCATTCCCAACTCCACCGATTTCTCTGAAACGGTTTACCTGCCGACCGAACGCGAGTCTGACCGGACAGCAACGCGTGAGACTCCTCCCTCAGAAACCAGCACCCGATGAAATTCTTCCGCTCATTTCTAACAAGTTGGTTGCCCCTGTTGGTTTTTTTCGGTGCCACACACCAGTCATCTGCTGAAGCCGATCCCGGCCGCAGCGAGGTTGGAAACCTCAATGTCACCGTATTCTACGCAACCAACGGCGATCCCGCGGCGGCAGGAGAAAAACCCGTGGATGTCACAGCCGAGGTGAGAAAAAAACTGCGAGCCACCGATGAACTGCGCTTCTCACAATACCGGATCATGGGCGCCGAATCCAAAGCCATCTACCGCTCCTACGAAAACTGGGCGCAACCTCTCAAGCCCTCCGATGAAATCCTGCTGCGCTTTGAAACCCGCGCCGAACCTTCGGCGAATGAAATCCCGCTCAATCTCGAATTGTGGCTCAGTCGCAAAAAAATTCTCAAATCCGACATTTCACTCAAGAACGGCGAGCCTCTTTACGTTCTGGGTCCAGAATGGCGCGGCGGCAGACTGATCATCTGCGCGGAGCTCGCCCCGAAATCATCCCCATAATTCGCAACTCATGAAACACATCCTCTCCCTGCTATTCTGTCTCTCCCTGTCCATCCATGCGGAGGGCCTCAAATTTGAGAACGATCTGTTAGAATCAAGGATCGATCTTGAGACCGCCGAGGTCACTCGTGAGTTCAAATTCACCAACACCGGATCCAAACCTTTCAAAATCCGCAGTGCCGACGCAGGCTGCACCTGCGTTGCGGTGGAATTCCTCAACAGCAAATCCACTTACGCCGCCGGCGAATCCGGGGTGATGCGCGTGAAGTTCAAAATCGAGAATTTCCAGGGCACTGTGGACAAAAAGGTGCTGATCTGGCTGGACAGCGATCCGGATGATAAACCCTCGGCCCACGCCACTTTCCGCATCCATATCCCTACCGCGGTCGCCCTCGAACCGAAAACCCTCAACTGGAACGTGGGCGATGGAACGGAACCTAAAAACATCCGCGTCACATTCCATCCGGACTCAAGCGCCAAAGTAACCAGCGCAAAAAGTAGCAGCACCAATTTCACCACCGAAATCATCCCTGTCGAAGAAGGCAAAATCTACGACATCCGGGTCACTCCAAAATCCACCGCTTCCGCCGGTCTCTGCATCATCAGCATCGAGTCCGATTTCAAGATCAGCAAATTCCGAAAACAACAGGGCTTCGCCAGAATCGTCAATTCCACCACCAATCCATGAATTCGTTCACGCAGTTCATCGTTCTGGCTGCAATCGCCGCTGCCGCTTCCGGCACGACTTGGCTGATGTTTCCGCCGAAAAAAACCGCCCCGCCTATCTGCGACCCCTCTGCCATCCCAGCCGATGAAATCTGCTTCGATCAGGTTCCCACAGACGCCTTGTGGATCGATGCCCGAACCCGCACCGAGTGGCAGACCAACGGTTTTCCCGGCTCCATCCTCTGGAACCTAGACCCGAAAGAAGACGCCCTTCAAATGGAAGCCGAGGCCATCACCAAAGCCAGCGAGAGCAAACTGATCGTCGTTTATTGCACCAGCAAGGCTTGCGACAGCAGTCGCCAAATTGCCGCGAAAATCCGGACGTTTGATCCCAATCTCAACGTCAAAATCCTCCACGGCGGGCATCCCTCGATCCCTGTCAGATAGAGGCGGAATTATAATTTCTACTTTTTTAGGAAATTTTTCCTTTACCTGCCTCCAGCCGAATCCTAAGAACGCGCCGCAAACTAATGAGACTGAGTCTCATTAACAGGAATTACACCCCTTATGATGAATCCAACAATGAAAACAGCAGGTATCTTCGCGATAGCAGCGGCTTCTATGGCAGCTGCACCGATCTTGAAAGCGCAGGACGCTCTTAAAACCCTCGAACCCCTTACCGTGGTCGGCAGTGAAGATAACATCTTCCAACTTCCCGGCTCGGGCACATTCATGAGCGCAGACGAGATCCGCGAGAAAGGATATACCAACATCACCCAAATCGCTCGCAAAGTTCCCGGCGTTTATGTTCGCGACGAAGATGGTTACGGAAATTTCCCGAACATCTCCCTGCGCGGAGTCGATGGTTCACGCAGCCAAAAAATCACCCTCATGGAAGATGGGATTCTCACCGCACCCTCACCCTACGCCTCACCAAACGCCTACTACTCACCGAAAGCGGGTCGCATGTCGGGGATTGAATTTTTGAAAGGCTCCAGCCAGATCAAATACGGCCCGCACACCACAGGCGGCGTGGTCAATTACCTATCCACCACGATTCCGGATGAAGGTGACAAGCGTTTCTACTCCCGCACCACCTACGGCAGTTACAACACCTTCTTCAACCAGACCTGGCATGGCGATCAGAAGCAGACCGAGGCAGGAACCATCGGCTACCTCTTTGAAATGCATGCCAACACAACCGACGGTTTCCGCAAGATCGATGGCAGCAGCACGGACAGCGGATTCAAACTCTATGAGCCCATGCTCAAACTGTCCTTCGCACCTAACACTCCGTTGAAACAACGCCTCGAGTTCAAATTCGGATACTCGAATTTTGATGCGAACGAAACCTACACCGGCACCACGGATGCGGACGCAACCCGTTCTCCGAACCGCCGTTATGCCGCGACCCAATTCGACACCCACACGGCGGAACAATACCGCACGTATTTGAAATGGATCGCCGAACCATCAAATGATCTTCGTTTGGAAAGCGCATTTTACTTCAATCAATTCAAGCGCAACTGGAACAAGCTGGACGGCCTGTCCGGAACCACCCGCAGCAACATTGGCGAGGCTTTGGCCAACTCCACCGCATTGCAGGTGCTTCAAGGGCTCGACTCGGGCAACATCCGTTTGCGCGATGCTTACCGCGCACACGAATCCTACGGCTGGCAAACCCAATCGAACATGGAGTTTGAAACCGGAGCCTTGGAACACGATCTCGCCCTCGGACTTCGTCTGCATTACGACCGTGCCGGCGGTACCAACCGCGACACCACCTACGCATCCAACCTCGTCGGCGGATTCGGACCACCAACCATTGGCAACCGATCCGATGCCGGATTGGGTGAAGTTTTCGCGACCGCACTGTTTGCGGAAGATGAAATCCGTTTGGGCAAATTCAGCATCCGCCCCGGAATTCGTTACGAGCATCTCGAAGTGGAAAACCGCTCAAGCGCGGGTGTTTACACCTCATCGAACGAGCACCTCATCATGGGCGGACTCGGCCTCAACTACGATCTGGATGATCAAAACGCCCTTTTCTCCGGAATCTATCGCGGCATGTCCCCCGCCAACCCGGGCGGTTACGCTTCCGGCACCGAAGCGGAAGAAAGCCTCGGACTCGAGGCAGGTTATCGTCATCGCCAAGAGGGCTTCGGCGCGGAACTGGTCGCTTTCATCACCGACTTCAAAAGCCTGATCGCCCCAGAGGTCGGCAACGGCGGTGCGGGTCTCAGCCCATCCAAAAACGGCGGTGGTGCCGAAGTCCTCGGGCTCGAATCCATCATCACCTACGATCCCGGCGAGCGCAACGGCTGGGGCTTCGGGCTGCCGATGTATTTCAGCGCTACCTATACCAACGCCACCTTCGCACACATCAACGGAGCCCGACTCGGTTCAGGTTCGGGACTTTACGCCGGCGCATCCAATGGCGCGGACATTCCTTATGTTCCTGATCTGAAATTTGCCTACGGCATCGGCTACAAAGCCGAAGACTGGGGAGTGAATCTCGACGCCAGCTACTCCAGCTCCATGTGGGGAACCGGTTGGAACGAGCGCACCCGCCTCAACGACAACGGCACGGTCGCGAACGCGAGTTTGATCGATGGCAAAATTCCTTCCCTGCTGATCTTTGACCTAAGCGCTCATTACGACTTGAGCGACAACACCCGCCTCGTCGGTGGCATCCACAATGTCATGGATGAGCAAAACATCATCACCCGCGCCCCTCTCGGTCCACGCTCCAACGCCCCCCGCACCTACTACGTCGGAGTGGAAGCGAGCTTCTAGATCTCATCTGAATGAGTGTGTTATAACTTGAGAGCTTCTTTCACCACCTATGTGGCTGAAAGGAGCTCTCATGGTGTACAGAAAGGTGCCGCGATCTCCGATCGCGACCTCGCATGCGCATCTGCATGAACTCCGCCTCAAAGAATTTAAGAATTGGCGAGAGAGAAACTTTTAACTTAAAAGCCTTTCCATCAGAGTCGCCTTAGCATGTGAACACCGACCGGTCGTTGTTCACCCAAAAACCCGCTCGGTCGGTTAATACAACTGTTCTGCAATAAAATGATAGGCACAGCTCAAGAGCTTCTGGCGTTGATGCGGAGCGAAGATCCCCATGATTATTACCGATCACGCCACGACGAAGCGCCAATAGAGGTATGGCGCGAGCTGATTGCTAATTACTCGCTGGCTAATGATCGTGTCGCATTGAACAAAACAGTCCCGGTTGAGATTCTCCGCGAGCTCGTCACCGATACTCGAGTTCTTGTTAGGACACATGTTGCGATGATTCGTCGAATCACAGAAGATATTCAGGACGAACTTTCCAGAGATTCTGATTCATCGGTGCGAAACATGCTTGCTAATAATTCCAGGGTTACTGAACGAATTCTCAAGCTACTCGCTGCAGATAAGGAAGAGTTCGTCCGGGAGAGTGCGCAAAGCCAAATCCAGAGAAGAAAGAAGCAGAACAACCCGCACATGGCGACGCCGAGGAAGCCGTCTGATTAAATTGGGCGGGCAAGCCGGCACCATAATTGCTATGACGTTCCCTCCACACCAAGCAATTGCCGTTTTAGTTTCATTATCATCATTCTGCGGAAGCTCAGAGAATGAATTGTTGGAACATCCTTCGTTCTCTCTTTGCCCTGAGCTTGTCGAAGGGTGTTTCATGCCTGCCCCGATGAAGTCGGGGCTGTAAAAATTCTTTCACAGGCAGAGAGGCTGTAAGCCACTCTTGCGAGCTATGGCGGTTGGAAACCGCCACTCCATATCGCGATCGGAGATCGCGGCTCCTTTCTAATCACATCATCGAAAGCACCTTGTCCACGATCCGTTTTGGGTTCGGGAGTTGCTCGTTTTCGATGTGTGGGGAGTAGATCGCGGGAGCGTCGATGGTGCAGACGCGTTTGATCGGTGCGTCGAGCTCATCGAAAGCGTGTTCCTGGATGAGATGGGAAACCATGGCGGAAACACCGCCGAAGGGTTTCGACTCATCGACCAAGACCACGCGGTGGGTTTTGGCAACGGTGGCGAGGATCGCATCGACATCGAGCGGACGGATCGAGCGGAGATCTAACACTTCGGCGTTGATACCGTGCTCGGCTTGAAGGGTTTCCGCTGCAGCCAGGCAGTGAATCACCGAACGCCCGTGAGCGATGAGGGAAATGTCTGTGCCTTCGCGTTTGATATCGGCGATACCGAGAGGGATGACGAAATCGCCACCGGCTGGATCGGGCACTTCGCCGACGTTTCCGTAGAGCAACGTGTTCTCCATGAAATAAACCGGATCGTTGTCGCGGATCGCGGCTTTGATCAGGCCTTTCGCATCCGCTGGAGTGGCAGGAGCGCAAACTTTCAAACCGGGGAATGCGGCAAACAAACCTTCGGGAATGTGCGAGTGGGTGGCGCCGACATTCGTTCCGCCGTTGGCCGGTCCGCGAACCACGATCGGGCAGTTGCAAAGACCGCCGGACATGTAACGCACGCAGGCCGCGTTGTTGACGAGTTGGTCGAAAGCAACGGAGTGGAACGACCAGAACATGAGTTCCATCACCGGACGCACACCCAGCATGGATGCGCCGATGCCCATACCGATGAAACCGGCTTCGGAAATCGGGGTGTCGACGATGCGTTTGTCGCCCCATTTGGCCCACAGTCCCTCGGTCACTTTGTAAGCTCCGTTGTATTGGGCCACTTCTTCGCCCATCAGGACGACGTTTTCATCGCGGGCGAGTTCTTCATCGAGTCCTTCGCGGAGAGCTTCACGGTAAGTCAGGGTGCGCATGTTGGGAAAAGGGATTGGAAATTTGAAAATGGGAAATTGAAGAGATTATGCGAAGAAATGATGGCCGATTTTTGAGGCCTCGGTTTGGTTGTCGGTTTCCCAGTAAACGTCGGTGGAGATGTCGGCGATGGTCGGCGCGGGAGATTCCTCGGCGAAACGGACCGATTCCGCAGCCTCCGCTTGGGCGGCTTTGTTGATTTCTTCCGAGAGTTCCTCGGAAAGAACGCCTTCTTCTAACAACTTTCGGCGGAACACGTTGATCGGATCGTGGTTTTCCTTGTAGTTCTCGATCTCCTCGGGCGTGCGGTATTTCTTGTGGTTCGCATCGGCAACCGAGTGACCGTAGTAGCGGTAGGTATCGATTTCCAACACGGTCGGCTTGTGCTCCTTGCGGGCGCGCTCCATAGCGATGTGGGTTTTGGCGCGGACTTCGTAAATATCGGAACCATCGACCACATCCCATTCGATCGCGTAAGCTTCAGCGCGTTGCGCGAGGCAGCCGGTATAGGAGGAAGAACGTTTCTGCGAGGTGCCCATCGAGTAACCGTTGTTTTCGATCACGTAAACGACGGGGATTTCGAACAGGGCGGCGAGGTTTAGGGATTCGTGGAACGCGCCTTGATTGACCGCACCGTCGCCGAGGTAGCAGAGGCAGCAACCTTCTTTGCCGAGATATTTCAAACCGTAAGCGAGGCCGAGGCCGAGTGGAGTCTGACCCGCAACAATGCCGTGACCGCCCCAGAAATTTTTGTCAGGCGCGAAGAAGTGCATCGATCCGCCCTTGCCTTTGGAGCAACCGGTTTGCTTGCCGAACATTTCCGCCATGCACTCGTTCATGCCCATGCCGACCGCGAGCGCGTGGCCGTGATCGCGATAGGCGGTGATGAAATGATCGTTCGGGCCGGAGAGGGAAATGGTGCCGACGGCGACCGATTCCTGGCCGATGTAGAGGTGCAGGAAGCCGCCCATTTTGCCGGCGCTGTAGCTTTTCAATGCGGCTTGCTCAAAGCGGCGGATGCGCACCATCTGGGTGAAGAGCTCGATTTTTCTCTCAGGGGTCAGAGCTTGGTTGATGGGCGATACGGCGAAGTTCAGGGCGGACATGTCGGAAGTTCAGTTGGTAAAATCAGGTGCTGGGTAAAGGGGGGATGGTCTTGCGGCAAGTTTTATCTCACCTCGGACGCAACGGGTGCGGGAGAAATTTTGGGCAAGGCAAAACGGGTGCAGAGGAAGATCGCGGTGAAGAGCAGATTCGCTGCCACCATGTTGCGCAAAAACACCCAGGAAGGAATAGGGCTGCCAACCGGACCCGTCCAGATCGACTGGATGATGCCTTCCATGCTCTGTGGATAAAGCGGGCTGCCGAACCACGCCACGAGGTTCGTAATCAGGTGGAAAACCAAAGCGGAAACCACCGATCCGGACAAGGTGATCGCCAGATGGCTTGAAGACATCGACTTGCCGATGAAATAGACGACCACAAACGCTGCCGCCGTGGTGACCACTCCGCCCAAATTCAGGTATGAGCTGTTGTTCATCAAAATCGCCGGTAACGGATACGTCACCAGCCAGACCGAGAAGGGAATCGCCCACGAGCGCCAGCCTTTGGTCATCATGGCTCCACAGAAAAACAACGCAGCGAGCGGCTGGAAGTTGGGAAACATTTCCGAAAACGCACTGCCTAACCAACGGAAGGCGACGATCAATATGACAAAACAAACCAGCGGCAAATAGCGTTGCATGGGCAGACGCTAGCCAGCAATCGCGCTGCGGGGCGAGGCGAAATTTTTCCACGATGCAATTTCCTCTGACCCGACCCCTCGGAAACCGCAAAATGTAGCGATTTTTTGAACCAATCCCACATCTTGTAGGTCGAGCCGAAGATTTCTTGATTTCTGGCGACTGAAAGCTTGCCAAGATAAGCGGAAATCAGAAACTTCATTCAAGGCACATTGATGTCATTCCACATATGAAGTTCACAATCTCGAAAGACGTTTTTCTCGAAGGTTTGCAAAAAGTACAGCACGTGGTGAGTTCGCGAACCACCCTGCCCATCCTTTCAAACGTTCTCTTGGTCGCAAAAGGAGGTCGTTTGATCTTTACCACCACCGACCTCGATGTGGGCATCACCGGTTCCGTTGAAGCCTCGATCGACAAAGAAGGCGCAACCACCCTGCCCGCCAAACGCCTCGTCAGCATCGTTCGTGAACTTCCTTCCAGCGAGGTCGAGTTGACCGTGGATTCGAAAAACTACGCCACGATCAAAAGCGGCCCGTCCACTTTCAAAATCATCGGTCTCAGCGATTCCGAGTTTCCTCCCCTCCCGAACTTCGATGGGGCGAAAACCTTCAAAATCCCCCAAGTGGAACTGAAAAACGGCCTCAAGAAAACCTCTTTCGCCATTTCCACCGACGAGACCCGCTACGTGCTCAACGGCATTTTTGCCTCTTTCCGTGAGGGCAAGCTCGCCCTCGTCGCCACCGACGGCCGCCGCCTCGCGATGGCCGACATGGATCTGGAATTTCCGGCTTCCCACGAAACCGACGTCATCATCCCTTCCAAAGCGGTTCAGGAAATCCAACGCCTCTTGGGCGATTCCGGTGAAGTCGAAGTCAAACTCAGCGACAGCCAGATCTCATTCACCGTTGGCGACACCCTGCTCGCCAGCAAGCTCATCGAAGGCAACTACCCGAACTACCGCCAGGTCATCCCGGGCGACAGCAACGAGCGCGTGGTCATTTCCCGCGAGCAACTCCTCGAAACCGTCCGCCGTGTATCCCTGCTCTCTTCCGACAAGTCCAACTCGGTGAAATTGATCTTCTCCGAAAACCAAATCGAAGTTTCCGCCAACTCACCCGATGTCGGTGAAGCCCAGGAAACCATCGAGGTCAGCTACAGCGGCCCGGACATGCAGATCGCTTTCAATCCGGAATTCCTGCAAGCCCCGCTCCGCGCGCTCGATACCGACAATGTCTATCTCGACCTCATCGATGAAATGAGCCCAGGTGTGATCCGAATTGACGGCTCCTTCCTCTACGTGCTCATGCCGATGCGTGTGACCAACTAATCCAGTAAAGCACCATGGGAAGAGCATTCGAATGCAGACGGCGGGCAAAAGAGTCGCGTTGGGCGACGATGTCCAAAATTTTCCCGAAACTCGCGAAATCCATCACCCTCGCGGCAAAAAACGGTGGACCTGATCCGGAATCCAACGCACCCCTGCGCGTCGCGATCCAAAACGCGAAGGCCGCCAACCTCTCGAAAGAAAACATCGAGAACGCCATCAAACGTGCCGCCGGTAAAGACGCCTCAGAAATCACCGAGGTCACTTACGAAGCGAAAGGCCCGCACGGCTCCCTGTTCTTTGTCGAGTGCGCCACCGATAACACCAATCGCTCCATCGGAAACCTCAAAGTCATCCTCGGAAAAAACGGCGGTGAAATCTGCCCCAGCGGCGCATTGAATTTCATGTTCGAACGCAAAACCGTCATCGAATTCCCCGTGCCGGAAGGACGGGATCTCGAAGAACTGGAACTCGAACTCATCGATGCCGGGCTGGAAGAACTCACCGTCGACGAAGGCGTCGTCACCCTTTTTGGTGCCTACACTTCTTTCGCAAGTTTGACCTCCGCTCTCGAAGCGCAAGGAATCCACGCCACCAAGGCCGGTCTCCAACGCGTCCCCACCCAACCCATCGAACTCACCGAAGCCCAAATGGTGGATGTTGAGAATCTGTTAGATAAAATCGAGGACGACGACGACGTCCAGGCGGTTTACACGAATTTGGGCTGATCCACTTGGCTGATTCGAGCATGCGCTCATCCGTATCTGCCTTGAGAAAATCGAATCACTCCATCAGGAAATCGACGCGCCGTAGGCACTCGGAGTCAGTAGGCCGGAAACTTGTTCTGGCTTGGAGATTCTCACTTTGAAAATCCAACCTTCGCCATAAGGAGAAGTGTTGACCAAAGAAGGATCGCCTTCAACGGAAGGATTCACTTCGACCACCTCACCGGAAAGCGGTGAATAAATATCGGAAGCGGCTTTCACGGATTCGACGACTGCGGTCGGATCTCCGGCATCGACTTTTCTGCCGACAGTAGGGAGTTCGACAAACACCACATCGGTCAGCTCAGCTTGGGCGTGATCGGAAATACCAACGGTGGCGATGTCACCATCGATGCGTGCCCATTCGTGGGAAGATTGGAAAAGGAGGTCGGCTGGGATTTCTGAAGCGCTCATGCGGATGGATTCTTGGATGAATTGGTGGATTTAAGAAAGGGTTTTTTCACGACAACCGCTGCAAATTGTCTGCCACGGATATCGATCTTGAGTGCGGTGCCGGGTTTGGAAAAGGCCGCAGGCAGATAGGCCATCGCGATGCCTTTGGCGAGGGTTGGGGAAAGAACGCCGCTGGAGAGCTCGCCGATGACTTCACCCGCATCGCTCAACACCGGATAATGCGGGCGCGGTGGCGGGGCTTTATCGATGACCTCGATGGCTGCAAGCCGGGTCGGCGCACCGTTTTGCTTGTGATCGAGCAATACCTCGCGGCCGATGAAATCCGTTTTCTCGAGATCGCAGAAGAACCCGAGTCCGGCCTCGATGGGCGAGCGCTCGGGGGAAAGGTCGTTGCCGTTTAGCGGATAACACATTTCCAAACGCAGGGTGTCGCGCGCGCCGAGTCCGCATGGGGTGGCACCGGCGTCGATGAATGCGTTGAAAAATTTGATCCCGTCGGCGGATGGGCAGAAAAATTCGAATCCATCCTCACCCGTGTAGCCCGTGCGGCAGAGAATTTCGCCAGTCGCGGTTTTCGAAATTCCATTGCGTGGCGGGAGCTCTTCGTTCGGGAAAAGTTTTTTGAAGGTTGCGACCGCATGCGGGCCTTGGATCGCCATACCGGCCCATGCATCGGACTCGTTGCGCAGTTTCACATCGCCCGTGAGATGTTTTTCCATCCAGGCAACGTCCTCGGCAATCATCGAGGCATTCACAACCAGCAAACTTTCCTCGGTGGAAATGCGATAGGCGATAAGATCGTCGATCACCCCGCCCTTTTCGTTAAGCATGATCGTGTATTGTCCTTCACCGGGTTGGAGTTTGGAAAAGCGATTGGTGAGCATCTTGTCTAACCACGCGATGTGATCGGCTCCGGTCACAAAAACCTGCCCCATGTGGGAAATATCAAATACTCCGACTTTCTCACGCACGGCAGCGTGCTCGTTGAGGATGGAGGTGTATTGCACCGGCATCGCCCAGCCCCCGAAAGGAATGAGTTTTGCACCAAGCGCGAGGTGGGCGGCTTCCAAAGGCGAATGCAGGACGTTTTCTGACACGCGCCGAACTTGTCGCCGAGAGCAGAGCTTGTCAACCAAGCGAACTTGGTGAAATGTCCCGCGATGCAATTTTTAGGCAAATGGGAACGACAATTCGGATGGATCTCCTTTCCGGGATTCCTGCGATTTTACGCGATCTTTCATATCCTCGTCTATCTGCTACAGATCGTAAATCCGCAGATTGGCGAAACACTCGATTTCAACCGGGATAAGATTCTCAGCGGCGAGGTCTGGCGGCTGGTGACGTTTTTGTTCGCCAGCAGCGGGATGGGCGGACTGGATGCGCTCGGTGCCCTGTTCATGTTCTTCATGGTAATGATCGCCTTTATGATGAACGATGCCCTCGAGGCTGCGTGGGGAGTGTTCCGCTCCAGCATGTTTTACTACACCGGCTACATAGGGCTTCTGATTGGAAATTTTCTTTACCCGGATGTCCTAACAGGAAACGGCTTTTACATTTATGCCGCAGCTTTCTTTGCTTTCGCAACCCTCTTCCCCAAGGTCGAGTTTCTGATGTTCTTCATCATTCCCGTCCAGGTGCGCTGGCTGGCCATCCTTTCCGGCATATTGATCTTTCTGCCAATCCTGGATCAGCCGCACTACGTCGGCTACATTCTGCTGAGCTTCGCCAACTACCTGCTCTGGGCGGGTATCCCCGCCCTGCGCGGCCAGGCAAGCGTCATCCAAGCCGTACAACGCCGCCGCAAATTCCAAAAGGAATCCCACATGGATGAAAACGCGTTCCATCGCTGCGCCGAATGCGACCGCACGGAAATCAGCGATCCCGATCTCGATTTCCGAATGTCCGCTGACGGCAAGGAATATTGTTCAGACCACATCAAAGATTGATATTTTTCCTTCCGCTCTGCACTTTGCAGATTAAAGTGTAGTCATGTTTAAATTCATCATCACAGCCATATTGGCGCTACTCGTCGCAGGCAGTTGGTATCATCACCATCAAATGGGAAAAGAATTTGTGGCATTGGCTGAAAAAATCGAACTGAAGAAACTTGATAGCGATTTCACGGAAGAAGTCCGGGAGATGAAAAAAGAATACAGCAACCTGAAAGGTCAGCGAGTGTTCAACGGAATTCTGCTTACTTTTCTGAGTTCAGGTTTGATCGGAATTCTATTTGTTTCGTACATCCTTCCATGGTTTGCCAACAAGATTTCCCTCGGCATGTATGGAAGCGATGAAAAGATCGAAATCGATCCTTTTCACAAGGCGCGCGTGCTGATGGCGCAGGGCGATTGGGATGGCGCGATCCAAGCATTTCAAGCAGCCGCCCAAGCAGATCCGGGCAACCGCATGGCATGGACGGAGATTGCGAAAATCCAACGTCAGCACCTGCTCAATCCTCCAGCCGCTCTTGCGACGGTCCGCCAGGCCATCGAAGGACATGACTGGCCCATCGATGACGTGGCGTTCCTCATGTTCCGGCTTGCGGAAATTTACGATGAGGATTTCCAAGACCGCCAAAACGCCAGTTCGGTGCTCGCCCAAATCATGGAGCTCTTCCCCGAAAGCCGCCACTCCGCCAATGCACGCACCAAACTCCACGAATGGGGTTTGGTTTAAGTTTCAAAATTCAAATTTCAACGGAGGAAGCATCGGACCGCGTGACTCCAGTCGCGCTCCATTTCGAAATTTCTTCCTTGGGGTTTAAACTTTAGAGTTTAAAGTTTCCCCGTTGTTCCCCCCTGTTAGATTCATCCGCTTATGGTTGAAGCGACCCATGTTCGTCATTGCCGCGGCAATGGAAATGGTGCTCTCTATCGAATTCTCCTTTCCACCGTATGGCTGGGCGCTTGCCTTGGTTTTTTCCGTGGCAATGGGTCGGTTTCTCAAACTGAAATCGGGAATCATGCTTTTCATTCTCATCGCGATGATGTTGGGAAACGCCGCATGGCGGGAAGCGGAGCAACAGCGCGGAGAGCACTGGATTGGCATACAGAAACCGCAGCGGGTTGAGGCGCGATTGTTAGAAGATGCCAAAGGCGAAAAGGGCCGCTGGGTGTCCGTTGCGAAAATCCGGCGCGAGGGTTTGCGCGATGTGAAAGTGCGTTGGCTCGGTTCCGGTGAGCCTTTGCCCGCCGGCACGGAACTGGAATGCCACGGGGTTTTCAAACCCCTCGAACCCGAACGCAATCCGGGCGTTCCGGATCGGATGAAAATGATGCGCGCCGATGGCATCATCGGCTCGTTCCGCGCGAGTGAAATGCGGCAGCAACACTGGATCGGTCCGATCTCCGCAATAAAAGCCCGGTTCAAAAAGTCGTTTCACGAGAGCATCACCGCGGGATTGGATACGGAGAGCACGGCGGCCAAAGTCATTCGCGCCGTGGTGATCGGTGAGCGGTCGCCGGACTCCCTCGAGCTGGTCAGGGCGTTTCTGGAGAGCGGAACCCTGCACGTCTTCACGGTCAGCGGACTTCATGTCACCATGGTCGGTGGCATGTTGTGGTTTGTTCTGAGCTGGCTCAACTGCCCGCGACGCGGGGCAATCCCCGTGATCATCCTCGCGATGTTCATCTATGTCTGGCTCACCGGAAACGGCCAGGCCGCGCTGCGCGCCGCGTGGATGAGCTCGGTTTTCCTCGGCGCCTTCATGCTCCGCCGCAGGCCGGATCTGCTCAATGCCCTCGGCGCGGTACTGCTTGCCGCCATGCTGTGGAATCCGAACATCCTGCGTTTTCCCGGTGTGCAACTCTCCTACGGCGTTGTCGCCGCCATCGGACTTGGAACCGCCATGGCGCGCCGCTGCTTCGACTGGATCGCCAAGGAACAGGAACTGGTTCCGAAAAGCGAACTGTCATGGCTGCAAAGCAAGTGGCTGAAATTTCGGGAGAATCTTGCGAAAAGCCTCGCCGTTTCACTAGCGGCTTCCGCCGGTTCCACACCGCTTACGATGTTTCACTTCGGGATGGTCACCCCGGTCTCCATTTTTGCTACGGTGTTTCTCGTAATTCAGGTTTTCATCCTGCTCTTTGTCGCCTTGTTTTCCGCTCTGGTCTATCCTGTTTGGCCCACCGCTTCCGAGTTTCTCAATCGCAACAACGCCATCGTCGCCAACACCTGCGCATGGACCGCAGGAACTTTCGCCAAAATCCCCGGTGCATGGACTGCCACCCAAACTCCTGATCAAGACACGATCATCATCTATGATCTGGACTACGGCGCCGACGCCGCCTGCTTCGCCAGCGCGGATGGGAATGCGGTGTTGATCGATACCGGTGGAAAATTCGGCCTCAACCAAACCGTTGGAAAATCCCTCAGCAGGCTCGGAATCCAACCCGATTCCGTCATCTTCACCCATGCCGACTCGGGTCACGTCGCTCCACACGAACTCATGCGGGAAATGTTTTCCATCCGACAGGTTGTCTTGGGCGCACACGGCACGCGCAGCTCCCTGATCAACGATTGGAAAAACCATCCATCCGCCAACATCCTTCTGCCAAACCGCGGTTCCGTCTTTCCTATCGCCGAAGGAGTCCATGCCGAAGTGCTGCTCTCACCTCATGATCAGCTGTTAGGTTCTCTCGCCGACGACCGATGCCTCGTTCTCATGCTGCATTGGAAAGGCTGGAAAATGTTGTGGCTCGGCGATGCGGGACGTCTGAGCGAGCAAGCCCTGCTCAACAGCGGTCAGAACCTGCGCGCCGACCTCATCATCGCCGGCCTGCACAGCAGCGATCTCAGCCTCACCCCCGCCTTCCTCGATGCGGTCTCCCCCCAAGCCATCATCCTCCCCCGCCTCACCGGCAGCAAAATGGACGAGGCCCGCAGCTCCCAAATCCAATCCTGGAAATCCTCCCCCTTCCAAATCATCGACAAGCAGAAAACAGGAGGGCTGACGATCACCGTTGAAGAAGGGCGATTGATGATTCGGGGGTTTTTGGATGGAAGCGAGTTCGAGATGAAGCGGGAATGAGTCTGAAGGTCTGAAGGTCTGAAGGTCTGAAGGTCGAAGGTAAGTTGCTTAAGCGATGCTCTTTTGACTTTCGACTTTCAGACTTTCGACTTTCACTCTTCATATGCTCCGCTGCCCTTGGCTTCCGCCTGACAAACCGCTTTATGCCAAATACCACGACGAAGAATGGGGCGTTGCTTCGCGCGATCCGCGTTACCTGTTTGAGATGATCTGCCTCGAAGGCGCGCAGGCGGGTTTGTCTTGGTATACGGTGTTGCAAAAGCGCAAACGCTACCGCGAGGTGTTTCACCACTTCGATCCCGTCAAATGCGCGAAGATGACCGACAAGCAGTTAGAAAAACTCGTGCTGGATGCGGGGATCATCCGCCATCGCGGAAAAATCTTCTCCGTGCGCGATAACGCACGCGCCTGGCTGGCTATGGAAAATCCGGTCGATTGGTTGTGGAGCTTCGCCCCGACCAAAAAGAAAAAACGCCCCCGAACCATGGCCGACTACCCCGCCAAAACCCCCGAATCCGATGCCCTGAGCAAAGCCCTCAAAAAAGCCGGTTTCAACTTCTGCGGCTCCACCATCACCTACGCCTTCATGCAAGCCGTCGGAATCGTAGATGATCATGCGGCGCAATGCGTGAAGAGTCGAAGGTCAAAAGTCTGAAAGTCGAAAGTCTCAAAGTCATCGTGAATATCGCGTAGCATAGACCTTCGACATTCAGACCTTTGACTTTAGACTCTAACTCTTCTTGCATCGAATCCGGTTCATCGATTTGCCCTCCGCTTCCCATTGGATTTGGAAATCGGTTTTCGGATAGTAGAAGGTATCCTCATCCCACGGCAGGATTTCAAACAATCCGCTGGCGTGGATTTGCTCGCAGGCATACTCGAAATATTCCTCGTGATCGGTCATGAACAGGAACTCGCCTCCGGGAGCCAACGCCTTTTTGACCGCACCCAAAAACGGCACCTGCACCAAACGCCGCCGGTGATGTTTCACTTTCGGCCATGGATCCGGGCAGAGCAGATGGATCCGCGAAGCCGATCCCTCGGGCAACAACCACTCGACCACATATTTCGAATCGAGCCGCAGAATCTTCGCGTTGTCCAAACCCGCGCGGGCGATCTTCTTCGCCACCTTTTTGCACCGACCCAACAAGCGCTCCACCCCGATGAAATCGCGCTCGGGATGATGTTTCGCCAGATCGATTAAAAACGACCCGTCCCCACATCCCAAATCCATCTCCAACGGCCTGCCACCCCGGCAAATCTCATCCCGCTCCAACCGCCGAAAATAATGTGGCGGAACAAATTCCTTCTCGGAAATCGGCTGTCGGGAAAGCGTGTGCATCGCGTTAAGTTTCAAATTTCAAGTTTCAAAGCTCAAGTTTTAATAAGGGGATTTGAGAGTGGTCCGGGCATTTTTCTAAACGGAGGGAGGAGGTAACGGAGGACACGGAGGTGTTTTATGGTAGGGCTGCTTTGACACAAGCAGCCGCATGAAATGAAGCGCAAATGAGAAGCCATTGAACCTAGCTGCCCCAACATGTCGGGGGAGGGCACCGCATGGAATGAAGTGCGAATATGGATTTATTCAATGCTTCTCCCCTTGCTTAAAACCTCAAACCCCGCTGGAGTATGATGCCATATGCACGCGGAAATTTCCCCATCGTCGCCGGTCAATCATGTGTTTGTGGATCTGGAAAATGTGAAGACCATCGACAGCTCGGTGATCGGGAACAAAAACCTGCGGCTGTATCTCTTCCTCGGCCCACAGAACAAGAAGCTGGACGTTGCGGTGGTCGAGTGCCTGTTGCAGCACTCCCAAACGGTTTCCATGATCCGCAGCCCGAAGGCAGGCAAGAATGCTCTGGATTTCGTGTTGTCCTATCACCTCGGACAAGTGGTGCTGACCGATCCGAAAGGCTTTTTCCACATCGTCAGCAAAGACACCGGCTTCGATGCCTTGGTGGAACTCCTCAAATCCCGAAACACCAAAGTCAAAAGGCATGACGACTGGGAATCGTTGAGCATGCACGCTTCGGTCAAAGCACCTGCTCCCGCCGCTTCGCCCGCTGCCGCTCCGAAGGCACCGGCGAAACCCTCTCTTTCCGCTGCAGCGACGAAAATGTTAGATAACCTGAAAAAATCCGCGACAAACCGTCCCAAAAAACACAAATCCCTCATCACCCACGCCCGCAACTTCAGCGGTAAAGATAAACCCGACACCGACGCTGAAAAACTCATCGCCGAACTCCAACGCGCCAAAGCCCTGGAAATCGATGAGAAAGGGAATGTGAGTTATTTGATGTAGCTGGAACATTCTGTTCCAGTTCGTCGTGGGCATATGTTGTCCCCGTTACCTCGGAAGATTCAGAGGATAAATGAAAAACTCGCAGAAAAAACCTACTCTAAAAAGACGAGGCTTTCCATCCGGATGAAGATGGGCTGGAGTGGAGATGTGAGAGATTGATGGCGTGAGAGCACTAATTTTTCAATAACCTCAGAGTAACCTTTAGAGCCTTTTTTGAAATTTCATGGCAGCCGAGATCACAACTCAGAATATTTCTTCCGCAATTGCGCGATCTTACTATTCATCCTCTATAGCGGATTTCTTGGTGACACCTCTTGATGAAATTCTTGGAAGAATAATGCGCCACAATGAATTTGAGGTATTGCCAACACAACGCACGGCTTGGGTAGAACAAATCAAAATTCTCAAAACCACGCTCAAAGAAACCGAAGGTTGGCTACATTTTGAGTTTATTGTTCCGCGAATGGGTCATCGCATCGATGTCGTATTGATCATTGATCACATAGTTTTTCCCTTAGAATTCAAAGTAGGTGAGACACGATTTCACGCCCGAGATCGTGAGCAAGTTTGGGACTACGGATTAGATCTTAAAAATTTCCATGAAAGCAGTCACTCGGTAATCGTGGCGCCAATTCTTTGTGCAACCGATGCGACCGAGGTTCCTCCTATTATCCAAATCCAGAGCGCAACAGATCTCCTAATTGAGCCGTTAGCAGCTAATGCGGCAAGTTTGAGGGATACCATTAATCAGGTGCTTACCTTCTCTGATGGAATTAAAATTGATACTCAAGCATGGGCGCTTGGAAGATATTCACCTACTCCAACGATCTTGGAAGCTGCCAGAGCTCTCTATAATGGACATGGCGTAGAAGCCATTTCGAGGAGTGATGCTACGGCGACAAATCTCTCAAAGACATCAGAATGTATTGAGAAAATCATCCAGTCTTGCAGGACAAACAAACAAACGAAAAGCCATTTGCTTTGTTACGGGGGTTCCAGGTGCTGGAAAAACTCTTGTTGGTCTAAATGTTGCCACAAAGCATCGCAGCAAAGATTCCGACTTATACAGTGTTTTTCTCTCTGGAAACGGTCCCCTTGTGCAAATTTTGTGCGAAGCACTGGCAAGAGATAAAGTAGCCAAGGAACGAGAAGTTGGGCGGAGGGTTACACTAAAGGTGGCCAGAAATGAGATGAAAGCCTTTGTTCAGAATGTACATCATTTCCGTGATTCGTGCCTATCTGATTTGACACCTCCCATCGAACATGTGGCCCTTTTTGATGAAGCTCAAAGAGCATGGAACATGGAGCAAACAACATCGTTCATGAAGAGAAAGAAGGGCGTCGCAGACTTCAATCAATCAGAGCCCGAGTTTCTCATTTCATGTCTTGATCGTCACGATGATTGGGCTGTTGTTGTATGTCTTGTTGGAGGCGGACAAGAAATCAATACTGGAGAAGCTGGTATAGCAGAATGGATTGACGCACGTAATCGCTCATTCAAAGACTGGGATATTCACCTGTCAAACAGGCTGCATGATTCTGACTATGCGGTATCAAAGCTGACTGAGTGCGATCCAGGAAGTGGAGTAACGCATGAACATTCAGAACTCCATTTGAGTGTTTCTTTACGTTCTTTTCGCGCGGAACATCTTAGCCGATTTGTAAAAGAATTACTTGATCATGAGGCTGATAAAGCCCGCACAACATACGCCGAGTTCTCGCAGAAATATCCAATCGTTCTGACTAGAGATCTTGCCAAGGCAAAAGTATGGCTGCGCTCCAAAGCCAGAGGCACTGAGCGTTATGGCATGGTAGTATCTTCACAAGCATTACGACTCAAACCACATGCTATTGACGTGAGGGTGAAAACGGATCCAGTAAATTGGTTTTTAAACGACCGTAAAGACGTTCGTTCGAGTTTTTATCTTGAGGATGTGGCTACTGAATTTGACGTCCAAGGTCTTGAGCTCGATTGGACATGTGTGGTGTGGGACGGAGACTTTCGCTTCACCGAGGAAGGCTGGCAACACCAGAGCTTCAAAGGGGCGAAATGGCAGCGTATTTTAAATGACGACCGGAAGCGATATCTCATGAACGCATATCGCGTGCTTTTAACGCGGGCACGCCAAGGCATGGTGATCGTAGTTCCCAGTGGCGATAAGGATGATCCTACACGCACTCCCACATTTTACGATTCAACTTTTAACTATCTTAAGTCACTGGGCCTACAGATTATCTAGGTATTCTTGATCAACAAAACCTCTCCTTGAAAGCACCCGTGAACGAAGAGGGTCTTGTGTTTCTGCAGGATGATGTCGGGTCTGCCGGGAAGAAATTTGTTTTTCGGACCGTTCACCGTGAAGCTGTAACCCATGCGGTGTTCATTTGCCTCCGGCCATGTCCGCTTCGCTCCCATTGTGGTTGATATTGGCGGTTC
The DNA here is from genome assembly GCA_965650415.1 of uncultured Prosthecobacter sp. GTDB lineage: Bacteria > Verrucomicrobiota > Verrucomicrobiia > Verrucomicrobiales > Akkermansiaceae > Luteolibacter. The sequence goes on along the minus strand of CBFGOP010000013.1, from coordinate 1,388 downwards.
ATTTCATGCGGTCGCTTCATCGAAGCGACCCTACCATGACGCTGCTTATGTCGAATCCAATTCCAGTCTTCTGTCTTCCGTTTGACTCCGCTGTGCTACGTCCATGCCATAACGCTTAGCTTTGAATGAGAACTCACTAGCGCTCGTCCGGCTTTCCGAGTCTTCAGTCTTTCCCAATTACCACTGATACCGTTGGCGCTATCTTGAATAGCTCGCGCGCGGTTTTCCTGACTTCTTCCGCACTCATATTGGTATAAATTTGCGGCAGCGTGCGGTGCGTGTCAGCCGGATTTCCGAAGAGAAGATCCAGCGCCGCATGGCGGGCGTTTGAGGATGGGGATTGTTGTTGGATGGCGAGGCCGGAGAGGGCGGTGGAGCGGACGCGTTCGAAGGCTTCGTCGGGGATGCCGTTTTGGGCGATCTTTTGGATTTCCTTTTCGAGTTCGGTGCGGGCGAGGTCGATTTGTTCCGGTGAGGTGGCGAGGTAGAAGAAGAACATTCCCGTGTCGTAGCCGAGGAACTGGCTGGCTCCGACGCGGTAGGCGAGGCCGAGTTCCTCGCGGATGCGTCCGAACAAGGGGCCTGCCATGTCGGAGGCGTATTCCTGGAGAAAGGCGAGCGCGTGACGATGTTCTCCCCTGATGTCGCTGCCCGGGTAGGCGATGGCGAGGACCGCTTGTTTTTTCGGCAAGGTGGACTCGACGGATGTTCCGGAAGCGATCTCGGATTTCGGTGCGCTCCACGGATTGCCTTTCGGAAGTTTGCCGAGTTGTGCTTCGAGTAGTTCGAGAAGTTTTGTGGGATCGAAATCCCCGGCGATCGCCAAGGTCAGGTTGGTGGAGTTGAAGAGCAGCGAGTGATGCGCCGCGAGCGCCTGGCGGTCGATGCGTGGCAAGCTTTCGAGCGAGCCCAGGGAATCGAGGCCGTAACCTTTTCCGGAAAAATGCGTGCTGCGGAGTTGGTGGAAACAGGTGTGCAGGGGATCGGCGAGCGCCTCTTCCAAGGCCGCGAGCTGGGAGGCCTTTTCGCGGGCGAGCGCATCGGATGGGAACGAGGGATTTTGCAGGACATCGGCAAAGATATCGAGGATGGCTTCAGCATCCGGTGCGAGGCCGGCGGCTTGAACCAGCAACGCGTTGTTGCCAGCGGAGGCGGAAATCGATGCGCCGAGCGATTCCAAACTCGTCGCGATCTCATCGGCCGAGCGGGTGGTGGTGCCTTTGGTGATGGTTGAGGCAAAGAGCTGGTTCAGGCCGTTGTTATTGGCGGTCTCGGAAGTCAATCCCGCGCCGACGGCTGCCTGAAAATGAATGAGCGGTACGCGGTGATCGGGAAGCAAGGCGATGCGCAGGCCGTTCGACAAGGTGTGCGTGGTGATGTCGGATTGG
>CBFGOP010000012.1:0-37236 GCA_965650415.1 uncultured Prosthecobacter sp. | reverse complement strand
GACTTGAATTCGAATTATCTCCCTATTCCTTTTGCGTTCGCCTCGGGACTCTTATGGGTTGCTTGTTATTTTAAGAATCTTCAAAGCCGCTGATTTTTAAGACCGTTCTGACTCACTCACGAGGGTTCGATTGAAAATCGCGTTCCTATCGTTCTTCCAACTTGCGGATCGCTCAAATCCGGTATATACAAATCTCATGGCTGCTACGTACAACATGAAAGAGGCACAGGCGAGCCTGACGAAACTGTGCCGCTCGGGGGAGCGCTTTGTCATCGCGAACCGCAATGAACCCGTCGTGGTCGCTTTGCCTATTGAGGACTTCGAAGCCTTGATGGAAACCTTGGATGTGCTGGGAAATCCCGCTGCGATGGAGGCCATTCACGGGGCAAAACTCGGCAAGACCACTTACCGCTCACTCGATCTCGACGATGAAAATTTCGGCCTCTGAGCAAGTCGCGGGATGGCTCGTTGCGCTACCGCCCCAGACCAAGCGTCGGGTTCAAATGGCGCTGCGTGGCCTGATGAAAGGCAAAGGCGATATCAAAGGACTTCAAGGTCCGCTTGAAGGATTCAATCGCCTGCGTATCGGTGGGCTACGTGTGATTTATCGACAAATTTCCAGTAGCGAAATCCTTCTGGAATTCGCCTGCACCCGTGATGCGGTGTATGAGCTTTACGAGCAGATTTTGAAAAACAGGAAAAGTCAGTCGTAAAAGAGCGAGTCTGGAGACTCGCGGCCCCACTAAGATCATATCACCCCATTCGCACAATTCGTCTCACCTTGACCGGAGAGTGCGTTGATCAAGTTGGTGAGAGATTTCATTGCCTGACGCGGAACCGACTCGAAAGTCCGCGATCCGATATGCGGAGTGACGATGCATTTCGGGTGGTGCAGGAGCGGGTGATCTGCGGCGGGTGGTTCTTCGTCCAACACATCGGTTGCATAACCGGCAAGTTTTCCGGAATCGAGTGCGGCGATGACATCGGCTTGATGGATCAATTCGCCACGTCCCGTGTTCACCAACCATGAGTTGTCAGGCATGAGCGAAAGCCGTGCGGCGTTGACGCAATGATGGGAATCCGGAGTGAGTTTGGTGTGTGGAGAAATGATGTCGGACGCCGCGAACAAGCTATCAAGCGTGTGATGGCGGGTGATGCCGTATTGCTCGGCGATATCTTCCGGCCAGAAGTTTCCGAAACCATGGACTTCCATCCCGAACGCATGGGCGCGTTTTGCAACTTCCTGGCCGATCCGACCAAGGCCGATCAAACCGATGCGTTTATTGAGAAGCTCGTAACCGGTGAGGCGGGTCCATTTCCCCTCGCGGGTGGCTTGGATCGATGGGTAGAGATTTTTCGTCATCGCCAACAGCAGCGCAATCGTATGCTCGGCAACGGTGTCGTGGTTCACGCCGGGGGTGAAGAGCACGGGGATTTTCATCTCTTTGGTGGCTGGGAGATCGATCTTGTCCAGTCCGATCCCGTATTTGGAAATGACTCTCAGTTTCGGTGAGCATTTCTCCAAAACCGCGCGCGTGATCGCATCGTCACCGCATAGGAATGCATCGAATCCGTGTTCCGCCAGCTCGAGCATACGAGCTTCTGAAAGTGGTCCGCGTTCGCGGGTGATTTCCCAACCTTGGGCTGCCATGAGTTCGTGGTGCGGGCCGGGGGTGTCCTGATAACTACATGTCGTAAGAAGAATTTTCATGTAAGGAAATTCAAGATACCCGCCACACACTTGTCGATAAAGGAAGTGAGCAAAGCTGAATTTCCGTGTCGAATTGGCTCGATTTGAGTCAATCCGAGCGTGACATCGCCTGCTTCCTGTGCAGTCTTCAGCCAAGCATTTCTTCCCATGAGCGATATCGATCCCTGCCAATCCGTTAAAACCCCGCTCTCTGAGCTTACCCGCCGTGGTTTCATTGCCGCCACCGCGACCACCCTCGCCAGTTGCGGTCTTGTTCCCAGCACGAGAAACGATGCACCGGCAGCAGGTCAGACCGCAAGAAACATGCCACAAAACCGTCGTCCGCAAGGTCCAGTGCCGCAGAACAACGTGGGCAACCACTCGGCCAATTTCTCCAAGGGCTCCGGTACCACGTTCACCCGCGTCATGGTATCCGGAAACTACATTGCCATGACCTATGACGACGGTCCGCATCCGACCAACACCCCGCGCTTGCTCGACATTCTTGCCGCCAGAAACATCAAGGCCACTTTTTACGTGATCGGCAGAAGTGTGAGCCAAAATCCCGGCGTCCTGCGTCGTACCGTGGCTGAGGGCCATGAAATCGGCAACCACTCGCACACCCATCCCCTGCTCTCGAAACTGGGCGACTCCCAACTCCGCTCGGAAATGCAACGTTGTGAAGATGCCATCGGGCAAGCCGCAGGCGTCCGCCCACGCACCATGCGCCCTCCTTACGGTGGATTGCTGCAACGTCAGCGCGAACTGGTAAAAGAAGAATTCGGCTACCCCACCATCCTGTGGTCGGTCGATCCACTCGATTGGAAACGCCCCGGAGCCTCAGTGATTGCCAGCCGCATCGTTTCCGGAACCAGCGCCGGAGGTATTGTTTTGGCACACGATCTCCATTCCCAAACCATCGATTCCATGCCTCAGGCGCTCGATGGACTCTTGAGTCGTGGATTCAAATTTGTCACGGTATCCCAACTGATCGCCATGCAGGTGGCCCAAGCCCCCGTGCAACCAGCTGCGACTGTCTCCTATTGATCCAACCCATATCCTCTTGCCAGTGAGTCAGCTCAAATTTGGAGAGCGTTTCTTTTCCAACCGTGATCGCCTCTCACAGGTTTGGGAAAAAATCACTGGGCTCGCGAGATCCTCAAGAGTCGATCTCAACGAGGTGAAGTCGGATAAGACTCATCAGGAGAGTCTGAACCGGCCATTTGTTTTCACCTTTGTCGGAGAGGTCAATTGCGGCAAATCCAGTCTGATCAACAGCCTTTTCAACCATCCACTCTGTCCGGTCAACGTATTGCCCGAAACCAGCCAGATCATCCGTTACCGTCATGGGAATTCCAGCCGGGTAAATCAAATATCTGTCACCACTCGGGAGGAATCCCATCCGCATGATTTTCTGAGAGAGTTTCATGTCGTTGATACTCCCGGTAGCAATGCTCTGGATGAGGGAAAGCAGAATGAGGTTCGCTCTCTATTTTCCGAATCGGATCTCATTTTTGTAACTTTCCCCGCCTCAAATCCGTGGGGTGCCGCCACATGGAATCTGATCTCGAATTTGTCGGATAAGGAATACAGCCGGATGGCTTTCATCATCCAACAGATCGACAAACAGGAAGAGGTCGATATCCCCATCATCATCAATCATATCTCCGATCTGTCGATCAAGCGGATCGGTGTCGTTCCTGAAATCATTCCGGTTTCCGCAAAACTCGCCGCCGAGGCGAGATCCGGCGATCATACCGATTCCGCACGCCATGAGAAAAGCGGCTTCAAAAAACTCGAAGCCTTCATCGCAAATTTCATCAACAACTCGACCGCGCGTTGCCACGCGCTCAGGACATGGCATGACTCTGCGTTGAAAGTCGTTTCCTCGATCGAACACAAGATCGAAAAACTCAAAAAGTTGCACGGCAAACAAAACGATTTCCTCGGCTCATTGGAGGATGAAATCGACAAGATGCGCGAGAGCTTGGTTTCTCGCTTGCCAAGGCACCTTCACGAAGTCGCGGAAGTCTTTGAAACGGAGGCGTATCTCGTCACCCGAACACTCAAAAAATGGATGGGAATCCGACACTCGTTTATCAAGGTTTTCACCGGGGATGATATAGGTGCCCGGATTGAAGCTTTGTTTGTCGATCGGCTCCGCATTGCCGTTGAAGCTGTGGCTGAGAGCGATGCCCAGGATATAGTGGTTGCCTGTCTCAATCATTGGCAGGAACTCGGAGTCCGGGTCAGAAAAGAAATCGGACTTTCGATCGATCAGTCCGTTCCCATTAAGGATGCTCTGGAACAGGCAAAACAGCGGTTCATGCAGAGAATTGGCAGCACCGCGCATCAGGCGATCGGATCACTTCACGTCAGACAGGATCTGGAAAATGAACTTCGCAAAAGATTCATCGCACTCAAATCTTTCACGGCCAGCACCTTGATTTTTCTTTCACTCGGGGCCCTCAGTGGAATCTTCAATCTACCGCTGTTGCCATGGATTTTCTGTTCGATTGCCACCGCGTTTTTCCTACTGGGTTCTGGCATCGCGCTGATGACAGGCTCACGCATCAGCAATGAGTTCAAACTGTCCTTACTCAACACTTGCGGCCAGTTTGCGGAAACGCTGCGTTACGATTATGAAGACGCGCTGCGCTTGTTTTTCCAGGATTACACCGCATGCCTGAGTGCGATCCGGAAACATTTGGCCGATGAAAAACAATCCATCGAACCCATGGCGGAACAGCGGCAAAAACTTCTGGTGGAACTGAAGTCGATCGAAGCCAGCTTCTAACTCAAAGATTCTGGGCTTCTTCAATCTTGTTCTCAATACGGTGAACCCAGACGCTCTGGATCAACCCCATCAGGAACATGCAAATCACGACAAAGGTTCCCGAATAACTGACCAACGGCAACGGGATACCCGTAATCGGCATCAGCAGCACGCACATTCCGATGTTTTCGTAAACGTGGGCAAAAAACAGCGCGATCACCATACACACAAGCAATCGTCCGGACAGGTCCTTGCTGTAAAATGCGATCATGATTCCCTGGATCATGATCACTGCAAAACCGAATATCATCAATATCGCTCCCCGGAATCCCAACTCCTCGGCGATCACGGCAAAAATGAAATCGTTGTGTGCCGTCAAATGCGGGATGAACCGCTTGTCGTGCAGAGAACCCTGTTCGGAAGTCGCCATCCAGCCCAAGCCCGTCCATCCTGCCTTACCCACCGCCATGGAAACATTGTGCGGTGCGTATGCATCACCGAGTGTATCCACTTCCTCTCCTTTGAGCATCCGCAACCAGAGATCGATCCGATCCGGACCACGTTCCGAAACCATGGGAAGCACCACAAAATAAAGAATGGGCAACAAGCCCGCCGAAATCAGGCCGATGAAAGTCAGGATTCTGAACGGAATACCGGATACGATCAGCGAAACGATGACCACCGGAATCCATACCAGAGCGGATCCCATGTCACCCATTTTCATGACTAACAGAAACGGAACCACGGAAACCAAACCGATCACGGTAATCCTGAAAAAAGAATGACCCAAACGATGATGCAGTTTGGGTAGGTCCTGCATCAACCATGCGATCATGATGATTCCCGACATGACACCCAATTGCGCGGGTTGGAAACTCAAACCGGCGATCGTCAGCCGATGTACTTCATCATCCGCCTTCATCGCCATCAACATCAGACCGAGACTCAGGACGTAGAGAGGAATCGAGAACCAACGGATCCATTTGTAATCGATCAATGCGGCAACGAAATAGGCAACGGTTCCGAGCATGATCCAGTTGCGCTGCATCCACGCGAAATAGGCTCCTGCCGAACCATGCATGTTCAGTTTGTCCTGACTGACCGGAAGATGCCTCGCCGAGCTTTCGATCATGTAGATACCGAAAATCAACAGCGCATACATCACGAAGACGAGCAGCCAGTTCATTCCCAGTATTTTCCTCAGCAGCGGTGTCATCAGTCTTGCATTGGATCGTTAGCTGACATCGATGCTTTGGCAAGCCGACAACCGTTTCTTGGAAAAATCAGAACAACTTGATCGCGGCGAAGCCCCCAACCAACAGCAGCATTCCGACAACAAAACACCACTCAAGGTGCTTCTCTACAAACGGCCTGACTTTCAGACCGAAAAGCCTGATCAAGCCGGCAACCAGATAGAAACGAAAACCCCGGCCGATAATGGATGCGATGATCAGCAGCGGCAGACTGTAGTTTGCCATCCCGGAAAAAACCGTGAAAACCTTGTAGGGAATCGGGGTGATGGCCGCGATCAGGATTCCCCAGAAACCGTAGATACCATACATCGTTTCGATTTGCTTTTGGGTTTCACCCGTTGGGTCAAACATCCCCAACAAGGGAATGGCGACCGTTTCACGCAAGCCCCAGCCGATACCCCAGCCAGCGATCCCACCCAAAACGGAGCCAGCCGTGCAGACGAACGCGTATTTGAGCCATTTTTCCCTCGCTCCAAAACACAAGGCCATCAGCAGAATGTCCGGTGGAATTGGGAAAAACGACGACTCCATGAATGAGATGAAAAACAACGCCCACGTTCCCGCAGGATGCTCCGCCCATGAAACCGTCCAGAGATAAAGACGGCGTATGATATTGGGGCGTTTTTCAGATAGAGGCTCGGACATAAAATTCGTTCATTCGTTTTCCATGCGGGTGTCACGCGTGAGGAGTTCGTTCATGGCGATCGCGACAGGTTTGGCTTCATACAAGATCGAGTATACCGCATCGATAATGGGTGTGCGGACATTGGCTTTGCGAGCCGCTTCGTAAATCGAATAGGTGTTCGGTACGCCTTCCGCAACCATGCCCAAAACTTCTGTCGCTTGCTGAAGGGTTTTCCCCTGCCCCAACGCCATACCGACTCGATGGTTGCGCGAATGCTCGGAAAAACAGGTCACAATCAAATCGCCCACACCCGAGAGGCCGGCGAAGGTTTCCGGCTGACCTCCGAGTGCTGTCCCTAGTCGGGTCATCTCCGCCAGAGCCCGGGTTACCAAAGCGGCGACCGCATTGTCGCCCAGGCCGAGCCCATGCGACATTCCCGCAGCGATGGCGTAGACGTTTTTGATCGCTCCGCCCAGTTCGATCCCCGCGATATCGGAACTGGTGTAGGGACGGAAATAGGATTTTGAAAAGAGTCGTTGGAGCTGGCAAGCGATCTCGTGATCTTCAGAACCGATGACAGCACAAGTGGCCTGTCCGGTCGCGATTTCCTCCGCATGGTTGGGTCCGGAAAGAACAGCGATGGGATTGCTTGGAAAAATGCTACGCAGGATTTCGCTCATACGGTCGCCTGTGGTTTTTTCGATTCCTTTTGCACAAGAAAGAAGAACCGCAGACTTTGGTAAACCGGATGATGCAAGTTGCTCGGCACATTGGCGAGTGGCACTCGTCGGAACTGCGAAAATTACCAAGGGATGATTCACGACCTCCGCGATCTCACTCGTCGCTCGTATCTGTTTGGGCAGTCCGATGTCTTTCAGATAACGCGGATTTTTATGCTCGTGGTTGATCGCAGCGATGCTCTCCAAATCCCGACCATAGATAAGCAAAGATTCCAAATCTTTCGCCAACAGCTTGGCGATTGCTGTCCCGAATGAACCTGAACCCAAAATAGCGGCGGACTTGATCGAGTTATCAGACATTGGAGGATTTCGGCTTACGGGTGAAACGATGTTCGGTGCCGTTACGCAGGCGCACGATGTTGCTGCGATGTTTCCAAATCGCCAGCACGGCGAGGATCACGGTGAAACCGAAGAGTGGTATATTCCAAGTGCCATTCTGGATTTTACCATGAAACCAGGAGCCCCACAGTGTCACCAACGGCAAGGCCGCAGCGGCGACAATACTGGCCAGTGAAACATAGCGACTGATCAGAAATGCCAGCAGCCAGATAACGATCAGAATGACGATGGCTGCGGGCATCAGCGCAACAAACACTCCCGCTGAGGTTGCAATACCCTTACCTCCCTTGAAGCCTGCCCAGGGCGTGTAATTATGACCGAGCACCGCACATAGACCGGTGAGCACTTGGAAAATCTGTGCCGTAGATATGCTGAAATCTTGGGCATACTGGGCAAGTGCGCTGACGCTCATCGGATTTTTCATTCCCTCGAATTGGATCACCGAGATTGCAATCACCACCGGAATAAAACCCTTCAACGCATCTAACAACAAACAACTTATGCCATATTTTTTTCCGACCACACGCAGCACATTGGTCGCTCCAATATTTCCCGATCCATGCTGACGAATATCGATTCCCTTCGCTCTTGCGATCAACAAACCGAAAGGGATGGAGCCTAACAAAAAGGCCAGTAGCGGGCAGATCCAGAGTTGCATGGGATAGAAATAGGATTATTCGAGAGTTGCGCTGATGATGAGCACGGGCTCGATAGGAACATTTTCCGATGGAACATCGGGATGATCCGGAACCAGTTCGTCGGTTCGCGGATCCCGATTCACCAAAATTTGGTCGCCGGTTTCCACAGTCTTGATCTGATTCACCACGTCCATGCCTTCGATCACTTTTCCGAAAACCGCATATCCACCATAGCTGGGGAAATTGAGCCTGTCATTGTCAGCCACATTGATGAAAAATTGGGAGGTCGCGCTGTCGGGCTCGTTGGTTCTGGCCATCGCGATGGTGAAGATCTCATTTTTCAAACCATTTTTGGATTCATTAACAATCGGTGTACCGGTTTTCTTCTCAACGAGTTTGTTGTCTTCTTGAGCAAAGCCACCACCTTGAATCATGAAACCGTCGATGACCCGATGGAATACGGTTCCGTTGTAGAAACCATCGGTGACGTATTTTTTGAAATTGGCGACGGTCACTGGCGCTTTTTTGTCATCCAGTTCGATGACAATATCACCTTTGCTGGTTGTGAGGCGGACCTTGCCGGTCTTTTCGGTTGTCTGCTCGTTTTCCGCAGGTTCTGTGCATCCGGAGAAAAGAACGGTAATCAAAAAGTATCCAATCAAACGTCGGTTCATCGACTTGTTTTTAGAGGCTGCCAGATGGCTTGGCAAGACACACAGCGGGAATTTGTATCGGATCTTCGCTCAATAGACAGGAGCTCCGTATTCCTGCTCGGAACCGCCTCCCGAATTTTGCATTTTGTCTTTGGTCCAGTGATAACCGGCCTTGGTATCACGCCATAAGCCAACCATGGTGTTGCATGAGCTGAGTGCGATCGAAATCGCGATCAATAAGGAGTATTTCATGATTGAAGGATAAAACATGGATACCAGCGCCGACCGGTTACCATGATTTCACAAGATCTTGACGCTTTGCCCCGTTCGGAGTGTCGGTTCCGAGACTGTATACAGCGACTCTTTTGCTGTTGAGCTTCGCTTCATAATTGTAGGCCGTGCTGGGAATGAATTCGAGACGATCATCATAATCGTAATCCAAAACCACATAATAAGGCTCTCCCCAAGGGTCAAATAAACCTACGATGTTATCTCCCGTGGAATCAAAGACGATACCATCTCGCTCCTTGCCATTTTCAGCCTCCTTGACGTTCAAGAACCGCAACTTGCGCTCATTTTGTTCATCTTCCAATCCGGAGAGAATTTCCAAAAGATTGATTCCGTTGGTTTCGTTGGTTTCGTATGGGTTGGCGGTATTGTCCTCATCGGAGCTGCCAACAGGATCCGGCAACAAATTGTATTCGGAATAGAACTGTTCAACCGAAGTCGCGATATTGTTGGTGACTTGCTGGGCAGCCGTTTTTCTGGCTCTTTGCATCATTCCGGAACCCACGGAGAAGCTCAAACCGGCAAGAATCATGACAATTACGATAACGACCAGGAGCTCAACCAGGGTAAAACCTGTTTTGTGGGATGTTTTGGATGGGTTTTTCATAATCGGTGATGAGGGTTGTATGATGGATTTCCAGTATTTGTGAGCAAATGGATGATTTCAATATCTAGCGATGGAACAGGGTGCTGGCAAATCAATTTAGCCGAGATCACTTGGACTGTTCCAACATCCGCAGCAGAGGGATTTCGGCTCTTTTGCGAACCTCTTCAGGCATTTCAACCTGCGGAGTCAAATCGCGCAGACAATTCCTCAGCTTCTCCATGGTGTTCATTTTCATGTAGCGGCAATCCGCGCATGCACAGCGATCGGTAGGTCCTGGAATGAGGTTTTTCTCCGGACATTCACGTTTGAGACGATGAAGCATGCCGCTCTCAGTGACCACGATGATGTTTTGGGCTGGAGTCGTTTTACAAAAATCCACCATGCGCTCCGTCGAACAAACCTCATCTGCGAGCAATCTCACCGCCTGGGTGCACTCCGGGTGCGCGACCACAACCGCATCAGGATATTCCTGTTTGATCCGGTGGATGGAATCACGGGTGAACTCAACGTGCACGTAACACGAGCCCTGCCACAAATCCATTTTTCGTCCCGTTTGCTCCATCACCCATGAGCCCAGATTCGCATCAGGCACAAACAAGATGGGACGATCCTTCGGCGCTTGGTTGACGATTTTCACTGCGTTTCCTGAAGTGCATATGACATCGCACAGGGCTTTGACACCGGCAGAACAGTTGATGTAGGCGATCACGTAATAATTTTTCTCGGCATTCTGCTTGAGATAGGCTTCGAGCTGATCCGCAGGGCAGGATTGTTCCAGAGAGCAGCCAGCATCTTTGTCGGGAAGTACCACGGTTTTACGGGGATTCACAATCTTGGCTGTTTCCGCCATGAAATGCACGCCGCAGAAAACGATCACCTCAGCATTTGTCGCTTTGGCATGGTATGCCAGACCCAGAGAATCCCCCACATAATCCGCGACGTCTTGAATATCACCAGTCTGGTAATTGTGCGCCAATATGACCGCTTTACGCAATTTTTTCAGTTCCAAAATCTCTTCTTTCAAATCGAGCGCGAGTGCCATGCGGTAAATCTTTCCGCCGAATGGCAAACATGCAAGAGCCAATCACCGTCAACCAGCACGCAGGTTGATCAAAAAGAAAAAACTGGAGGGCTTTTGACCACTCCAGTTTTCAGAAAAATAACGGGATGTGATACAGCCCGTAGAGAGTATGATCAAGAGGCGCTGGACTCGGAGGCAGCTCCGGCAGCTGCAACACCCACAGCGGACTTACCAATGAATACGGCACCCGCCTCGATGATCAGGGTTTTCGCTTTGATATCGCCAACCACTTCAGCGCTGGCTTTCAACTCGACTTTGTCAAGTGCGGTCAGATTTCCATGAACCTTGCCATAGACCACGACCAAACCGGTTTTGACCTCAGCTTTGATCCACGCATTCTCACCGATCGTAAGACTGCCTGTGGATTGGATTTCTCCCTCGATTTTACCATCAACGATCAGCGCGTCCTGAAACTTGACGGTTCCCTTGATATCGACGTCGGTGGAAAGAACGTTGCGGACTCCGGGAGGTGAGCTCACAGGATTGCTAGCAGGTGCGACAATGGGTGTTGAAACTGGCTGAGTCGCTGGCGCTGGAGCCGCTGCCTGAACGGGAGCTGATACTGGAGCTGCCGGAGCAGGAGCAGGAGCAGCTGGCGACAAAGGAGTCGGCACGGGAGCTGGTTTTAATACTGGTACCGATGGAGCGGCTGGAACAGGAGCACTGACCGGAGCGGCTGGGATCTGTATCGGACTGGCTTGCGTTGGCGCTTCGCCTGATTCTTGACCTATGACTTTCTTGAACACGGTGATAATTAGGGTTGAGGTTTCTTGGCTGTCAATTCGTTTTGAATGTAAATTTATTGCTTGGGTTTGATCTGTTCGATCGCTCCAGATGGTGAAGTTCCCTGGGGAATGGCGGTTTTCAGGGCATCTTCCAAGGAGTTGATTTTGATTTCCTCATCGCCATCAATAATTTTGGTGTCTGGCAGCACGATGGGTGCCATGACCACCGATGGATTTTCCGCTTTCATCAAAGCGCGGCGAGATACAGCCTCCGTCACATAAGTGGTTCCGGAAAAATCTTTTTCCACGGTGGCGTAGGCTTTTTCTGCAGCTGCGAGATCTCCCTTTGCCAGAGCAATGTCACCCAAGGTCAGCCAGGCATAGGCCGCGAGGTAATCCGCATCGGAATCATCGGTAAGTTGGGTTAGGATTTTTTCCGCATCCTCGGTTTTACCCTGAGCCAGGAGTTTGCCGGACAAGCTGGCACGTGCCGAAGAAATCGCGGGATGCTCCGCTCCCGAATCGATCAGTGAGCGCAGAGAGGCGATCGCCTCGTCTTTTTTGCCGTCGGTCCAAAGGCGCTCCGCCAACAAAATTTTGGAACTCATGGCCGCAGGAGTTTTAGGAAAATCCTTCACAATCGATTCCAAACTTTCGACATCATCTTTACCGGAAAGGATCGCACCTGCCGTTTTTTCGTGGCCGTCCTCGATACCGCGAATCACCACAAAAACGATCGCGCCAACCACGGCAAGCAAAGCCAGAGCAAAAAGCTTCATCTGGTGTTTATCCAGAAACTGATCGAAACCCGTTTGCGCGTTGAGAATTTCCGTGAGCGGAGTTCCGGAGATGGGAGTGGCTTGTTTTGATTCGGACATAAGAGGCTTTGCCATTCGGCGGGCGCCCATGCAAACCCTCGGCGCACTTAAAATCAACAGCTTTATTCGACAGGTGATTGATAAAACGGAACAAAATCACGAATTTCTCAAATCCGCTTCCCTCACGTCGGCATATCGCTAAACTCCCGCCCGCGCATGTCAGCCTCTTTTGTCCACCTTCATCTTCACACCGCATACTCCCTGCTCGATGGGATGATACGCACGAAGGAACTAGCCGCCCGCGCTGCGGAACTCGGCATGCCCGCCGTCGCCATGACCGACCATGGCAACCTATACGGAACCATCGATTTCTACCAAGCCTGCAAAAAAGCCGGAGTCAAACCCATCCTCGGTTGCGAGATCTACCTCGCGCCCGGCCGGATGGATGAAAAAAAGAAAGTTCTCAACCGGAAGAGCGCGACCCACCTCACACTGCTTGCTGAAACCAACGAGGGCTGGGACAATCTCTCAAAACTCATCTCCATCGGCCACCTCGAAGGAATGTATAACGGCAAACCCCGCGTTGACCGGGAAATGCTACGCGCTCATTCCAACGGCATCATCTGCCTCTCCGGCTGTATTTCAGGTCCGGTGAATGAATGGCTGCTCAAGGGAGAGCCTGAAAAAGCCCTCGAAACACTTACCGAACTTCGCGATATCTTCGGCCAGGAAAACACCTTCATCGAACTCCACAACCACGGTCTCGAAAATCAAATCCAGCTCATCCCTCAGCTCGTTTCCCTCGCAAAAAAACTCTCTCTGCCGGTAGTCGCTGCCAACGATGTTCACTTTCTCCATCGGCAAGATCACGAGGCGCACGATGTCATGATCTGCATCGGCACCGGTTCGATGGTCATTGATGAAAACCGCATGCGCTACACCCCTGAGGTCTATTTCAAGACAGCGGAGGAAATGCGGGAGATTTTCAAAGACTATCCCGAAGCGTGCGACAATACCCTCCGCATTGCCGAGCGCTGCAATGTATCGATCAAACTCGATTCCACTTCCTCCGAAAAATACCCGCAGTTCCCGACGCCTGACGGTTCACCACGAGAGGAATACATGATGAAACTCTGTCAGGAAGGTTTGATCAAACGCTACGGCGCGGAAAAAGCCAACTCCCCCGAAGTCGCCGAGCGCCTGAAATACGAGGTAGATACGATCAACTCTCTCGGTTTCGCCTCCTACTTCCTCATCACCGCCGATTTCATTCAATGGGCGCGTGACAACGACATTCCCGTCGGCCCTGGTCGCGGCTCCGCCGCAGGCTCGCTTGCCTCGTATGCCATGGGTATCACCAACATCTGTCCGCTGCAGTTCGGACTGCTCTTCGAGCGTTTCCTCAACCCGGAACGCGTTTCGCCTCCCGACGTCGATATCGACTTCTGCCAATCCCGCCGCGCGGAAGTCATCGATTATGTTAGAAAAAAATACGGCGAGAAATCCGTTTCCCACATCATCACCTACGGCACGATGGGCGCGAAATCCGTCCTGCGCGACGTCGCACGCGTGATGGGCGTGTCGTATGGCGAGGCTGACCGCATTGCGAAGATGATCGACGCCAAACCCGGCACCACCCTACAGAAAGAATGGGAGGCTAAAGAAGAACTGCGGGAACTCATCGAATCTTCCTCAACCTACAAGGAACTCTGGTCCTACGCCCTTCGCCTCGAAGGCATCAACCGCAGCGTCGGCATTCACGCCGCAGGAGTTGTGATCGGCGACCGCCCGCTCGACGAACACGTCCCTCTCACCCGCGGCAACGAGGGCGAGGTCGTCACCCAATACGACATGGGAGCGATCACCGAAGTCGGGCTCCTGAAAATGGATTTCCTCGGACTCAAGAACCTCACCGTCATCCACGACGCCGTCGGACACATCCGTAAGAAAATCCCGGATTTCGATATCGAAAAAGTCCCGCTCGATGACCAAGCCACCTTCGACATGCTCAACCGAGGCGAGACCATGGGCGTGTTCCAGTTGGAGTCCGGCGGCATGGTTGAAACCTGTAAAAAATACGACATCCGCAGTATCGACGACATCATCGACTTGATCGCCGTCTATCGTCCCGGAGCGATGCAGTTCATCGACCAGATGCTGGATGTGAAAAAAGGCAAAAAGGCCGTCTACGAACATCCCTTGTTAGAAAAAGTCTGCGGCAACACCTACGGCGTCATGATCTACCAAGAGCAGGTCCAGAACGCAGCCAAAGTCCTCGCGGGTTACACCCTTGGCGGAGCCGACCTGCTTCGCCGCGCAATGGGTAAAAAGGACGTCGAGAAAATGGCCAAGGAACGCGCCAAATTCATCGAAGGCGCGAAAATCCACAACAATATCGGAGAAAAACTCGCCAACACGATCTTCGACAAGATCAACGCATTCGCGGGCTACGGTTTCAACAAATCCCACTCCGCCTGCTACGGCCATATCTCCTACTGGACGGCTTACATGAAAGCCAACCACCCCGTCGAGTTCATGGCGGCATTGCTCTCCAACGAGGTGAACAACACCGATAAGATCACCGTCTTCGTCGCGGAATGCCATCGCATGGGAATCGAAATCCTGCCCCCGAACCTCAACAAATCCCAACTCCGTTTCACTCCCGAAAACATCGAATCCGGAAAAATGGCGATCCGTTACGGCCTCGCAGCCATCAAGAACGTTGGCGAAGCCGCAATGAAAACCGCAATCTACGAACGACTCGCCAACGGTGACTACAAATCACTCGATGACTTTTCCTCGCGCCTCGATTCCAAGGTCATCAACAAACGGATCTTGGAAAACTTGGTGAAAGCAGGCGCGCTCGATTGGACAGGTGAAAACCGTGCCACCATGTTTTCCCGCCTCGAACAGGTCGTCGCCTCCGCTGCTGCCTCACAACGCGACAAGGCTTCCGGACAATCGTCCCTGTTCGACACCATGGAATTCACACCCGCTCCGTCATCGTCTGAAAACGCATCCGTCAACACCGTCGAAGAATGGTCCAAAGACGAACGCCTAGCTCACGAGAAAGAACTGTTAGGTTTTTACGTCACCGGACATCCTCTGGACAAATACCGTGGCATTCTTGACTCCAACAAATTCAACCGCATCGGTCTGATCGATGAGATCGAAATCGAAAATCCGCGCGAGCGCTACCCAATCGCCGGCATGGTCCGCTCCATCGAGGCCCGGATGTCGAAATCCGGCAAACCTTTCGGCATCCTCACCATCGAGGATTTCACCGGCTCCTGCGAGGTGATGTTGTGGTCGGAAAGCTATCTCCCCGCCCGTGATGCGGGACTGCTTCAACCCGGCAATATGATCAAGCTCAAGATCGGCATCCAAATCGACGACCGCACAGGTGGCAGACGCCTGACCGGAGCCAACATCACCGAGCTAAAAAACAAAAAATCAAACAATCCCAACGGACCTCTCGAATTGATCCTTTGGACCAACCGTCACACCACCAAAGACCTGGAGGAAATCCACTATCACCTTACAGGCCATCCTGGGGCGACTCAGGTCATCATCCATTTCCAGAATTCCGCAGGAAAACGTCTCTCCATCCAGCCATCGGAAATCTATCACATCAAACGCTCGGACGAACTTCTCCAGGCTCTTGATCGCTTTGTTGAGGAGTGAGAATACTGGCAAGGCATTACTGCCCGCCTCCCCCGATCTTTCCGCCTTCCTCTACAGACTTGAATTTGTCTTTCAGGATCTTGTTGCGCTCGCCGGTCGTTTTTCCACCTTCCTCACCCATCATATTCTGCATCGCCTTGTCCAGGCTCGGATCGTTTTCATCCACTTTGGAAACATCCACTCCCATGGCGGCGGATGCAGCATCAATTTGCTTGCCTCGCTCAGCAACCTTATCCAGAGATTTCTGATATTTCTCGGTCATCTGTCCAATATCAGCCACAGAACGAATTTCGCTCAAAACCTCCTTGAACGCCTGATATCTCTCTGGATTCAAAACCACCCAGCCTGTTCCTCCACCGATAGAGAGAAGCAGGATCGAAAGGACAGCGATGCGATAGATTTTCTTACTTTTCTTCTCTTTGGCGATCTTCGCGTCCAAAATTACCGCAAGCTCGGCATTCAGGCTCTGATCCAAAGAAGCGGCACCGTGCTCACACAACACCACTTCGGGCTGAGTATCCTCTTCCGGTGGGGCTGCTTGAAATACCGGAGTAAAGGGTGATGGAGCGGTAGTTTCCAAAATATCAGCCACAGGTTGTTCCTCACGCTGGAAAACCGCCGGTCCTGCTTTCAACTGCTCATCCGGAGTTCCAAAACGGCTCGGAGCCTTGCGCTGGTGGATCGCGGCATCAAACAACTTTTCCAGATCAGTGGGTTCTACCATGGTGAATTATCAATTCAACCTGGCTCACCTCGTCAATTTCATAGTTTGAAAATCTGAAACAGAGACCGATTTTCCTTCTTCCCTACCGCGTCCATTTCCAGTGAACTCTTCGCGTCATGGCCTATATCGACAATCATTTCCTCCTCTACAACGAGACCGCCCGACGCCTTTACCACGAGGTAGCCGCACATCAGCCCATCATCGATTACCACAATCACCTCTCACCCGCAGAGATCGCCAACGACCAGCGGTGGGAAAACATTGCCGATATGTGGCTTGGTCACGACCACTACAAATGGCGCCTGCTGCGAGCAAACGGAATCCATGAAGATCTCATCACCGGAAACGCCAGCCCCCGTGAAAAATTCAATGCTTTCGCCGAAACCGTCCCTTACACCCTTCGCAACCCGATGCACCATTGGGTTCACATGGAGCTCCAGCGTTATTTCGGAATCGACAAGCTGCTCACCCCGCAGACCGCCGATGAAATCTGGGAAAAAACCAACGCCAGACTCTCCGATCCGGAATTCTCCGCTCGCGGTTTGCTGAAAAAATTCGATGTTCGCGTGGTCGGCACCACCGACGACCCCGCCGACCCGATTGACGATCACCTGAAAATCGCCGCATCGGGGTTCAGCACCAAAGTGGTCCCCACCTTCCGTCCGGACAATGCGTTCAAGG
Source organism: uncultured Prosthecobacter sp. (assembly GCA_965650415.1). Lineage (GTDB taxonomy): Bacteria > Verrucomicrobiota > Verrucomicrobiia > Verrucomicrobiales > Akkermansiaceae > Luteolibacter. Next base: position 19,914 of record CBFGOP010000012.1, on the reverse strand, counting down.
TGGATCGGCCCGATCTCTTGAACCCATGGCTCAACAAGCTCGAACAAGCCTCGAACACTTCCATCCACCATCTCTCCGATCTGCTCGCCGCACTCAAAAAACGCCACGATGATTTCCATGCCGCGGGTGCACGCCTTTCCGACCACGGACTCGACCGCTGCCCTGCCATCCCGTGCTCCGATGCGGAAGCCGCCAACATCTTCGATCAGGCACGCGCCGGAAAAGCCGTATCCGCCGAAGACAAGGAACGCTTCTCGTTCTACCTCCTGGTGTATTCAGGAGAACTTGATGCCGCACGCGGTTGGACCAAACAGCTCCACCTCAATCCTGTTAGAAACACAAACTTCCGTCGCGCAGCGATGATCGGACCTGATGCAGGATTCGACACCATGGGCGATGTCCCGCAGGGCGACGCCCTCATCGTTTTCCTCAACGCACTCGAATCCCGTGAGGCATTGCCAAAAACCATCCTCTACAACCTCAACCCGCGCGACAACTACCTCTTCGCCTCCATGACCGGTGTTTTCCAAGACAGCTCAAGTCCCGGAAAAATCCAGTTCGGCTCGGGTTGGTGGTTCCTCGATCAGAAAGAAGGTATGGAAATGCAACTCAATGCCCTGTCTTCTACCGGCCTGCTTTCACGCTTCGTCGGTATGCTGACCGACTCCCGTTCATTCCTCTCTTTCCCACGCCACGAATACTTCCGTCGCATCCTCTGCAATCTAATCGGCGATGAAGCGGAAAAAGGCGAACTCCCCGATGATTTCGACACCTTGTCAAAACTCGTAGCGGATATTTCCTTCCACAACGCCAACCGATACTTCGGCTTCAAGGTCTAACCGTTTTCATCATGAGAAAAATCCTGCTTTCCTTTTTCCTCAGTTCACTGGCCGCACTCGCTGAGACCCGTCCCGTGTTTATTGGTACCTCAGCAGACGGGATCTATCTCGCTCAATTCGACACATCGACCGGAGCCCTCTCCAAACCCAAGCTCAACGCCAAATACGACAAGCCCGGTTTCCTCGCCTTTCACCCTGAAAAGCCCATCGTTTATTCGATTGGCGGCGGAAACAAGGTCGCGTCCTTCGCGATCGGTGAAAAACATTCCCTCACCCTCATCAACGATGCCGATTGCGGCGGCCGAGGCCCATGCCATCTCACAGTGGACCAAACCGGCCGCACTCTCGCCGTCGCGAACTACGGAGATGGTTCAGTGGTCACCTTGCGCATCGCTGCCGATGGAAAAATCGGCGACATCGTATCCAACCTCAAAATCAAAGGCTCCGGCCCCAATCAAGCCCGCCAGCAAGCCGCTCACACCCACGGCGTGTATTTCAACAAAGCCAACAACCGCCTCTTCGCACCCGATCTCGGAACCGATGAAACCCTGATTTACCGATTCAATCCCGAAACATCGGAAATCACCTCCAATGATCCCGCCGTGATCAAAGCCCCTCCCGGCTCCGGACCGCGCCACATGGCGTTTTCGCCGGATGAAAAACATGCCTATATCCTCAATGAACTGACCAATACGGTGACGGTCGCAGCACATGACCCGGAAACCGGCGGCCTCACCGATTTACAAACCATCCCCACACTACCGGAGGATTTCAAAGAGACAAACACCACAGCCGAAATCGAAGTACATTCTAACGGAAAATGGGTTTACGCTTCAAATCGAGGCCACAACTCCATCGCCGTCTTCCAACGCGACCCTCTTTCCGGCAAACTCACGTTTCTCCAGCACGCTCCCTGCGGTGGTGAAACGCCGCGCCATTTCATCATCGACCCCTCGGGAAAATGGCTCATCTGCGGTCACCAGAAATCGAATACCATCTCGGTGCTGAGCCTCGATCCATCGACCGGACTCCTCGGAAAACCCCAATCCACCGTCGAATCCCCCGCGCCGATTTGCATCCTGTTTCCTTAGTTAAGGCTAATGGATCAGCATGATTTCAACCACAGATTGCACGGAATACACGGAATGATGCTTCGCACCCTTTGATGGAAATTTTTGTAAGCATTCCAGATAGCAAACTAAGTAGAATCATGCAGCGCGACAGCGCCCAATCCGTGTATTCCGTGCAATCCTTGGTTAATAAAATCTGAATAAAATCACTCCACCCGATAGCGCATCACCTTGGGATCCACCTCCAGACTCCAGGCATCGATCCCCCCTTTCAACCCGAACGCATTCGGCATGCCGTGGCCACGGAACCATGCGACCTGATCCAGCACATACTTTCCTGTGTGATCATAAAGAACCACCAAGCCGCCGGGCTTTTCCTTGAAAAGGCGCTCTTGCAGCTCTTGGTTGAAAAACTCCGCACCCTCAATTTTCACCGCCTCATATTCCTCGCGGGTTCGCACATCCACGAACATCACTTCCGCTCCGCGTTCCGCCACCGCCTTAGGTTCCATCAACATCGCCGAGTCATGCTCATGACTCGCCAACAGATGTGCCAAAACCTCCTCCGCATCCAATTCCGCCCGCTGACACAATTTCGCCAGACTCTCGCCATCATCAAACGCACAACTCTGGCATCCTCCCAAATGATACTTCGCAAACAACGCTCTCCTCGCTCCCGGCATCTCCGCCATCAACTCGCCCATTTTGCAGTGAATATTCATCGCTTTAATCCATCACCTTCTCCCCGCCTTCGCAACCACTTCCCAACGTTCGCCTACAGTCACCATGAAAGGAGCATGATGACGGACTTCCACGACAATCGCATTTCCACCATCGCGCTCACAGCGCAGGGTGACATCGAGATATCCACCGCCGAATGAAACCCGTTCCACGACGCCGATCAGTCCGCCTTCCCTGGGTTTGACCAGTTCCAAATCCTCGGGCCTGACCCACAAGCCAGCATCGTCTCCACCGGTTTCCTTCGGCGGGCCGATGTGACAGGTCACTCTCGCACCTCCCGCCTGACCGAGGCTGTGAAACGGCAGGAAATTGCAGCTGCCGAAAAAAGAGGCCACGTAGGCATTTGCAGGCGCATGGTAAACTTCAGGTGGAGCGCCGATCTGCTGAACCTCGCCCTTACGCAACACCACGATCCCGTCCGCCACCGCCAGGGCATCGCCGGTGTCATGGGTTACAAAGACCACCGTGGTTCCACGTTTCTTCAGAATCTCGCGGGTTTCATCCCTGACCGAATGACGAAGCTTCGCATCGAGACTGCTGAAAGGCTCATCCATCAGCAACAGGCGTGGATTCGGTGCCAGCGCCCTCGCCAGCGCAACCCGTTGACGCTCACCACCCGACAACTCATGCGGGAAACGTTTTTCAAACCCGCACAAGCCAACCAAATCTAACAACTCTCCAAGAATCCCTCGCTTCTCCGCATTCGGATGTTTCCTCACTCCGAACAACACGTTCTTCTCCACGGTCAGGTGCGGAAACAGGGCATGATGTTGAAACACCATGCCGATCCCTCTTTTCTCCGGAGCCACGCAGCCTCCTGCCTCAGCGATGACTTTTCCATCCAGCCTTACCTCGCCGCTATCGACCGTTTCCAATCCGGCGAGAATTCTCAGCAGGGTCGTTTTACCGCTGCCGCTCTCTCCGACCAAGGCGAGGATCTTGCCCTCGCTGACATCGAAACTCACCCCTTTCACCGCCGGAGCATCGCCCCGCCGGTAGGTTTTCTCGACATTCCTGACTTCTAACAAATTCATTTTTCGGAACCTCTCATCCAACGTGTCAGGGGAATCAAAACGACCAGACTCAGAATCACCAAGCACAATCCGGGCAAAGCCGCCTCAGCCATGCGGCCCTCATCGGTCAGGCGATAGGTTCTCGTAGCCAGGGTCTCGAAATCAAACGGCCGAAGCACGAGGGTCAGGGTTAGCTCTTTGAAAACATCGATGAAACAGAGAATCGCCCCGGCTGCGAGAGCGGGACGAATCAGGGGAAAATCGACCCTCCACAGGGCGCCGAGGGGGCGCTCTCCGAGAGTCCGCGCCGCTTCCCTCAGACTTCCCGGCAATTTTTCAAAACCCGCGCAAACCGGTTGGATCCCCACCGCTAGGAAGCGCACCAAGTAAGCGATCATCAATCCGCCGACCGAGGCGCTGAGTGCCAGCCATGCGAGGCCAGGCACATGTTGGGAAAGCCAGAGAACCACAGCTCCCACACCCACCGCGACCAAGGCACTGGGAAAGCCGTAGCCCATCAGACTGATTTTCTGGGCCACCAAAATGGTTCTCGACCCCATCACCCGCTGACCCGCCACCAGCAGAAATGCGGAGCCCATCACCAACAACACAGCACCCGCGGCAAGAAAGAAGGAATTCCAACCCGCGCGCAGGTGTTCCGCCCACTCGGCGGTGTCGCGGGAAACCCATGCCCAACTGGCAAGTCTCCAGCCCGGAACCATGAAGCCGATCGCTATGGGGATTCCACACACCAACAAGGCGCCCCACCCCAGCCACCATGGCAGTTTTTTTCTAACCAAAAATCCCTCGCAGACATCGGCTGCAAACTGCTTGCGTCCGCGTTGCCAGCGCTCGAAGGCCAAACCGATGCCTAGCATGGCCAAGAGAATCATTGCGAGTCGCATCGTCACTACGGTTTCACCCTCGCCCCACGCACGGAAAATTCCCGGTGTCAGCGGAGTCAGCCCGAAAGCGCTGGCAACGCCGTAATCGTTCATCGCTTCCATCGCGACCAAGCTCGCACCCGCCACCAAAGCCGGCCTGGCCAACGGCACACCCACCACGAAAAAACCTTTCCATCCGCCCATCCCTAACAGACGCGCCGCTTCCAATGCGCCCGATGCCTGTTGCGAAAACACCGCCCGACAACTGAGAAACACATAGGGAAACAGAGTCGAACCCAAAACCCCCACCGCAAACACCCACGGCACCCATTGCTGGACTTTGAGGAACATCTCGATGCCCCACGTTTGCCGCACCCAGACATAAAATGGAATCAACCCGCTGAGCACATCGACATACGCGACAGCTGCGACAAAACCCGGCATCGCCATCGGCAGCAGGAGTGCCCAACGCAGCAGTTTCCGGCCCGGGAAATCATAGACCGAAACCAGCCAAGCGGTCGGCACTCCGAGAACGAGCGCGAGCAACACCACCGCGCCGACCAGCAACAAGGTGTGCCACACGTGTCCCCAAAGCCGATCTTCCACCACCGCCTGCCAAGCCTCACCGGTTTCACCAACCGCACGCCACGCGACCACTGCCACCGGCATCAAGACCAAGAGCGCCAGCAGGATTGCGGCGCCCTTCAAGATCCATGCATCTGGATTTTTTCCACCCATGATCCTCACTTCCAACCGGATCGGTCAAAGATCCGGGTCGCAACCGAGGAAAATTCTCCCAATTTGCCAAAAGTGGTTTCATCCGCCTTGAACCGCCCCCATTGTTCCAACTGCTCCGCCTTGCCGAGATCCATCATCACAGGATGTTCGTAAGTCCCGTTCGCGATTATTTTCTGTACTTCCTCGCTTACCAAAAACTCCAGGTATTTTTTCGCAGCCTCAACCCGCTTCGAGTTCTTCGTGATTCCTGCCGCACTCACATTGGAATGAGCACCGCGTCCGTCCTGATTTGGAAACACGATCCTGACTTTTTCCGCCGCCTTGCGCTCCGCTGGATCGGTCGAATTCAACAACACTCCCAAATAATAACTGTTGGTCAAACAGGCATCCGCCAATCCCTCGGCCACGGCTTTGATCTGGTCTCGGTCGCCTCCTTGCGGCGGCCTCGCGAAATTCTTCGCCAGACCTTCGGCCCATGCTTCGGCTTCTTTCTCACCGTTGGCGGCGATGATCGATGCCATCAAGGCCTGATTGTAGGCATTCGTCGATGACCTCGCCAATACTCTCCCACGCCACTCCGGCTTCGCCAGATCTTCGTAACTTTTCACCTCCCCCTCTTTCACCCTCTCCTTCGAGACCACAATCACCCGCGCCCTCATGGTGAACGGATACCATAACCCATCCACATCGCGGAACGCCTGCGGGGTCGACTTCTCTAAAACCTCGGACTTCACCGCTTGCAACAAGCCGTCCTTGGCCGCCCGCTGCATCCGACCCGCATCCACCGAAATCAAGACATCCGCCGGACTGCTCGCACCTTCGGATTTCAACCGCTCGATCAACTGGTCAACCTCCGCATTCACCACTTTCACAGAGATCCCGGTTTTTTCCGTGAACAAGGTATTCACCTTCTGGTCCACCTCATAATGGCGATGCGAATAGACATGCAGCTCCTCAGCCCCAGCTGTCGTGACCACGGTCAAAATGAAGCCCACTAAAAACCAACTATTGCGAATCGTTCTCATTAGGCGCGACCCTAATCGACATCTCCCATCCCGCAAGTGAAATCTGGAAGATCAAACATACCGGAAGCCGTCAATCCCAGGCCCAATCCATACAGACCGCTCATGATTTCAGTGATTCTTGCACCTGATAAAAAGGACTCTTTGAATCTGCTACACTTCTATTTAGCTTTTCTAATGATTTCTCCGCTGATGCCATACTTCTGTTCAAGTGTTCCAAAAATTTAAATATCATCTACAACCCCCTGAACTGGAGCGTGCTTTTCTTGCCAGCCGTTTTGAATCAGACAAACGGAACATGAAGCGCATTTACGGACTGGCGCTTTACATTGTGTCGACGTTTCTAGTGCTTGGAATTGCACTTCTGCCTCCTTCTCTGGATGTAAAAATCATCACTCTCTCGCGAGCGATCGGGGTTGGGGTTGCGTTGTTTGGTCTTCTGACTCTGAAGAAAATCAAAAAAAGGAAGACCTTCGAATGGATTGCCTTTGCCTGCTTGTTTTGGCTCATCGTTCAGTTCGAAATCGTTCACCGTTTTTCAGTATTACAGAGTGAGACACTCCTGGCATGGAGCGTTTTCGTCGCGTTTCTTATTTACCTGACGGTTCCAATTTCACTGAGATTCAGGCTGGTCTGCGTCATTTTTCTCAGCTTGGCCAGTATCTCGGTTTGGTTTTACAAGGTAGAAAGCAACTTGCAGCTCATCAATTGTATCGGAGTAACAGCCGTCTATTTGGCCACCAATATTTTCGGTATCATATGTGCCAGAAACACCGAGCGAACCGAACGTGAAGCATTCCAACATCTCGAAAGTGAGGCACGTCTCAAGGCAGATTTGCAAACGACTTTCGCACGATTGGAAGAGTCCGTTGAAAGCCGCAACCAGATCTATAGAGTGTTGGCTCATGATCTTCGCAGCGGCATCGGGGCCTTGGGATCCATCGGACATCTTCTTGCGGAAGGCGAAGAGCACACGGAGAAAGAACGCGAAGAATTGATCAAGCTGATTTGTGAGAGCTCCAAGGCGAACTACGAGCTGCTCGATAATTTGCTTCAGTGGGCCATTTCTGAAAGCGGAAGCGTCGATCCGAATCCCGAAGCCATTTTGCTCGATCACTCCCTTTCCAACTGCGTTGGATTTCTGAAAGTCTTCGCACACGACAAACAGATCCATTTGAGCTTCGAAATCGAAGAACCTATTACCGTTTGGGCAGATCCGAAGATGCTGGATACAGTCATTCGCAATCTGACCTCCAATGCGATCAAGTTCACCAAACCCGGGGGCACCGTGCAGATTTCCGCAAAGAAAAGCAAAGATGGCTTCGCGGTCATATCGATTGCCGATTCGGGAGTTGGCATCGAAAAAGAACTTCTGGCGCGCATCTTTCAACTGAGATACGGCGAGAGCTCGAGCGGAACTGCTGGAGAAAAAGGAACCAACCTTGGCCTTCGCATCTGCTCAGAGTTCGTCAAAAAACTGGGTGGAGAAATCTGGGCAACGAGTGAAGTCGGAACCGGGACCCAATTCAATTTCACTGTGCCAATTGATCAGGTGAAACAGACCCAAGCATCTTGAGCACGGTCAAAAACAAACTCACTCAAACCCACCTGTTTTGAATCCTTCTAATCGGGCGAGCCCCTGATCGACTTCTCTCATCTCGCCAGTGCAAAAAATGAATGCTAGGTATTTGCTTTTTCAACCAGCGTGGCGAAGTGAATGACGTTGGTCAGCACACCGGATCTTCGAGCTATTTCTCTGGAGGGATTACTTCCGGAATGACCTGCTGCTCCAGTCGCTTCTCTTTTAGAAACTCTGCAACAACTTCTTGGATGACCGGACGCAGAGCAGCAAGATCCTCCCGAGACAGACGCTCGACTGGCATTTGATGACGGCGCGACATCATCCTGTCTTGCAACTCGACTTCCGCAGCACGGCGGGCAACTTCGGCCTCCCTGCGTATTTTCTCAGCCTTGGCGAGCATGTCGCCAACTCTTTCGGGCGATTTCTGTTTAAGATCGGCGATTTTCAAGTATGCGGCACCACGCTGCAAATACTGGCCGTCAATCAAGGATGCTTCGATGTAAGCGTTTGCTGCCGCGTCAATGTCCTCCCGCTTTTCCGCTGCTTCTCCCAACTCAATCAGAGAGAGGATTTTCAAATCATTGACCCTTTTGTGATTGTCCGAGCCAACAGAGCCCGCGCTATATGAATCGAGAGATTCAATCGCCCTGCGGAGTTTCTTCCAATCCTTTCCGGCAGCGGCATCCATGGCAATGGACTCTAGAACCTTTCGAGCGGTGGTGGTTTTGGCGGATTGGGTTTCCATACCATAACTTTTAGCGATGGCATTCAGGGCGATTTGATCGATGGCCTTGTTGAAGGTGAATTGACGAGGTATATGGTTGATCCCGATATTGCGAATGTTTGCAAAAACCTCAGACTCCGACATGGTGGGCTCCAGTCTGTGGAGAACTTCGATTGACATTACAAATTGCGCGAACGAACTGTCGTCCGAATATGCAATCGACTCTTTAGGTATTGCTTTGATCTCTGCAGCAGCGGCCACAATATCTCCGGATTCTGTAAGTTTCTGCCGAATACCATCAAGTGAAACACGTTGGGGTTTTGGTTCGATTACAGTGATCTCCGGTGACTTGGGAGCTGGCTTATTGAGTAATCGCAGGACGATGGACCTAGGAAGTATGGGTGTGGAGGCAAGCTGCGATGAAATTTGTTCGAGGTTGCTGCGCCGGTTCTGAAAGTTGCCGGTCTCCTCGGCGATAAGGTATTCCTGCCAGTTGCCGACGATTTGTTTGGTGGCTTGAAGTTCACGTGAAATCGCCCTCAAATCAGGGTTATTGCCGTATTCATCGAGTTGGCTTTTGCTAAGAGCGAGCATCACTCCATCGAGTTCCTCCGCTTTCTTCGCATCTTTTAAAGTTTCGCCCGCTTGGGAAATCAGGGCCTTGGCTTCTGTGATTTTCGCCGCGTTCCTTTTTTCCGCCTCCGCCACAACACCTCTGCTTAGCTCCTGGATTTTCTCCGGAAGGCCCGGGATCTTGCTAAATGAACTCGACATACCCTGCATACTGTATTCGGAAAAGCGGCTGAAGTTTCCCTGATCGATCATCGTTTGCCATTGGTCGGGATAGCTCCGCACCGCATCTTTGATTTGCTTGGTCTCTGGCGAATCGGAATCCACCGGTTTCAACAACTCGCGGATTTCATCCAGCTTGATCTTCAAATCCGTGGTCTCTGCAAGAAGGTTGCTTTGAGTGAAAAATGAAGTGGCGATAATACCAAAAATCGTGAGATGTATTTTCATATAAATCATTCGTGACAGAAGCGTTGCCGATGTCCATCGCTGAATGAACCGAATCAAGAATGCTGATGCTGGGAATTTGCTTTTTCAACAAGCATAGAGAATACACTTGAGAGCAGGTTTAGGATAGGGGGAGATTTTGAGTAAAATCTGAAAAGCTGAAATCAGAGGAAGGAAGGCACTTGCATTGACCTCTGGTTACTTGTCAGTGACTTCTCCAAAACCTACCTCTTCTCCACCGCCACAATGGTGATATCGTCAATCTGGACACCATCGCCTGCGTAAGCTTCGACAGCATCCAGCAAGTGCTTCACCACCTCCTCCGCGCCCAGTGCTGCTGAATTTTGGAACTCTTTGGCCAAGCGCTCCATTCCGAATTCCTCCTCGCTCGGATTGATGGCCTCCTTCACTCCGTCGGTGAAAAACAGGACGCAATCTCCCGATTCCATCTCGATCTCCTGGTCCTCGGTCACGCGCTCGAAGACGTCACCTTGGTCGATCCCGAGAGCCAAGCCTTTCGGTCTGAGGGTATGAACCTGACCGGTCGATTTCCGATACAGCAATGCCGCATCGTGACCCGCGCGTGCGAAAACCATTTTTCCGCTCTCGGAATCCAGAATACCGTAGTTCATGCTGATGAACATGTCCTCGCGGATATCGGGAAACAGGTATCGGTTCACCACCGCGAGGGCGCGACTCGGCTGAGGCTGACTTGAAGCCACCGCACGCAGCAGACTGCGGCACATCGCCATCAACAATCCCGCTGCAACTCCTTTTCCGGAAACATCCGCGACAACCACTCCCAACTTTCCGTCATTCAGCGGAATATAATCGTAATAATCTCCGCTGATGATGCGTGCTGCGAGGTTCATGCCGTGGATACGGAAACCTCTCAGCATCGGATCCTCCTGCGGCAACAACACCCGTTGCACCTCACGCGCGTTGTGCAGTTCGCCTTCAATCGCCTTTTTCGCATTCGCTTCACGATGAATCTGCGCATTGCCAATCGCGAATCCCGATTGTTCTGCGACCGACCGGAACACAGCGAAGTCGTTCAATGAAAATTCTCCCTGAGAAACCCGTTTCGCCACCGCCAGAACCCCGATCTCCTGACCCGCATAACGCAGGGGCGAAATCATCACGCCCACATCTTCCTGCTCCTCCCTGACATACATGCCCAAAACGCCGTATTCGCTCAGGCTTTCGATGTGAACCGCCTCCGCTTCCTTGAAGGCTTTACCTAACAGGCTTTCACCAACCCGAACCCGTTCGAGATTCAGCAAACTCGCGAGCACGCGCTCATCCTCTTTCGACTGCGCCATGACTTCTTTGGACACACGGATGAGAGGCGGGCAGTTTTCGGAAACATGAGCCGGAACCAAGAATTTTCCATCTCCGGTCGGATAGTAAATCGCTCCACCGGTCGCGCCCACCACATCGACAATCCCCTCCACGATCGTTCTGGAGAGCGCCTTGTTGGTCGGTTCCTTGCCGATCGCCAATCCAAGATCATGTAGGAAATGGAACATCCGCTCCTCCTCCCCCTCCAGAGCTCTGAGCACCTTTTGCAAACGCTTGGCACGTTTTCGCTGGTTCCGCAATGCTGCAACCAAAGCGACTCCCAACAACGAGGAAACGATGATCAGCAACCAGCAGAATTCCTCGATCATGCCTTCAGCCCGATTGACCGGTTTTTTCCGCCAGCTCTTCGCCTAACATTTTCACCACCCCGGAAAATTTTTTCTCATTACTCTCATTTGCCCGCGATAAAATTTCATGTGCCTCCAAGACGTGCCGCGTGTGCATCACGGTTCCGGCCTTGGTCCCCGCAAACTTGGGTTTGAGCAAATCACGCACTTTCCCCTCCAAACCGCTCCACAATTCATCCTGTGGATTGATATCCATCAGAAAATCCAAACCCAAATCCTCCAGCGAATGGCAGCTCTTCTCGCTAGCTGCCGTAACTTGCAACTTGCCGCCGTGTTCGGAAATCCTGGCCGCCATGCCCGCCAGAGTCCCCATGAAGGTGGAATCCATCCCGGTGCACTCCTCCAGATCAATCACCAGGCGCTCCACTCCCGCACGAATCCTCGCGTCTCCAAACTCTTTGAGGGCCAGGCTGTTCATAAAAGAACCCTTGCCTTCGCAGCGTATCCAGCTGAACCCCTCGAATTTACCAACTTTTATGGAAGAATCTTTAGCCACGTATTCTATGCCGCAGTCCAGCGGCCATTGAAGAAAGATTAATATTAGCCTACAAAACGGTCAAACTATTCCGCTCTTCTCAGAAAAAGAGTCCCCAACCACCCAATTCATGAAATCCCGATACCTCGCCCTCATTCCCATTCTCCTTCTCGCCTTCGGCATGATTCCCCTGATCGTCGTGCGCAACCAACTCAGTGAAATCCCTGCTCCGGCACCAGAAAAGAAAATCGATATTCCACCGTACACCAGCGCCCCGGCCTCCCCAGATGGGATAGGGAAAATTTTTATGGGTCGGGAAATTTCCAAAGTCATGGGTCATCCCGGTATCGGCTGGCTCGAGCGAACGGATCGGGAAAAGGAGGAGGCACCTTCCAAGGCGATCGCACTCCTCGATCTCAAACCCAACACCGTCATCGCCGACATCGGTGCGGGATCAGGCTACTACAGCTTCCGTATCGCGCCGCTAATTCCTCAGGGAAAAGTCATCGCGATCGATATCGAAACCGAGATGTTGCGTTTCCTGAAAAACGAGGCGGAAAAACAGAGCATTGCGAATGTCGCTCCGCATCTCGGCAGCATCGAATCCGTCAACCTTCCTCCCAAATCCATCGACGCCGCCATTCTCGTAGATGCCTATCACGAATTTTCCCACCCTGCCGAAATGCTCCAATCCATCCACTCCGCACTAAAACCAAACGGTATCGTCTATCTGTTGGAGTTTCGTGCCGAAGATCCGAACGTTCCGATCAAGAGACTCCACAAAATGTCCGCCGAGCAAGCCATCAAGGAATTCGAAGCTCTCGGCTTTCATTTTGTTGAAAACAAAACCGACCTGCCTTGGCAGCATTTGATGATTTTCAAGAAACCTTGAAACTCGGCCTAACCGGAACTCCGCGCTCCGCAAAATGCTTCTTCGCCTCGCTCACCGTGTGTTTTCCAAAATGAAAAATCGACGCCGCCAACACCGCATCCGCTTTTCCTTTTTCCAACACCTCCACCATGTGATCCAGATTGCCCGCACCACCGGAGGCAATCACAGGAATGCCGATCGAAGAGGAAATCGCCGCCGTCAATTCGCAGTCATAGCCCGCTTGCGTTCCATCCGCATCCATTGAAGTCAGCAAAATTTCTCCCGCACCCCGACGCCAAACCTCTTTCGCCCACTCCACCGCATCCAGTCCCACGGGTGTGCGACCGCCATGGGTGTAAACTCCCCATTTTCCCGGACCCTCGCGTTTCGCATCAATCGCCACGACGATGCACTGGTTACCAAATGCCTTCGCACCCTGGTCGACCAAATTCGGGTTCGTCACCGCAGAGGTATTGATTCCGACCTTGTCCGCCCCGGCTTGTAACATCGTATGCATGTTTTCCACGGATCGAATTCCACCGCCCACAGTCAACGGAATAAAACATTTCTCCGCCGTACGCCTCACGACATCAACCATCGTCTCGCGCGCATCCGATGATGCCGTGATATCCAGAAACACCAGTTCGTCCGCCTCCTGCTCGTTGTAAGCGATCGCGCATTCCACCGGATCTCCCGCATCAATCAAATCCACGAAATTCACGCCCTTGACCACACGGCCATTGGTGACATCCAAACAGGGAATGATTCGTTTCGCGAGCACGCTGTCTGTTTAATCGGAGTTGATTCAGAAAAAAGATTTTTTAATCGCGAATATTACAAATAGCCGAGCTTTGCAGCTCTGCGTTGGAAATATTCATCAAAAAAAACGATGCCCTTTCGGACATCGTTTTTTGAGAAGAACGAAAAATTTCGTTCGCTGGCTTAGCCAACCTTTGGCTTGGCCACACGGCGTACTGCGCCGAAACGCTTCTGGAACTTGTCGATGCGACCCTCAGTATCCACGAATTGCTTCTGACCGGTGAAGAACGGATGCGAATCGGAAGTGATACCCACGGAGATCACGGAATACTCCACTCCGTCGATGACTTCTTTTTTGTCAGAACTCTTGGTCGAACGGGTGACGAAACGGGCGCCGGTGGTCATGTCCACGAACACGACTGGCTTGTAGTTGGGATGAAGATCCTTTTTCATAAGAGATTTGGTTTGCCACACGTACCAACGCGCGGGGCAGGAAAAGTGCCGAAAATCACAGAGCTGTCAAGATTTTAGGTCTTTAAGAGTAAAATCAGAAATCAAACAGCATCGCCTGATCGTCCGGTTTCTTGGGCCTTTTCGGCTTGGCCTTGCTGGCTTTCTCCTCTGGCACGACCGCTGGTGCAACCTCAGGCACGACCTCTGCGGCCGGCTCAGGAGTGGGTTCATGTACAGCTTCGACGTCCGGAACGACTGTTTCAATCGATTCAAATTCATCAGCCACAGGGGCAACCGGTTCTGCTGGTCGCTCAACCACAGGCGCTTTGGCCGCTTTGGTCACGGCCTGCTGCGCCCCGGTTAAACCGCGGATTCCGAAACGAATCCATGGCTCGAGTTGGGATTCGGGATCCGTGCCATCTTGCAGGTGGATCAGGGATTGACCCAAGCCAGCCTCAAAAAACATCCATACCGATTCCAGATCGGGATCCGAAACTCCGGCGCTTCTCAATGCTTGGAGATATTGATTGCGGATATGGGATCGGTTCTCCGCCAGAGCCGCAGGCATCAGAGCCGATGAGAAAGCCATCACGCGCCCGGCCAATTTCATGAAAAACACCGTATCCATCTCCACCCGCTTGGCTGCGTCGATCACCGAACTCACATAGCCGCTGACAATTTCATCCAGCGATGCTTTCCCCTGCAGCAATTCCATGCGCACCTCATCCACCGCATCCATGACATGGGACATCACCAGCTCCATCAAGCCTTCGCGACTACCGAAATGGTAATTCACCGCCGCCACATTCGCGTGCACGGCTCCAGTGATGTCTCGCACCGAGACCAAATCAAATCCCTTCTCCACCACCAATCGCTCCGTGGCATCGAGCAGTTTTCTCTTGGGACCGGACTCAGGAATACTAATAACTCGCATCCTTTTAAACAAGCGTTCCAAGATTCTCATGTCAATCCTGCAACTTTCAGCCAAACCAAGTGGTTATTCAGACTTCTTCATTTTGAAATTTGAATTTTGAAATTTGAAACTTAGCATCGCAACCATGCCCGGTCTCATTATTGCTCCCCGTGCCCGTATTTTTCACGGACACGAATGGATTTACGCCTCAGAAATCAAAAAATCCTTCGGAAATCCACAACCCGGAGATGTCATTACTCTTAAAGATTTCCGTGACCGACCGCTCGGTTCCGCAATTTACAATCCGTCTTCCCAGATCGTCGCCCGCCGCTTTTCCCGCCGACGCCAGGATCTCGATCTCGATTTTTTCATCCGCCGCATCCAGCAAGCCATCCAGCTCCGCTCGGAAATCGAAGGACTGGACGAGCGTCTCTGCCGTATCGTCTGGTCGGAATCCGATGGGATTCCCGGCCTCATCGTCGACCGCTATGGCGACCACCTCGCAGTTCAAACCCTAACCCTTTCCATGGACATGCGCAAGGATCTGATTCGCGACGCCCTTGTCCATCTGCTCAATCCTCAATCCATCATCCTGCGAAACGATTCTCTCTCGCGCAAAGCCGAGGGACTCGAACCCTGCATCGAACTGCTCCATGGAAAAAATCCCGGACCTTTCATGGTTCATGCCAATGGGCTGGAATTCGAAATCGACCTGATCGACGGACAAAAAACTGGGCTCTATCTCGATCAGCTCCAAGCCCACAACGAAGTTGCCAAACGCACCAAAGGCCTGCGCGTGCTGGATTGCTTTACCAATCAGGGAGGCTTCGCCTTAGCATGCGCGAAAGCCGGTGCGGCCAAAGTCACCGCCGTCGATATCTCCGCCTCCGCTTGCGCGACCGCGCGAAAAAATGCGGAACACAACCAGCTCTCCATCGACGTGATCGAGGCGAATGTCTTCGATTTCCTCAAATCCGCACAACCCGATTATGATCTCATCATCCTCGATCCACCGAGTTTCACCAAAAACAAAAAGACCCTGATGGATGCGATGCGGGGTTATAAGGAAATCCACCTGCGTGCGCTCAAGCTTTTAGATAAAGGCGGTCTGCTCTCCACTTTCTGCTGCTCACACCACGCATCCCGCGAGCTGTTTTTAGAGAACCTGACAGACGCCTCGGTCGATGCGAAGAAATCCCTACGTCTCGTGGCTGAACACACCCAACGCGCCGACCATCCCGTGCTGATCTCCATTCCGGAGACGTCTTACCTGAAAGGCTTCACCACCCAGGTCATCGCGACCCGTTAGTTTATCTCACAGCGAGAACCGAAACCGGCGCATCCTGGATCAGGCGTTCCGCATTGGTTCCGAGAAAGTAGCTCGCGATCGAGGAATGACCACGGGTTCCCATGACCACCAGATCCGCAGAGATAAATTTCACATGCGTTGTGATCGCCACCGATGCCATTTCGGATTCGAGAATGAGAGTCTGAACCTCCAGACCTGAAAGCGCGGCCCGATGGCGTTCGATGCATTGTTTCATCTGCGCCTCAACCGTCGCGCGACATTCCTCGGCATAGGTCGAGATCGAATCCGCCGCGTGTTCCAAAACTTCACCCCAAGAATCCAGGCTGGGAGGAAACATCACATTCACGATTTCAAGCAGCGCTCCATCGCGTTTGGCGATTTCCGCAGCACGCTCGATGGCCTGATCCGCCGTTTTTGAAAAATCCGTGCAAACCACGATTTTTTTGAAATCCCCACCCTGCCAATCACGCAAGACCAATACATCACACGGAGCCATTCTCACGCAGCGTGCTGCGATTGACCCCAAACGAGTTTTGGTCATGTCGTTTGCGGAAATGACCAGAACCGATGCGCCGCATTCGGCAGTCGCTTGGCATAACTCGTCGGCCGGTTTTCCCGACTTCACCACGAAGTCCACTTCCACTCCATCCATTTTACCTGCCAACAAGGCCTCGAATTTCTTTTGCGCCTGTGCTTTGAGCAACTCGACCTTGTCCACGCCCAAGCCACTGGCCTGACGAAACTCCATCTGGCTTTTGTCCAGAACATGCACCGCAACCAATTTCGCAGAACAGGACTTCGCACTCGCCAATGCATGCCTTAATACAATCGGGGAAGAATCCGAAAAATCGATACCCACTACCATTGTGTTTTGCTGATTCATTATTTGATACGTGAGAGGTTGAACACGTGACTACCCATGCATCTAGCACAGCCGAGCGATCTTACGCAACTTTTTCGGGAAATTCAGCGATTTCGGCCACATTTTCCGGTATCATGCAGGATTGGACATTGCCATGGTTTCAGGCTAGAGCTTGCCAAAATTTTCCAGCCTTCACTCCACATGGATTACACCCAACTCATCGCCAAACGCAAAGACCGCTTCCGGGAACTCGAGGAGGCCATCGGCGATCCGAATCTTTTCGACGATCCAAAACGCGCGACGGAAATCCTGCGCGAACATCGCAAACTCCAGCAAACCCTGAAAGTGTGGGAGGATTTGCAAAACACCGAAACCCAACTCGCCGACAATATCGAACTCGCCAAATCCGACGACAAGGAACTCTCGGAAATGGCTGCCGATGAAATTCCCGAGCTCGAAAAATCCCTCGAAAAACTCCGCGAGGACATCCAATACGCCCTCCTCCCCGCCGACCCCAACGAGGACCGCGATGCCCTTATCGAAATCCGCGCCGGCGCCGGTGGCGACGAGGCATCGCTCTTCGCTGGCGAAATCATGCGCGCCTATCAACGCTACGCGGACTCGCGTGGTTGGAAAACCGAACACCTCGAATCCTCACCCTCCGAGGTTGGCGGCTTCAAGGAAGTCATTCTCAAAATCACCGGTGATGAAGTATTTCGTTACATGAAATACGAATCCGGCGTCCACCGCGTCCAACGCGTGCCCGCCACCGAAACCCAAGGCCGCATCCACACCTCAACCATCACCGTCGCTGTCCTGCCCGAAGCTGAAGAAGTCGACGTCGAGATGAAACAGGAAGACCTCCGCATCGAAGTCTGCCGCTCCGGCGGTGCGGGCGGTCAACACGTCAACACCACCGACTCCGCTGTCCAGATTTTCCACATTCCCACCGGCCTCTACGTCCGCTGCGAGCACGGACGGTCCCAGATCAAAAACCGTGAGATGGCCATGGAAATCATGCGCACCCGCCTCTACGAGAAAAAGCTCCAGGAACAACAAGCCGCCTACTCCGAAAACCGCCGATCCCTGATTGGTTCGGGAGATCGCTCGGAAAAAATCCGCACCTACAATTTCCCGCAATCCCGTTGCACCGACCACCGGATCGGTTTCACCTCCCATAACCTCGACGCCATCATGACCGGCGAATTCCACGAAATCACCGCCGAACTCATGAAACACGAAATGGCCGAACGCCTCGCCGAGGCAGGAATGTAACGTGGCGGCGATCATCGGTCGCCGATTATCTTCTCACTGATCACTCGGCACTCATCACTCTCCAACATGCTCCCTACTGAACAAGACGTCATCCAAGCCTGCGGAGAACCCGGCATCCGTGCCATGGTCGCCGCTTTCTACCGCCGTGTCCGCACCGACGATCTCATCGGTCCGATGTATCCCGATGATGACTGGGAAGGAGCCGAGGAACGCCTCGCCGAATTTCTCCTGTTCCGACTCGGCCATTCTATCACCTACATGGAAAAACGCGGTCATCCCCGCCTTCGCATGCGCCATGTTCCCTTCAAAATCGGCATCCCCGAGCGCGATCGCTGGCTGAAACTCATGTCCGAAGCCATGGACGAAACCCAGATCTCCCCTTTCGCCCGCGCCTTCCTTGATCCTTTCTTCGCCCAGGTCGCCGATTTCATGCGCAATCAACCTGAATAGCAGCGGGTGAGATTCAGCGGCGTCTGCGCAGCAAACAAAGACTTCCAAAAAGACCTGCCAGAAGAGTGGATGATGGCTCGGGGATGACGGAAAAGCTGGTAGCTTCGTAGATCATGGGAATATCGTTCGTCCCAGGCGTCGTATTGCGCTCACGTCCACGACTGCCGAATCCGAAATAATCGCCTGTGAAACTAGCTGCCGCTACAGTAGTGGAAATAGTTTGTGTGTATGATAAACTTTCCGCGCTCAAGGTGAAAGCCACGTTGATGTCCGTTCCCACAAAATCAATTTCGGCGGTAAAATTCAGCGTTTCTCCGATTAGATCTGTGCCAGTTACGCCGCTGAGACCAGAAGATACAAGAGCTGTACTATTGTTGATTCCGTTTAGGATACGAATAAGTCCAGTGCCACTTCCCACATTTACCTGAAGGCTGAGCCCGGTATCAATTCCAGTAAGATCATTGGTCGTCGAAAACAGCGAAATACCCACACGGTTATTGTCCGCAGCATAAGTGCTGATCAAATTAACGATACCAGTGATCGTGTAAGAGTTCCCGCTGATTCGATCAAAGGTGTATTGCTTGAGTAAACTGCCGTTAACCTGACCAGAATCCGTGGTAGGATCGTTCGTAAAACGTGCGCCAGTAGTCGTTAAGCTCCATGCGGGTGCTGGAGTTGGAGTTGGAACGAGAGTTGGATTGGTTACACCGTCCGTAAATCCACCATAGCCTTCATTCGCAGAGCCAAAGATGATCGTGGCTCCATGTGCAGAACCCATGGTCAGGGTAGCGAGGGCGATGCTTAGAGGAAGTAATTTTTTCATAGGAGGGTTTTTAGGATTGGGGTTTTTAGGGGGGGATTGATAGCTATTGAAAATACTTACATGCAAATAATGAATTTAAAATAACATAAGAACTGAAATCTCATCGGTCAAATTCATTTTTGGATCTATTTGAGATCCGTTGATTCAAACTCACCGCCATGCTGAATGAGCCATTAGGCTTTGCATTCTGCGGAGATTCGCTAAAGCTCCTTTTGCTTTTGGTTTTCCATGTTTTAGCACCTTTTCCAGTCCATGCCCGAAAACTTCTACCAACAAACCACAGAGGCTCCGAAGACGCCTTTTGACGTTTCACTTCGTCCCCCGGCGTTTTCGGAATTCATCGGCCAGGAAAAAGTCAAAGATCGCATCCTCCTCATGCTGGAAG
>CBFGOP010000011.1:0-38935 GCA_965650415.1 uncultured Prosthecobacter sp. | reverse complement strand
TTTTGGGATTTCTCGATACCATCAAGCGCTGGCAACTCGCCAAAAAAGGTTTTTCTCTCGGGAAAAAACGACGGGTTCATAGTGAAAGTGCGGCACTCCAGATTCTGGAGGGGAGTCAGTGGATCCGACTGGCCTTGTATGCGATTTTCTCGATCGGGGTTTCGTTGCTGGTGTTGAAAGCCTCGCCGACTTCGACGTTTTCCGAGGTCCCATTCAAGGGGATGATTTATGCTTTGGTTTTGGCCTGCACCGCCATCGCGATGTTTCACGTGGCGGCACCGAAAATCTGTCGCAACAACAGTCGGGTTCTGCTGTTGTTCGGCGGCATCATGGCGCATTTGCTGTTTGTGCGGATGGTGATGAGTTTGGCGGATGGGGGAACGATTTCCGAAAGCTACCGATATCTTTTTGTTCCTTGCGCTCTGGCGCCGATGTTGCTCGGTGTGCTGTTGGGCCGAACGGCCGGGAGTTTTTCCTCGGTCTACGTTAGTTTGATCGGTAGCATGTTGGTCCCAAAAAACGATGTGATCAATTATCTGATTATGAGTTTGGTGGCCGGAATGACGGCGGTGCTGTGTGTGCATCAGGTCAGAAAACGGATCCAGTTGCTGAGGGCGGGGATTTATGTGGGTGCGGTGATGGTGCTGCTGGCACTGGTGCTGGGTCGATTGGAAGTCATGGCGGTGTTTGGTCCGGAATCGATCGACCGCCTGCAAGATCTCGGTGTGGGAAGCCTGATTGCTTTTGCGACCGCTTTGGTGGTGGCCATGGTGGTGAGCGGTTTGTTGCCGATCTTTGAACTGATGTTTCATCTGACAACCGACATCAGTTGGCTGGAGTTGAGCGATTTGAATCACAAGCTCCTGAAGCGAATGCAGCTTGAGGCTCCGGGAACGTTTCATCACAGCCTGGTGGTGGCGGCGTTGGCGGAGGCCGCGGCGGAAAAAATCGGTGCCAACGCGCCGATGTGCCGGGTATGTTCGTATTTCCACGATGTCGGCAAACTCAACAAGCCGAGTTATTTCATCGAGAACCAGCATGACGATACGGAAAATCCGCACGATGCGCTGACGCCGACAATGAGCGGTCTGATCATCATTGCTCACGTGAAGGACGGAGTGGATCTCGCGGTGAAGCACAAGTTGAATCCGAGGATCATCGAAGTGATCCAGGAACATCATGGCGATTCATTGGTCTATTACTTTTACCGCAAAGCCCAGGAACAGAAAAAGGCGGAGATGGAGAAGGTGGACAAAGGATTGGGAAATGCGGAGGACTTGCCAAAGATTGCGGAAAAAAATTTCCGTTATCCCGGACCGAAACCCAGCACCAAGGAGAGCGGCATCATTTGTTTGGCGGATACGATCGAGAGCGCGTCGCGCAGCTTGCGCAAGCCGACACCTGCGAAAATCCGGGCTCTGGTCGAAGAACTGGTTCGGACCAAAATTCAAGACGGACAACTGGACGATTGTCCGCTCACCATGGGTGAACTGACCCAGGTAAAAGAGAGTTTCACCAACACCTTGCGCAGCATGCTGCACAGCCGGATCGATTATCAAAAGCCCGCGGAGGATCGCGGCACAACGACCAAGCGGACAGCGAAAGGACAACGCGAGGGGGACTATGTGGACAACCGTGCCAGCAAGCTCACCGAGCAAAATTAATCAGACCCATGCCACTCGAAATCATCATAGGGAATCATCAGGAAGCGATTGCGATCCCGGTTTCATGGCTGACCGCTCTGGAGGATGTCGGTATTGAAGCGGCGAAGATGGCACTCGAGGTGGCGGCTGATGATGAAAATTCCCTCAAACATCTCGCGACCCTCGAGGTGGCGTTGGTGGACGATGAAACCAGCGCACGGGTTCATGTCGATTTCATGGAAATCGAAGGCCCGACGGATGTGATCACCTTCCATCATGGTGAAATCGTGATCGGAGCCGAGGTTGCCCAACGCCAGGCCGAGGAATACGGTGAACCTTTCGGTCGCGAAGTTTTACGCTACTTCGTCCACGGACTCTTGCACCTCGCCGGTCACGAAGACCAGGAAGACGATGAGCGGAAAGCGATGGAGTCAGCCCAAGAGCGGATTGTTTCGGCACTGTGGGAGTGCGGTTTAAATGAGAAGTTGGTTTGATGGTCTGAAGTAATTCAAGATCTTGAATGTCGAATGATCAAATCTGCTTCGGTTTCATTTTCTATCTCTGGCTACACCCGCTGAACCGGTTTCCTAACTGTTTTGCATCTGCAATCGCCGGGTAGTCTTGGGCACAGGGCCAATCGTCCCTCCCTCCACGAATCTGGATATGCACGGCTTTTTACTGCGGTCATCTTTTCCAGAGGCAACCTTGTCGATCCAGCGCACAGCGTTTTTCACCCATGCCCCATTGTCATATTCGATGTGTGCGATGGATGGATTGCACCAAGCGAAGGAGGGGTGTGGATCGCTGGACACGATCGAGATATCCTGAGGTACCCGGATGCCATGGTGCAAAAGGAACTGTTGCGTTGCTGCGAAAATGTCCAGCCCTGACGCGATCAGCGCCGTCGGCGGAGAATGCAGGAATAAGGACCGGAGACACCGCGCTAAACCCTCCGGAGTATCCTCCCATTCCGGGAGATTGTAGGCTCCCGTTTTTATCCCCAGGCTCTCCAGCTCGGAAAGGAAAGCTCGCTCTACGATCCCTGGCTCGGGTTTTCTGCGCTCCTCACGAACTAACAAGACGATGCGGCGGTGCCCGAGCGCAGCGAGTCTCCGCAAGGCGGTCGCCATCGCTGGCGACTTTAAGGGCCCTGTACCCGCGATGTTCACTCTGGGCAGTCGCCCCAGCATCCCGAAGGCTGGCACCGCCTGCTGCGAAAACCACATGAGCACATCCCTTGATCCTGCCAAAACCACCCATGCATCTGCCGGGTGGCTAGCCACGAACGCAGCGACCCGTTTTACATTCATGCCGAGTCCGATGAGGCTGCGCCCCGAGAGAAAAGGCTGGTAACCACGCTCCTGCAGCTTCCTCACCAGCTCAACGATATAGTCCAGTTTTCTATCGTCTTTTTCGTAGAGAAATATCCCTACCTTGAGTTGCTGGCGACCGGGGCTTTTCGGCGGCACAATGCTTCTACGCCGCCCAGCTCCTTGAGCTACCAAAAGCCCATCCTTCTCTAAAAGACGCAATGCCGCCTCCACGGTCTTGTTATTTACTCCCAGTTTTTCCGCAAGTCTGTGCTTGCCGGGAATTTCACCTTTCCAGCGACCACGTATCAGTTCGCGTCGAAGATACTCCGCAGCTTGTTCAGCGATGGTAAGGAAGCGAACTTGATCCATGGCGAGATAACCTGGCCATCGAGCGGCCTAGTTGTCCAGCCTGTTTTGTTTTGTATCAGCGACTACCGGCGATTAATTGCAACTCGGTTCAATTAGTGAAAAGTTGGTTACGATACTTCAAAAAAATCAAATCCAGACAAACCCCACGATGATATCGATGAATTCTATCCATTCCACTCTGCTCGTAACGTTGCTCCTCTCAGCAGGTATGTCGCATGCCACTCTGATCATCTACGAATCCTTTAATGATCTGAATGCGACTGTTGAGGGGAATACGCCCGGCACTGGCCTGACCGGAACCTACACCAGAACCAGTAGCTCAAGCCCGGGTTTCAGTGTATCGGCGACATCCTTGTCTTACGGTTCGCTGACCACTTCGGGCGGGTCGGCGTCGTTTGTGGCTCCTGCAACAACCGCCACGGGCAACATGACCAATGCGATTTCCACGCTCACGTCCGGATCGGGCAGTCTTGCAGGCAACGGGCTGCTGACCGACGGTGCAACGCTGTGGTTCAGCGTTCTGCAAAGAACATCCAATAATACAATTCATGATGGTTTCGCATTATCACTTGGCACGGATGCACTTACAAATAACACCAACTTTACCGCAACCGCTGCACAGGGAGTCGGCTTCGCAATCAGTAGCACAGGCAATTTGACTGCACGCGTCTCGACCGCTGCCTCTACCCACGTCAATGGAACGAATATCAACCGCTTTTCACTGGCGGAAACGATATTGATTGTCGGTAGGATTACTTGGGGAGCTACGGGAGACACCGTGGATCTGTATCTGCCAAATACTTCCATGGAGCTCGGAGCGATCCAGTCAACCGCGACCGCCAACGTCGATCAATCCTTGTTCGACACGCTCAGCTTCCACACGCGTTGGGAGGGGTCTACCACAGCGGGTGCGAATACGGATGTGGCTCTTGACGAGATCCGATTCGGTTCGTCGCTAGGTGACGTGATGGTGATTCCTGAGCCTTCGTCTGCCCTTCTGGGTGTTCTGAGTACATTCACTTTGCTCTTCCGCCGCCGTCGTTCCGCAGTACCTGAACACAGCCAATCAAAGTGAAACTGACAAGTATCCCAACATGATAAAACAGAAATTCATACTCATCGGAACTCTCGCTTTACTTGGAGCAGGTGCGGTTGTTGCAGCTCCCAAAGTCGCCCCGGTTCCGTTGTCCGAACGCGGTGAGGTCTTGCAGGCACAGTATGCTGCGGAGCTATCCGATTTGCAGGCTAAGCTCGCCAAAGTCATCCCTTCTTTCGCCCCAGATAAGCAAGCGGCATTCAAGAACGCTCAGGCAGCGGCACGGAAAGCTGCAGCTGATGCGGAGGCCGCGCAGAAGCCACTCCTGATGATCCAGAGTGCCAAAGGTTTGGTGGATCATGCGAAGGGGAAGTGGATCGGCGGAGCCGACAAGGGTATTGCTGCTGCTGAATCCAAGCTTAAAACCGCAACGACTCCGGAAGACCGTGCCGCAGCTCAGGCTGATTTGGAGAAATGGAAGAAGAACAAGGCTGATGGAGTTGCGGCGCTTGCTGAGCGGCAAGCAGCTCTTGCGGCAGCTAAGGAAAATGAGGCCCAAAAGATCCAAGCCAATGCCGCGGCGAAAACCGCTTTGGCCGAGGCGCGCGCCAACGAGTTGCAGGCCGCGAAAGCCATGTTGGCAGATGTCATGCCGTTTCTTTCTGGCGAGAAGCTCGATGCGCATCTGGTCAAGTGCGCCGTAATGGCTAACGCCACGCCCAAAGGTCTCGCAGAATTTGCAGGACAAGGTGTGGAGCACGAAAATCTGGTCAACAAGCTCCTGGCAAATCCAAAACTGATGAAAGCGATGCTCGAAGCCGGCGGTGCGAAAGCTGGCCGTTACGGACAAGCAATGCAGATCTACGCCGGCATTCTAAAGGCAAGCCCGAAAGCCAGCGATGGCGTCTTTCAGCGACTGGCGCTTGGCACGAGTCTTGAACATGCTTTACCAGTGGAACAGCGAAACACAGTTTCCGAGACGAGTGCTCCCAAAATCGTCGATCCTGTCCAGCGTTACCTGCATTACGAAAAGGCGTATCTGGCTGGTGAACTGGACCCGGCATTCAAGAACATGAGCGCTTGGGAATACCGCATGATTGTCAACAGCTACGCGCCGGATCATATCCTAGCGTGGGGACGCGAGATGTTGCGGAACTACCGGCCAGATCACATTTTCAATAACGACCACGGCTGGCGTTATTCTGGTATCGTGGGCACGGATGCCACCTACCGGCACTCGAATGAATACACTGATACCGACTCACTTCATTTTTTCCAAAACATCGTTAAAAACGGTGGTATCTGTGGCCGACGCGCTTTCCTCGGTCGCTACATTTGCAAAAGTTTCGGCATCCCCACTTGGGGTGTCGCACAACCCGCCCACGCAGCCATCGGCCGATGGACACCATCCGGTTGGGTCATCAACTACGGTGCCAGCTGGGATTCTAGCTGGGGGCCGCCGGAGGAAACCGAACCGGGACGCCGTGGATCGCATTTCCTGTTAGAAACCCAAGCTCGGAGCTACCCCGCCGACTTCATTAAGGTTCTGCGGGCTCAGTGGATCGGCGACGCACTCGGAGAAGCCAAACACAACAGCTCGAAGGATGGCAGCGGCGGCATATGGAATGTGATGGCTCTTTTTCAGAAGCGTCTCATCGTTGCCGAAGCGAAACCCGTAGAGCTGGCAGCCTTGGGCACCGAGCTTGGCGAGGCTAACGAGTCTGCCGAAGTGAAAGCACGCGCTGTAGCAAAGGCCACCGTAACGGATGCCGACCGAGAGGTTCTCATCGCTTCCAACGGCGTCGTCACCGTTCCAGCCGCCGCATGTAAAGGAGTTCAACTCATGAACAGCTTCCTCGGCGGACAACAGATGACCTGTGGAGGTGGGCCTTTCAGCTTCGAAGTCGATGTGCCTCGTGCCGGGAAATATCGGATCGAGGCTCGCGTGGTCACGTTGCGCGACGTTACGCTAAAGTTCACTCTGAATAATGCTCCGGAGCTGACCGCTTTCCCGCTGCCCTACACCATTGGACGTTGGGAGCAGACGAAGCCCGTTGAGGTCATACTTGTTCAGGGAAAAAACACCTTCAAATTCTCCAAGCCATCCACAAGCGCTACCATTAAGGATTTCACAATCACTCCGGTCAATTGAACGAGCCAGTTTCTCTCGACCTCGCTAGGCCAATTCTGAATTTACTCCATGGCTCTGATTCATAAAAATGAAAAAGTTCGTAAAGAACGGTTCGACTGTATTAAAAGAACCAAACTACGCGTTTGATCCGTTCAAAATGATTTCTAGGATTTCAAAATAACAAAACCACATACAAGAGATGAAAATCAACAAAGCATTCAAATCAACCCACCTGGTGGCAACCGTCTTCATGGGTATTGCAGGCATCGCGTTCGCCCAAACCAGCCTTCCGGATCCCGACGGCAAGCCCGCTGACTTGAAAAAACCCGTCAAAGTCTTCATCGTGATGGGTCAGTCTAACACCCTTGAAATGGGTGAAGTCACAGGAGAGAAAGAGGGCACCCTCGAGAAGGCCATCAAGGGGGAGGGGCTTTACCCGTTCCTCGTGGATGACTCCGGAGCCTGGACTGTCCGCAAGGATGTCCGAAATGTGGGAGTCATGCACAACAACGATAGTGCGAATATCTATCGCAACGATTGGCTGACCATCAGTGGCAAGAAGATCGGTATCGAGATCGGTATCGGACATCAGCTCGGTCATGCCATTGCTGAGCCGGTCATGATCCTGAAAAGCTCGATCGGTAACCGCAGCCTTGGCTGGGACCTGCTGCCTCCAGGCTCCATCCGCTACACTCACGAAGGTAAAGAAGAGGCCGGTTATCGCGAGTATGTGAGTGACGATAAAAAAATCCTGCCGCTTGAGCCGGGCGTATCAAAGGTCACCGGCACAAGAGGTGCAAACAAAGGCAAGCAGGTTGATCCGTGGTATGCAGGCAAGCAGTATGACGATGACATCGCGAATGCGAAAAAAATTCTGTCCGAACTGAACCAGTATTATCCGGATGCTAACAAATACGAAGTGGCTGGGTTTTTCTGGTGGCAGGGTGAAAAAGATGCCGGTAGCGCAGCCCACGCCGCGAGCTACGAAAAGAATCTAGCAACTCTTATCAAGGCACTTCGCAAGGAGTTCAACGCACCTAACGCACCATTCGTTATGGGCACCATCGGAGAAGTCAAAAAAGGAGCCACTGGCAACAGCGGCAAGATTCTTGATGCCATGCTCGCCGTCGATGGCGACAGTGGCAAGTATCCCGATTTCAAAGGCAACGTGGCTACCGTTTACACTCACCCCATGTCGCAAGGCGGTAGTGGAAACGGTCACTACAGCGGCAACGCCAAGGTATACATGGACGTCGGACTCGCCATGGGTGAGACGATGAAAAAGATGCTCAAATAGTTCTCGAATTTAGCAAAAATAATGATCCGGAGTGACTAAAGAATTTTACTCAAACGGTAAAAAAATTCCGGAATTCTAAATCGATTTCTAATCATGAAACTCAAGATGAAAAACCACTCTCTCGTGGCTCTGTTCACCGCGGGTATCACCATCACCTTCTCCAACGCGGCAGTAATAATCACTGAAAACTTTGGCGGCACAGGCTCTGGCGGCCTGAACGGAACCGCTGCGGACACCTTCAGTTCGGGTATTACCACCGCTGGAGGCTCGTCCGCCTGGGTGGCGAATGCCACATTGCTGGACAATGGAACGATAAATACAGCCTCTGTTGCTAACAGGGTTAGCGCACATTTGAATTTGGGAAGCTATATCAACGATGCGAAGAACACCGCAGCCGGCAAGTTCGTCCTGACAACAACCATTACAACGACGACGGGCAACTGGCTGTCTCTTGGATTTTCTGAAACAGGCAACACTGGCTCCAACTTTTCGGCCAACAACGGCTATGGCAACATTCTTGTTCGAGCCACGGGAGATATCGATCAATATAGAGGAGCCAACACGGGCAGCGAAGTGTCCGCGAACGATACGATCATTGGCAATATTAACCAGACTGTAACCATTACCTTGGACTTCACGCCAGGCGGTGGTTACAACGGAACCACCAATTTCGGCAATGTGGTTTTTTCTGTTGCTGGTGTGGGAGGCTATACCACGGCTCCATCCGTTTTCACAACCAATGCGCCAATCCAATTTCTGACTCTCGGGTGGGGAGGACTTACGAATCCGGGTCCTGTAACGGGCAGTTACGCCTCTCTCTCCCTCACCCAGATCCCCGAACCTGGCGTGGCTCTAATCGGAAGTCTCGGTCTCCTCTGTTTGCTTCGCCGCGGCCGCGTCCAATAATACGAAATAAGTCAGGCAGCCAAAAAAAATCCTTTCGAAACTCTTGGAGAGCGGGCCTAAGGAGAAACTGGTTATGGATTCCTGTTCTTGGTTCGAAGACCGTGGAGCTCAGAGCTTGGAGTTTTTAAACAGGTAATGGGAAACAATCCATTCGTGGCCGCGGCGGTATCCCCAGAGTTCTGCGCAGGCCATGTAGAAGACGCGCCAGTAGGTCCACCATTTGACGGCGTTTTCAGCTCCGTAGGTTTCGCTGATCAAGGGGAAGAGTTCTTCCTTGTGATCGTCCATGTTTTGTAGCCATGCCTCTGAGGTTTTTTGGTAGTGCTGACCATTCACCTGCCAATGTTGTTCGATCCGCAGATGATCCTGGAAGTAGAGCAGCAGATCATCGGAGGGCATTTGGCCGCCGGTGAAGAAATATTTGGCCATCCAATCATCCTCGCTCTCGACCGTATAATGGTAGGCGTTTTCGCGATGCGTGAAGATGTGAACGAAGAGTTTGCCATCGGGTTTGAGCCATTTGGAAATACGTTCCAACAGGATCTGATAGTTTTTCATGTGCTCGAACATTTCGACGGAGACACAGCGGTCGAATACGGATTCGCCAACGCCCTCGAAGGTGATCATGTTGGCGGTGATGACCTCGATGTTGTGGAGTCCGCGTTTTTCGGCTTCGCCCAAAATGTATTCGCGTTGGGTGCGTGAGTTGGATACGGCGGTGATTTTCGCATCAGGGAAATGACGGGCCATCCAGAGGGTGAGCGATCCCCAACCGCAGCCGAGTTCGAGAATGCGTTGGCCGTTGGCGAGCTCGGCGCGTTGGCAGGTGATTTGCAACATTCGGGCTTCGGATTCGCCGATGTCGGTGACGCCTTCTTCCCAGTAACCTGATGAATATTTCATGTGGGGGCCGAGGCAGCGCTTGAAGAAAGCGGTCGGAAGCTCGTAGTGCTGTTCGTTGGCCTCATCGGTCGCGATCGCAACGGGCATGGTTTTCAACTCCGCGATGTGAGCCATGAGTTTTGCCTGCCTATCCTCGGGGTCGAGTTTTTCAAACGGAGCGATGGTGTTGGCGAGGCGGTGGCGGATTCCGAGGCGAATCACGGAGTCCGGGACTTTACCGGAGGCAAGGAGTTGGTTGGTGTTCATAAATTTCAAAATTCAATTTTCAAGTTTCAAGGAAGAGGAAGAGGAGTTATTCAGGAATGTTAGGAGGTTTATTGCGGAGCTTATCTTGATTGAAATTTGAGATTTGAAATTTGAATTTTGGAAAGAATGCGGATGTGGTGCGTTGGTAGGCGCGGTAGGCGTCGCCTTTGCGTTGGAGTGCGGAGGCTTCGGTGGGTGGAATGCCGGTGACTTTGAGTAAAAGATAGGTGATGATGATCGGTGCGTAAATGCTGATCCAGCCCCAGGGTGAGCCGAGGGCGAAGATAAAGAAGCCGAACCAGATGACGGATTCGAAGAAGTAGTTCGGATGGCGGGAGTATTTCCATAAACCGACCTGGCAGACTGCCTTGGGGTCGGGGTTGTTTTGTTTGAAGGATGACATTTGTCTGTCGGCGATGGTTTCTCCGAGCAGACCGATGACGGTGATTGCAGTGCCGAGGATGGGGAAAAGATCAAAACGCGGTGTTGGATCTGCGGCAATCAGATAAAAGGGCAGGGCGAGGGCGCATACGGAGAACGCCTGGCCGAGAAAGAAGAGATAAAACATCGGCTTCTCCTTTGTTGCCCAATGAGCGCGGAGTTTTTGATAACGCGGATCTTCAAGCGCAAGATGTTTGGAAATTCGGCGTGAGAGGTGGTAACCGAGCCTGAGCGACCAGAGGGTGATGAGGATGCCAGCGATGAGGGAGGGGAGTTGGAGGTCGGCTTGGTGGAGCAGAAAATAGACCGCCGTAAGGCCGATACAGAAAGCCCAGAAGGCATCTACGGGGGAATAGTTTTTGATTTTGACACAGAATGCCCACGCAGCCGTGAAGATCAGGAGGTTGGCTATGAGGGCAGTGAGAAGCATGTGCGGGTTGCTTGCGGAATTTCTGATTTAGATTCCGCTCGTTTTTAAGAGCTGCAACTGGTTTTTACATCAATCCAATTGGCGCAAAGTCAAAAGTTAGAGCGAATAAGTATCATGCCCGGATTCATTTACTCTCTTGCCGGCGTTGGGTTGGCTTAGGATTTTGCGTTGGGGATGTGTCACGTGTCATGCCGCGAGGCAATTCAGGGGCTGCGGTTGGTTTGGGCTTCGCAACTCTGGGTGCAGTCTGTTCCTTCGTTATCCCTACAGATGAATTCGAAGCATCTGACCCAATCGGATTTGGAGCAATCGCATCTGGCTTATCCGGGAATTTGAACCCATCTCGGAGTTTCTGCCAAATGGCATTCGTTTCGTCTGAATTCAGAGTCGTAACCATGCGTACTTGGTAAAAGACATCGTTGTGGAAAAAGTAATAGGCTGTCATTGGAATTCTTGATCCGTAAAGATTCACTTTGTATTTCACCTCCATTCCATCGACTCCGGAGTGAGAGATTTCCAGTCGTTCATACTCCGTGGATTCTGTATCCGTTTGTCTGAATAGCTTAGCCATAATATCGGCGGCTTGGTTCAGATCCTGGGGTATTCCGGGATAAAGCTCCCATGATTCTACTACGATCCGCGTGCCGAAATGGCCACCTTCGTAAGATATCATATGCTCGAAAACCTGTGCTTTCCCTTCCTCCAGAGTTATTTCCTTGCGGGTCATCTTGATAGGGCAATCAAGGCTGACCCCGCCAGAGAGTTCGACCGGGTGCTTCCATGGCTCAGATGCCATTTTCTTGATGTAGTGTCTTGTCCAGAGATTGGAACCGACGAGAAATAGAATGAAAAGAATGCTCAGAACGATGAGCACGGTGTAAACTTTCTTCATGATCTTCCTCTATATCTTTGCGCTCCGTATCATACGTCAAGGGATAAAACTCCGAGCTGACGTGTTGATTATCCAATATGTAACAAACCGCATGAACGGTTAGATAGGCTGTGCTGCTACGATAAAGTATCTGCCAGCTCCCACATTTCCCTCAGATGATCGATGCTTTTCTCAAGCAGCGGGAGATCGAATTCATGGACATCGATTCCTTTGCCGAGGTCTTGGAGGAGGAGGACGGTGAGCTCGCCGCCGAGGTGTTCGCGAAATTCATCAAGACCTGTTAGAACGCGGCGGTTGCCAGAGGAGTCGGTCCAGTCGAGGGCGGGGTGATAGGTTTTAAGGCCGAGTTTTTTGAGAACTTCGAGAATACGCTGAGCTTGCTCGGCTTTGAGAAAACCGATTTTTTCGGAGTATACCGTGTCGAGCGCGAGTCCGACGGAGACGGCTTCGGCGTGGGAGAGTTGGTAGTTGGTAAGGGCCTCCATTTTGTGGGCAGCCCAATGACCGAAGTCGAGCGGTCTGCTGGACCCGGTTTCGAACGGATCACCACCGAGTGCGATGTGGCGGGCATGGAGTAGGGCGGAACGTTTGACACATTCTTCGAAAATTTCCCGTTTTTGAGTGGCGAGAGATGTGATGTTTGATTCGATCCATTCGAAGAATTCACCGTCTTTCACGAGTGCGACTTTCACCGCCTCAATCAAGCCCGCGACGCTGGATCCGGAGTTCTGAGTTTCTAGCAGTTTGAAGTCGTTGATCACGGCAAACGGAACGGAGAACGATCCGATCCAGTTTTTTTTGCCGAAGGCGTTGATGGCGTTTTTCACGCCGACTCCGCTGTCGTCCTGGGAGAGAGTGGTGGTTGGGAAGCGCACGAGGCGCACGCCGCGGTGAGCGGTTCCGACGGCATAGCCGACCGCATCGAGAAAGGCTCCGCCACCGATGGCGATGGCATAGGAATGCCGATCGACATGATGGGTGTCGATTTCCGACCAAACGGCACGGACGAGTTGTTCATCGGCTTTGCATGCTTCCCCGCCAGCGAAGATTTTCACTCCACGGAAATCGATATCCAGTGAGGAAAAATAGGAATGGATTTGGTCGGGAAGGTTTTTCCATGCATTTGCCACGGAATCTTCCAGAAACACGAGAACTCGGCGACCCCCGCCTTCCTTCAACACATCAGCGAGGGCCGGGTTATCCACATGAAAGGCATCGCGAGTAAAAATCACGCGATGTTTGAAAGTGACGGGAATATCGAAGTCGTGGCGATCCATGTAAACCGTGGCAGGTGGGAGCGGTTAAGTAATGCCTTTTACCGGATCACGCCAACCTTTCTTTCCCAAAATATTATGCCCTGCCATTCTGCTTTTCCGGGCGAGGATTTTGTTCCATGTTCCGGGCATGTTTGAAGAAATCGTGCTGCATGAGAGCCAGTGGTTGGGTTTGTATCGGAAGGGGCATTGGGACTACGTGAAGCGTCCGAATTCCGATGCCTGTGTGGGTATCTTGGCAATGACGGATCGTGAGGAAGTGGTGTTGGTCGAGCAGTTCCGGATTCCGGTGGGGAAAAAGGTGATCGAGATTCCTGCGGGTTTGGTGGGGGATGAGGTGGAGTTTCGCGGTGAGAGCTTGGCTCAAACTGCGACGCGGGAGTTGTTGGAGGAGACGGGTTATCGCGCGGCCTCGATGGAACTTTTGGTTTCCTCGCCGACCTCGGCCGGGATGACGCCGGAGTTGACGCATTTGTTTTATGCGACTGGTCTGACCCAGGAAAATGCCGGGGGCGGAACGGAAACCGAGAACATTATCGTACACAGGGTTCCGATTGCGGGATTGCGTGAATTTCTATCGATGCAACAAGCGGCGGGGATGTTTGTGGATTTCAAAATCCATGCGGCCTTGGCGGCGGCGGGGCTTGCCTTTTGATTCAAATCTCAATTTATTTTGATAGATGCAGAATCCCTTACCACCCCCGATCCCACCTGCTCAAAAGCCAATGGAAGCCCATGTGGGGATGCGTTTGTTGTTGCCGGTGGGGCGATCGGTCTGGGCAATTATCGCGGGTTACCTGGGTTTGTTTTCAATCCTACTGATTCTGGCGCCTGCGGCGGTGGTTTGCGGGGTGGTCGCGGTTGTGGATATTTACAAATCGAAGAGAGGGCCGCGCCCGAAATACGGGATGGGTCGGGCGATTTTCGGTATCGTGATGGGAATCGCCGGATCGTTTGTCCTGGGGATCTTGATATACGATCGCTATTTCTAACATCTCGGCTCCGGGAACGAGAAAGTGATGAATCTCGAATAGGTTTCTCCGGGGCGAAGGATGGAGTTTGGGAAATGGGGATGATTGGGTGCGTCGGGAAAATTCTGTGGTTCTGCGCAGAAGGCGGAGTTTGCATTTCCCAAGGGGGATGAGAGATAGAGCTGGAGTCCCGGCTGATCGGTGAAAATTTCCATAACGCGACCCGATAGCGGATCAGTGCAACTCACGGATGGTGTCTCTGGCGTGCAGTTTAGAATGAAATTGTGATCGAAGCTTTGGGTGGATTTCCCAAGATTTTCTCCAATGGAAATGGGTGAGGTGAAATCAAATGCGCTGTTTTTTACCGAGCGGATTTCTCCGGTGGGGATGGAAGCTTCATCGATGGGCAGATAGGAATCTGCGTTGATCTTGAGAACCTGATCTAGAATGGAGGAGGAGCGGTTTCCGCTGAGGTTGAAGTAAGGATGGCTGGTGAGATTGATCGGGGTGGGTTGGTCGGTGCTTGCGGTTGCTCTCCAGGTGAGCGAATTTTCATCCAGGATGAAATCGATGCTGACATCGAGATTTCCTGGATAGCCCTCGTGGCCGCTTTCCGATCGATGGGTGAAGCGGGCGTGTTGTGCTGAGATGGGTTCGGATTTCCACATCACTTGGTTGAATCCGATGTGGCCGCCGTGTAAGTGGTTTTTTCCCTGGTTTTGGCTGAGTTGGAATGGGATACCGTCGATCTTGAAACAGCCGTTCGCGATTCGGTTCGCGTAGCGGCCGATGGTGGAACCGAAGTTGGGATGATTTTGCAGCCAATCGTTTTCGGAGTCGAATCCCACCAGGATGTTCTGAAAATTTCCATGACGATCCGGTACGCACAGGCTGCGCAGAGTGGCACCGAGTGCATGGACACTCGCTGAAATTCCAGATGAGTGGGTGAGTGTCATGAGGATGAGTGAATAATGAAGAGTGAGGGGAAAGAAAGAAGTCTTTTCTCGATCTGGTCTTGCGGTGTTCGGCAAGATGGGCAACATTTTGCCCATGCAAGCAGTTACCGATAAATTAAAGAATTTCCTGCAGTTTGTCGCTGTGAAGTTGATTGATAAACCGGAGCAAGCCCAATTGAAAGTTGCGGAGCTGGGGCCAAAACGACTGAGATTCAAGTTGGTGCTGAATCGTGAGGATGTGGCGATGTTGATCGGCCGCAATGGTTTCACCGCCTCGGCGATCCGCAGCGTTTTGAAAGCCGCAGCGGAAAAAGAGGGGGTGCAGGTGAGTTTGCAGATCCATTCCCATGAGGAAGAGGCCGAGTTGTTGGCGAGGGAGGGTTGAGTTTTCTTGGTTCTCTAAGATTTGAGATTTTAGGGTTTCTCGGCTGTTTTTTGCTGTATTTCCTCTGGTTTCGTGCAATCCATCCGCGCGCGCCGGGTTTTGGGGATGAACCTGAAACCTCGAAACAAGATTTTTACCATCCATGTCCGTTGAACTGACCCGTAACTTTTCGATCATTGCCCATATCGATCATGGGAAAACCACGCTATCCGACCGCTTGATGGAGATCACCAGCACGGTAACGATGCGTGAGACTTCCGCTCAGCAGCTCGACTCCATGGACTTGGAGCGGGAAAAGGGAATCACGATCAAATCCCATCCGGTCGCCATGGAATACAAGGCGAAGGACGGAAAGACCTATAAACTCAACTTGCTGGATACACCGGGTCACGTGGATTTCTCCTACGAGGTTTCGAGGGCATTGGCCGCATGTGAAGGAGCAATCCTGATGGTGGACGCGGCGCAAGGGGTGGAAGCCCAGACGGTGGCGAACCTCCATCTGGCCGAGCAGCAGAATTTAAAAATCATTCCCGTCCTCAACAAGATCGATCTGCCTGCCGCCGATGTCCCAAAGTGCAAGAAGCAGTTGGAGGACATTCTGTGCATTCCCGCCGAGGATTGCATTCCCGCATCGGCCAAAGCCGGGATCGGGATTGAGGAAATTTTGGAGGCCATCGTCGCCCGTGTTCCCGCACCGGTGGAGAATCCTGACAAGCTGCTGCGCGCCACGGTTTTCGATTCGCTTTACGATACTTATCGCGGGGTTGTCTCCTACGTGAGGGTTTTTTCAGGCACCATCAAACGCGGCCAGCGGGTGAAACTTTTTGCCACTGACAAAACCTACGAGATCAAGGAGGTCGGGGTATTCACCCCGAAAATGAGTGCTCGTGAAATCCTGCAAGCGGGTGATGTGGGTTATGTGATCGCGAACATGAAATCCGCCAGTGAGGTCAAAATCGGCGATACCATGACCGATGCCACCCATCCTTGCTCTGAGGCTTTGCCGGGTTACAAGGAAATCCAGCCGATGGTTTTCTCCGGAATCTATCCGGTAGATTCATCCGACTACGAGGCTCTCAAAACCGCGATGGGCAAACTTCAGATCAACGATCCGGCCTTCACCTTTTCCCAAGAGAGTTCGACGGCACTTGGCTTCGGTTTCCGTTGCGGTTTCCTCGGCTTGCTCCACATGGAAATCATTCAGGAAAGGCTCCGCCGCGAGTTCGATATGGATGTGATCTCGACCTATCCGTCGGTGATTTACCACGTCGATCTCACCGATGGCACAAAAGTGATCGTCGATAACCCGACCTTGTTTCCTGAAACCCAAGTCATCCAAGAAATCCGTGAGCCAATTGTGAATGTCTATATCATGGTGCCCGGCGAATACATCGGCGACATGATGCAACTTGTGTTGGAAAAACGTGGCGAAGTGACCAATACCGAAACCATCGACGACATGCGCGTGATGCTTTCCTGTGTGTTGCCGCTTTCTGAAATTCTCGTCGATTTCAATGATCGCCTTAAATCCCAGACCAAAGGTTACGGATCGATGGACTACGAGCACGCTGGTTACCGCGAAGCAAAAATGGTCAAAATGGACATGCTCATCGCGGGGGATCCGGTTGAGGCGTTTTCGACGATCGTGCATCGCGACAAAGCCGAGGGCTACGGTCGCAAACTTGCGGAGCGACTCAAAGAGGTGATTCCATCACATCTTTTCGTCGTCGCCATCCAAGCTGCGGTCGGTGGAAAAATTGTCGCCCGTGAATCCATCTCCGCGATGCGGAAGAACGTGACCGCCAAATGTTACGGTGGTGACATCTCCCGTAAGCGTAAACTGTTAGAAAAGCAGAAAGAGGGTAAGAAAAAGATGAAGATGTTCGGAAAAGTGAACATCCCGCAGGATGCCTTCATCAAGGTGCTGAAGAGCGGGGATTGAAATTTCAAAACTCAAGTTTGCCTCAAGGCCATGAGAATTGACTGCGTCGATTGAATTAGTTCGCCAAGTTCAAAGGTCATTCAAATCTCAATGTGAGAGATGAAATGATCCTTCAGTTCTTTTTGTTTGTTGCTTAGGTGCTTGTATCAGCTGTTCATTTGATCCATGGTTTTCCGCGTGGTTGAGAAAAGTTCAGGTAAAGCATTGTTAAAAACGCCGGGAGCGGCGTTGAAGGAGCACTTTGGGTTTTCCAAGTTTCTCGATGGTCAGGAGGAGGTGATTTCGGAGATTGTGTCGGGCAAGGATGGCTTGGTGGTGATGCCGACCGGTGGCGGAAAGTCGCTATGTTTTCAAATTCCCGCCCTGTGTTTTCCGGGAGTGACCCTGGTGATTTCTCCGCTGATCGCGCTGATGAAGGATCAGGTCGATGCCCTAGTGGGTCGTGGGATCGCGGCGACCTTGATCAATTCCACTTTATCATGGGCGGAGCAAAAAGAGCGTTTGGACGGAATGAAGCGTGGGGAGTTCAAGCTGGTTTATGTGGCTCCGGAGCGTTTCCGAGCCGAGAGTTTCCTCAGTGCGTTGGAGTCTGTCGATATCTCCCTGTTTGCAATCGATGAGGCGCATTGTCTTTCCCAATGGGGTCATGATTTCCGACCGGATTACATGCGATTGGGCAAGGCGTTGGAAAAAATCGGCAGGCCGCAATGCGTGGCGTTGACGGCGACCGCGACCCCTGTCGTGCGGCAGGACATTCTGGAAGTTCTGAAACTGCGTGAACCGTTCGAGCGTGTGAGTGGGTTTTCCCGACCCAACCTATCCTTGTCGATCACCTCGGTGGACAAAGCCGCACACAAGGATGAGCGGATTCGAGCGGTGATTGCAGCTCACAAGACCGGGATCATCTATTGTGCGACACGCAAAAAAGTGGATCTGGTTTCCGAGACTCTGGAAAGCTGGGGAGTGAAATGCGTTTCCTACCATGGCGGAATGACGGATCAGGAACGGGTTCAGGCGCAGGAAATTTTCATATCCAGGAAAGTCGACATCGCGGTGGCGACCAATGCGTTTGGCATGGGCATTGATCGTGGTGATGTGCGATTTGTCATCCATTACGAAATTCCCGGTAGCATCGAGGCCTACTATCAGGAGGCGGGTCGGGCTGGACGTGATGGTGAGGCGGCGGTTTGTGAGTTGCTGTTCAACTACGCGGACACCCGTACGCAGGAGTTTTTCATCGAGGGTGCGAATCCCTCCGCGTCGGTGGTGAGACAGGTCTATCAGTATTTGCTCAACGAAGCTGACGGAAACCATGAGGTCTTCCGGACTTTGGAAGAGATTGCGGATCATGCGGATGTGAAAAACAGCATGGCCGTCGGCAGCGCGTTGACCATTCTCGCGCGTGGCAGGTTTATCGAGCGGTTCGATGTGAAGGGGAAACGCATGCGCGGAACCCGTTTGTTGCAACCGAACCTTTTGGTCCGTGATCTGGAAATCGATGAAGAAGCGATGGAAAAGAAGGATGTGAGGGACAGGGAAAAATTGAAATCCATGGTGGAGATGTGTTATGCGCGGGTTTGTCGCCAGCAGTGGATTCTCAA
Source organism: uncultured Prosthecobacter sp. (assembly GCA_965650415.1). Taxonomy (GTDB): domain Bacteria; phylum Verrucomicrobiota; class Verrucomicrobiia; order Verrucomicrobiales; family Akkermansiaceae; genus Luteolibacter. The sequence continues at coordinate 20,199 of CBFGOP010000011.1, read as the reverse complement.
ATATTTCGGAGAGGATGATGCGGGCGTGTGCGGAACCTGTGATGTCTGCCGCGAACGCAACGCCGGGGACTATCGTCAGCCGACTGCGGAAGAGGCGATGATTGTGAAAAAGGCTCTTGCCGGAGTGGCGCGGATGTCGAACCGGACCTCATCAGGTTGGGAGGGACGCTATGGAAAGGGACGGATCATCCAAATGCTCTCGGGAAGCAAATCGCAGGAAGTTTTGAACCACCGTCTCGATCAACTCACCACCTATGGGATTCTGTCGGGAAAAAGCACGGGTTATCTCAATGCCCTGTTTCGTGGAATGGCTGAAGAAGGTTTGGTTGTCACCCAGACTGGCGAATATCCATTGCTGACTCTCTCGGAAAAAGGAGACAAGGTGATGCGGGATGAGGTGAGCTATCAGTTGCGTTGGCCGGATGATGTTGCGAAACCTCAAAACCTGGTTGCCAAGGATTTCGACACACAACTTTATGCGATGCTCAAAGACCTTCGAATGAAACTCGCGAGAAGATCTGGAGTTCCTCCATACATCGTTTTTTCTAACAAGGTTCTCGAAGCGTTGACGACCTATATGCCGGTGAGTGTCGAGGAGGCTCTGCAGATTCCCGGTATCGGTGAAGGCAAAGCGGCAAACTATCTACCGGAGTTTCTGGAGATGATCCGGACTTATCGCACGATGCGGTAGATTGCCCAACACTCGCTTTATCCGATAAATCATGCAGGTAAAGGGTTCCCAGTGCTGATATGCTTGAGATTCCAAGGAAAACCGGTATTTCACACCCTTGAATTATGTGAAAATCCTTCAGCTATTGCCCTTGACTGGAGGGGGGGGGAGAAGGCTTTATTCGCTGCAACCAATTCACCATGACCCTGCCAACCATCCCATTATTTCGTGTTAAATCGCTGATTCATCGATTTGCACTTCTCACTTTTGTCTTCTTTGCTGCCACATCAGGAGTCTTACGTGCTCAAGATTTTGAGGGAAAAAACATTACGGAAGTCTCCATCCGCTATTCGGGTGCCAAGACCGTTGATGAGACAAGACTGCGCAATTTGATGTCAACCAAGGCAGGTACCGTCTATCGCGCTGAGAACCTGGACAACGACATCCAGACCCTTTTTGAATCCGGATTGATTGATGATGTGAAATTCCTCGCTGAAGCAGCAGGAGAAGGTGTGCGCCTGATTGCGGAAGTGAAAACCCGTCCGGCCATCAACGGTGTGGGTTTTGTTGGTAACACCGTGTTCACATCCCAGAAACTGGCCAAGGAAACCAAATTGAAATCCGGTGGAACTTTGGGAGATGCGCAGATTCTTGAAGCGCGTCGGAACTTGGAAGAATATTACAGCGGCTATGGTTATCCCGATGTGTTGATCTCCCATCGCACCCAAGCAACCGGCCAAGATGGCCTTTCCGATCTGATTTTCGTGATTGATGAGGGAATGAAAAACGAAGTTCGCAAGATCCGTTTTGAGGGCAATTCTGTTTTCGCTGCTGCTGATTTGAAGAAGGAGATGAAGACCAAAGAAAAAGGTTGGTTCTCCTGGCTTACAAAATCCGGTAGATTCCAATCGACCGCATTGGACGAGGATCTCGATTCGATTTTGGATTTCTACCGCAGCAACGGCTATCTCCGTGTCAGCAGCCCCGGTATCCGTCGCGAACCCGTCAAGGACGGTCGGGTTGATCTGGTGATCGAAATTTCCGAAGGTGAAAAATACACGGTGACTGGTGTCAGCTTCGGCCCGATGTCGGTCTTCAAACCGGATCAACTCTACCCATCCATGACTCTCAATGGGGGTGATGCCTACTCCTCCAAGAAAATGCGCGAGGATATCAAAATGATTCGCAGTTTCTACGGCTCCGAGGGTTATGCCGATGCCGCCGTTTCTCCTGACATTCGCGATGCGGGTCCAAACCAAGTGGCAATCAAGTATCAGATCACCGAAGGTTCGCGCTATCGTGTCGGTCGTATCAACATCCAAGGGAACTCCAAGACCCAGGACAAAGTGATCCGCCGTGAGAATTCGATGAATCCCGGAGATTGGTTCAACACGGTCGAGCTCGAGACCACCAAAGCCCGTTTGCAAAACCTTCAGTATTTCAGCGATGTGCAGGTGAATGCCTCACCAAGCGGCGCGGGATATCGTGACATCGATGTTCTGGTTGAAGAGCGTAATACCGGGTCCGTTGGTGTGGGTGTCGGCTTCAGTTCGGTCGATAACGTGGTGGGTTTCCTCTCTCTGGAACAAACCAACTTCGATATCACCAATCCGTGGAACTTCACCGGTGGTGGCCAGCGTTTCGGAATGAATCTTCGCGCCGGCTCCGAGCGCAGTGACTTCACGGTTTCCTTGGTTGAACCGTGGTTTATGGATCGCAAACTCGCCCTTGGCGGAGAGTTGTTCTATCGCCAGTCTTCCTACTTCAGCGATGTTTACGATCAAACCAACGCGGGCGCCTCGATCTTCATCCGCAAGCCTCTCACCGAGAAGTCTTCCGTCAAACTCGCATACACTTTGGAAACCATTGAAGTGGATGTGGAATCCACTGCCAGCGCTGCTTTCCGCAGAGAAGATGGTGATTACACCCGCAGTGCGGTGACTCTCAGCTATCTCTACGACAGCCGTGATGCGACGATTACTCCCAGAAGCGGTGAAAAACTCGATGCATCCTTGACCGTCGCCGGTTTGGGTGGAGATGTGGAAACGATGACGCTATCTTCCCAAGGTTCCAAATACTGGAATTTCAAGTGGGACACGATCTTGTCGGTCAATGGTGAACTCGCATTTGTTGATGCGATCAGTGATGATGTTCCGATCTTCGAGCGTATGTTCCTCGGTGGTGGCAGAACCCTGCGTGGTTTCGAGTTCCGTGACATCGGTGGTCCTCGTGATGCGGCTTCAGGTGAAGTGTTGGGTGGTCAGTCTCTCGCCTTCGTTAACACGGAATACACCGTGCCGATTGTCGATAGCGTGCGTGCCGCGGTTTTCTATGACATGGGTTTTGTGAATGACGGTGCATTCGATCCAGCTCCTCAGGATATCTACAGCGACTTCGGTTTCGGTGTCCGTATACAGCTTCCGATCAGCCCGGTTCCTCTGGCTTTGGATTACGCATTGCCGGTCAGCTCGCCTGACAGTGCTGCGGACAAGGGTGGTCAGTTCAACTTCTACCTCAGCTACGAGTATTGATATAGATCAGGTTCTGATTTTTTCGAAAACGGGATGGTTTCAATGCCATCCCGTTTTTTGTTTTTGAAATAGCACTGTAGAGTTTCATCGACATGAATTTGACGGATGTCTAGGTTTCGCCCATGCCATCTTTGATCGTTTTAGCAGCAGGTATGGGTAGCCGTTATGGCGGATTGAAACAACTGGATCCTATGGGTCCGAGTGGTGAAACGGTGTTGGACTATTCGGTTTATGATGCGATCCGGGCAGGTTTTGATCGGGTGATTTTTGTGATTCGTGAGGATTTTGCCGATGCCTTCAAGAGTGGGATCGGGGAGAGATTTTCCAAATTGATACGGGTGGATTATGCCTACCAGAAACTGGATGATCTTCCGGCGCCACATGTCCCTCCGGTGGGTCGAACCAAACCATGGGGGACGACCCATGCGATCCGTGCCGCAAGGGCGCTGGTTGACGGACCGTTCGCGGTGATCAATGCGGATGACTTTTACGGTCGTGACGCGTATCAGCGGGCTGCCGAATTTTTGAAAAAGACGAATCCGACGCGTTGTGCCTTGATCGGATATCCCTTGGAAAACACCCTTTCGGAACATGGCAGTGTGAATCGCGGAATTTGCGAGGTGAGCGGTGATGGGATGCTGATGGGAGTCGAAGAAGTGGTGAAGATCGCGCGCGAAGCATCGGGAGAAATTTCCGGAATCGGATTGATAGGAGAACGCAGGGTGCTGGATGCAAAGTGCTCGGCTTCGATGAACTTTTGGGCGTTTCCGCGGCAGTTCATGTTGGATATCGAATTCGAATTCGAACAGTTCCTCTCACAGCACGGACAGAAGGAAACAAGTGAGTTTTACATTCCCACGGTCGTTGATACTCTGATCCGTAAAGAAAAAACCGAGTGCGAAGTCATCCAGACCACCGCCACTTGGTTCGGAGTGACTTTCCCCGAAGACAAACCGTTTGTCGTGCAATCAATCGCCGATTTGATTGCGAAAGGGGAATACCCGGCAAAACTCGGCTGATTTCGCTACTCCAGGGTGATATTGAAAAAATCTTTCATCACCGCCCGATAGACTTCGTGTTTGAAGGCGGGTAACCAATCGAGATCAAACTCCGATGGGTGGATCCAGCGGTATGCACGGAATTCCTGAGGTGTCTGATGGACATTGATTTCTGGAGCGTGGGGTTTGATCCGGCAAAGAAAGTAAGTTTGTTCCTGTCCGTGATTCCCGTGTTTTTGAAGTTTCTTGGAGCGGACATCCGGTGGATAAAGATATCGATAACCGTCACGACGTTGTAGCACTTCGTAATGGTTTTTGGACAGGCCGATTTCCTCTTTGATTTCCCGATAGAGGGCTTGCTCAATATCCTCGCCATCATCCACACCGCCCTGAGGAAACTGCCATGCCCCGGGGATGGTGAATCGCTCACAGATCAGGAGGTTCCCGTGTGAGTCGACCATTAAAGCCGCAACATTGGGGCGGTAGCGAACCATATGGGAAACTTGGGTCAAATGGGGCGGCGGATCAATCATTAACTTTTCCGAACTATTTTAGAAACTGGTCAAATTCGAGCAACAGTTGTAATTTCTGGCATGATGAAATTCCCGATTCTTGTGATTTCGATGTTGTTGGCGGTATCGATAGAGCTTTCCGCTCAAAACAACACGACCGATCCGAATACTACTACGGAGGATCAAAACCAGGATAGCCAGCGCGGAGGCAGGGGCTTTTGGGAAGCCAATTTGCCAGGAGGAAACTATGTGGTGGCCTTGTCCCGAGTCATTTCTGTGAGCCGTCACAAGTATGTCCTTGATGGAACGATCATCGTGGACGAAGTGACAATCGATACGGAGGGGCAGGCGCTGGCTAGATTCTATTTCCTTTCTCCTGCTACGGCGGCAGGCCCGAGTTCAGCGACGGCTGAATTGGCGGAGCGTGCCGTGGAAGCGGTCAACAATCTGGCCCAGGAAAAAGGAAGCACCCTGCAGGATATGGTTGTGAAAAAATATCCTGTGACCACTCATGCCAAAACTGTTGAGTATCGGCTTCTGTCGGAAGCGCAGCTCACGGCTCTGTATCAGAGTGCCAAAACATCCTGGCAGACAGGTGTTGGCCGTCTATATACTGTGAAGTAACCATCAGAGTCCCAACGAGGCATAGATTTGCCGGGTCGCGTGGGATTTGTTGAGGGTGTAGAAATGAATGCCCGAGACCGATTGATCCAGCAGTTCGGCGCATTGTTGTGCAGCATAGTGAATTCCGGCACGCTCGACCCCCTCGGGGCTGGAGTTGGCACGGTCCAGTGCTTTGATGAGTTTGGCTGGATAGCGGGCACCAGCAGCGAGTTCGGCCATGCGTTTCATGCTGGAAAGGGAAGTCACGGGCATGATGCCTGCGATGATGGGAATGTGAATTCCTGCGAGCTGACAACGATCCCGGTAATCGAAGAAATCGTGATTGTCGAAAAACAATTGGGTGCAGATGTAATCGGCTCCGGCATCGACCTTGGCCTTCATGAAATCCAGCTCTTCAACGCGATTGGGTGTGGCAGGATGTCCTTCGGGAAAACCGGCAACTCCAATCCCAAAGCCCCTTGGATCGGGGTGGCATCCGGATTCGTTGAATTTTCTGATGTGGGCGACCAGATCAGCTGCGTAGCGGAAATCGCCTTGTGACCAATCGTAGTTCGGTTGGTCTTTTGGCGGATCTCCTCTCAATGCGAGGATGTTTGAAACTCCTGCCTCGGCGTAACGCGTGAGAATCGCATCGATTTCCGCTCTGGTATGACCGACGCAGGTCAGGTGTGGGACGGGCGGAATATTGGTGGTTTGTTTGATCCGAAGCACAAGATCGTGGGTGAGTTCACGGGTGCTTCCGCCCGCACCATAAGTCACGGATACGAAAGAAGGAGAGAGGGTTTCCAAGTTCTGGATGGTTTCATAGAGTTCTTCCCATGCGGCGGAAGTCCGTGGCGGGAAAAACTCGAAAGAGAGTGAGGGTTTCGGTGCGCGGAGAATATCGAGAATGTGCATGTGTGGCAGGTGAAAATTCGAGTGAAACTTTTATGGATGTCAGGTGTTTTGAGGAGAGCTTGCTTATTCTCTCGCTAATTCCTCGAACTTTAAAACGTTATTTTTCCATGAAGCCACAAGTTCTTTTGAGTATCTGTCTGTGTGTCTCTGTCGCCCATGCCCAGAGTGATGATGAGTCGAGTGAACAAAAACGGCAGTTTTTGGAGAAACGCATGCAGGAAAGGCAGAAGAACGGGGACAGGGATTCGCAACACCGTCGGCCATCGGAGCATCATGAGGGATTCAAAAAGATGGATAAGGATGGGGACGGAACCATCAGTCCGGAGGAGTTCTACGCATCGCCACGCATGGAGCAAGTGCCTGAAGAGAAGCGTGAGGAGATTTTTACTCGTATCGATTCGGATGGAGATGGAAAAATCACACCGATGGAGATTCGCAGGATGCATCAGCAAAATCATGAGCGCCGCATGCGCGAACTCCGCGAGCTGGATACGGATCAGAGTGGAGGTTTGAGTTTCGAGGAACTCAGCAAAGGAGCTTTTTTCAGCAAATTGCCTGAGGAGAAAAGACAGGAGATCTTCAATCGCATGGATACGAATGGAGATGGCCAGATCACGCCGGAAGACAGGCCGAGAGAACCTCGTGGTTCACGTCCTCATGTGAAGGAGGGAGAGCACAGGGAACGATTCAGGGATCACAGAGAGCGGGATGAAGCTCCAAGTGTGGCAGAGTGATATACAAAAAAAGCCGCAGTTTTCACTGCGGCTTTTTTATTGGAAGATCGATCAATCTGCTTTGACGGACTCACCGGCGAGAGTGGTGGCGAGAACGTCTTTGCGGAGATTTCCGCCTTTGCGTTGTGACCACCAGAGAGTGATGGGGGAAGCGACAAAGATGGAGGAGTAGGTTCCGATGATCAGTCCGACCAAGATGGTAATGGAGAAGTCACGAAGCGCCGCTCCACCAAAGATGGCCAGGATGACCAACGTGAAGATGGTTGTCGAGGAAGTGAGGATCGTACGGGAGAGGGTTTGGTTGATCGCCTCATTCATCACATCACGGACTTCTCCGGTACGGAGCAGAACGGTTTCGCGAATACGGTCGAAGATGATGATGGTATCGTTAATCGAGTAACCTGCGATGGTGAGAATGGCTGCCACGTGGATTTGCGAGAGTTGCTGGCCCAAAATCACGACAACTCCGATGGAGATGATCATGTCATGAAGAACCGCCACGATAGCACCGATTGCGAAAGAAATTTCGAAACGGATCACAATGTAGGCAAAGATGCCGAGAATACCGACACCCAGGGCGATCAGGGCTTCTTTGAGGAAACTCATGCCAAGAGTGGCTGAGACGATTTCTTTTGAAGCATCGAAGGAGTATTCATTTTGATCATTCTTTTCGCCTAACAGAGGTATCTCGGCACGCAGGGCTTCGATGATTTTGTCGCTGTCATCAGAGTCAGCTCGAATGGTGAGAAGAGTTCCGCTTCCCGGGATGTTCTGCTCCTGCGGGATCGCATCACGCGTGAGTTGGGTTTTTTTAAGGATGGCATTCACTTCCTCAAGACTCACATTTTTTTCCCCGAGGTTGAACGTGATGAGGGTTCCACCGGTGAAATCGATTCCGAAAGCGGACAGTTGTTTCACTCCGAACGAGCCAAACGAGACAACCAGCAATACGATGGAGAACACTGCGGCAGTTCTCGCCTTGCCCATGAAATCGAAGTTCGTGGCTTTGATCAGGTTCATGAAGGTGAGTTTGCGCAGCATACCAGTGTCGATTCCCCAGCGGAAAAGCACGCGGGTTCCGAGGATGGCGGAGAACATGGAAGCGACGAGTCCGATGGTAAGAGTGATCGCGAAACCTTTGATGCTGCCGCTGGCCATTCCAATCAGGATGATACTGGCGATGAGTGTTGTAAGGTTCGAATCAAGGATGGACGAGAAGGCTTTTTCGTAAGCAGAGACGATAGCGGTTTTGAGGGATTTTCCGTTTGCGATTTCCTCACGAAGGCGCTCGTAGATGAGCACGTTGGCATCCACAGCCATACCGATGGTGAGAATGAGGCCTGCGATACCCGGCAGCGAGAAAGTGAAGCCGAACATCGCCATGACGCCGAAGAGAATCACGCCGTTGATGAGAAGAGCGACGAGCGCGATGATTCCTGCCAAGTGGTAATAGAACAAGATGAACACAGCGGTGATGGCCAACCCGGCCAAGCCGGAGAAAATCCCCTGTTTCACAAAGGAGGAACCTAGTGTCGGGGAGACGGTGCGCTCTTGTTCGATCTTGAGCGGGTTTTCGAGAGGATTCATCAGGGCGTTGATAAGTTCTTTCACTTCACCGGGTTCATTCAGACCGCTGATTTCGAAGGTTTTGGTGAGTGTGTCATTCACCCGAGGAGCACTGATCACACGATCATCCAGAACGATGGCAAGACGATCGATTCCTTTGCGCATGTCCTTGGTGAGATTGAACATTTTTTCCGCGCCCTTGTTGTTCAGGGTTACGCTGATGGCATCGAAATTCGATGCGGATGGAACAGCTGACTCGATGTCTGAACCACCGAGTGAAGCGACACGCTTGAGCAGGATCGGCTTTGTAAATTCATTGTTTTCTTCGTCGTTGCCGGGTTCGAGATAGGCACGGTAACCCGGTTCGATTTCCTCGCCGTCCATCACCCGTTGGGCAAGGGTCTTGCCATTGGCTCCAATTTCCTCATTTCTGGGTGAAACTTGGCGCAGTTCGAGTTTGGCTACGGTTTCCAGTTTTTTACGAACCTCCTCGGATTCCTCCGGTTCAATACCGGGCATTTGTACCAGAATGCCGTCGGTGCCTTGAGCGGCGATCACGAGGTCCTTTTTACCGTCGGGGTCGAGGCGTGAACTGATCACACGAATGGCTTCATCGACTTGATCCTTGGTGATTGGAATGGGGTTTTCACCGCTGTCCAGTTTGGGCTGAATCCGAACCGAGAAAGCGGATCCGCCAACAATGTCGATGCTGCCTTTGAGGCGTTCCTCGGGCGGATAGATTCCGAGGCCACAAAGAATCAGAATCAGAATAATGAGTAAACTGCCGATGTTGCGTTTTCTTTTGTCGATCTCCGTTGCGAAATACCAGCAGAAGAGGATCAACAGCAGAAGCCCAGTGAGAAAGATCGCGAGCGGATCGTTAAAAAAGGACTTGATCAGTTTTGTTAGAAAAAGGGTGGCTTCGGACATGGGATTTCGGTGGAACTGGAATGAGAGAAGGGGAAAAGAATCAGATCGTTTCTTTTTTGGAAACGGTCACGATGGCTGCTTTGTCGAATTCGAGGTTGGTGCCTTCGGCGACTTTGAGCATGACGGTGTTATCCTTGATGCTGTGAACGATGCCATGAATGCCTGCGGTGGTGATGACTTTGTCACCTGTTTTGAGAGCGGCGATACGTGCGGCCTGTTCCTTACGCTGGCGTTGTTGCGGACGGATCAGCAGGAAATAAAACAGAACGATCATGATCACCATCATGAACATCGGGTGACCGATGAGAGACTGAGGACCTTGTTGGGCTGGAGCGGCGGCGAGGGTGTTGAGGAGTGTGATCATGATTCGGTGTGTTTGGCGTTATATCGTTGGATGAATGTTTGTTTGTAGGTTTCGAAAGTACCGTTGGCAATTGCTTCCCGCGCTTGCCGCGTGAGGGTTAGGTAGAAATGCAGATTGTGGAAGGAAAGCAATCGTAAAGCGAGCATTTCACCCGCCCGAAAGAGGTGCCGGATGTAGGATCGGGAGAAACGGGAGACATGCGGGTGGCTGGATTCGCACAGTGGGCGTGGGTCGGTGGCGTGGGCGAGGTTTTTGATATGAACCGGGCCATCGAGGGTGAAAGCGACACCGTGACGGGCCATGCGGGTCGGCATCACGCAATCGAACATGTCCACTCCGCGGGCGATCATTTCTAGGATCTGTGGTGGAGTTCCCAGTCCCATGGCGTAGCGGGGCTTGTCTTTGGGGAGAAAAGGCACGGCATTGTCAATGGCACGGAACATTTCTTCCTCGGGTTCCCCGACGGAAACACCGCCGACCGCGTAGCCATCGAAATCGAGTTCCACCAGTTCACTGGCGGATTGCTCGCGGAGGTCGGCGTAGATGGAGCCTTGGACGATGCCGAAGTGGTTCTGCGGTAGACCGGCGGTAAGCGGTTGGTTTTCAGTGATCCATTGTTTGCAGCGCTTTGCCCAGCGTGTGGTGAGGGCGAGGGAATTTGCTGCGTATTTTTCATCGCATGGGTAGGGCGGGCATTCGTCAAAAAGCATGGCGATGTCCGAGCCGAGTGCGGCCTGGATTTCCATGGATTTCTCGGGGCTGAGCATCATTCTGGCGCCGTCGAGGTGAGATTGGAAGCGCACGCCCTCTTCGGTGATTTTGCGCATTTTCGCAAGGGACCAGACTTGGAAGCCGCCAGAGTCGGTTAGGATGGGTTTTTGCCAAGTGGTGAAATCATGGAGCCCGCCCATTTTGCCGATCAGTTCATCGCCCGGACGAAGCCAGAGGTGGTAGGTATTGCCGAGGATGATTTGGGCGCCGAGTTCCTCAAGTTCCGCCGGGTGGAGAGTTTTGACCGATCCCTGGGTTCCGACTGGCATGAAGATTGGCGTGCGGACTTCACCATGCGGGAGGGTGAGGGTTCCGGCACGGGCGGAGCCGTCGGTGTGTTCCAGTTTGAACGCCATGTTTACAGGTCGAAGAAACGTTTGGCTTTTTCAAGGAAGCTTTGATGAACCGGTGAGTTCTGAGTACCGATGGATTCGGCAAATTCGCGGAGTTTATCCTGTTGTTCCTTGTTAAGTTTGGTTGGGACTTCGACTTGGACGGTGACATTAAGATCGCCTTTGGTGCCGCCGGAGAGGGAAGGCATGCCTTTGTCACGGACGCGGAAAGTGGTGCCTCCCTGGGTTCCCGCGGGGATTTTGATCGAAGATTGGCCGTCGAGGGTGGGAACTTTGAGTTCTCCTCCGAGGGCAGCGGTGCTGAAAGGAAGCGGGACTTCGCAGAAAAGCGTGGTGCCTTCGCGCTCGAAGACATCGTGATCTTCGACATGGATGAAGGCGTAAAGGTCGCCGGATGCTCCGCCACGGACTCCGGCATCGCCATTTCCGGTGGAGCGCAGCCTTACACCGGTGTCGACGCCGGCTGGAATGCGGAGTTTGATCCGGGTTTCACGTTCGACACGGCCTTGCCCACGGCAATCGCCGCAGGGATCGGCGACGATTTCACCTGCTCCCCGGCATTCCGGGCAGGTGGATTGTTGGATGAAAATTCCGGATTGTCTACCGACCACACCGCGTCCGCCGCAGGTGGAGCAGGTTTTGACTCCGCCCGAGCCTTTCGATCCGGTGGCGTTGCATTTTCCGCATGGGACGTTGCGCTCGATTGCGAGTTCTTTTTCGACTCCGCGAGCAGCTTCTTCAAGGCTGATTTCGAGATCGTAACGGAGGTCGGATCCCCGTTGTTTGCCGGATTTTTTGCGAGGACCTGCACCGCCAAAAAATTCCTCGAAGCCGCCACCGAAGGCGCCGCCGAAGACTTGGGAGAAAATGTCCGATGGATCGTGGAAGCCGCCCCGACCGCCGCCCATACCGCCGGAGAACGCATCGTGACCGTAGCGGTCATAGGCAGCGCGTTTGTCGGGATCTGATAGGGCTTCGTAGGCTTGGCCGAGTTCCTTGAATTTTTCTTCAGCAGTGGGATCTCCGGGGTTTTTGTCCGGATGAAATTTCACTGCGAGTTTGCGGTAGGCTTTCTTGATTTCGGCTGCATCTGCATTGCGGGAAACGCCGAGGATTTCGTAGTAGTCGCGGGGCATGAAATTTTAAATGTTAAACTTTAAACCTCAATCAGAGAAAAATTACTGAGGGCTTTCCTGGTTGGTGGAGACGACAACGCTGGCGGGGCGCAGCAGGCGATCGCGGAGTTTGTAGCCGCGACGTGCGGTGCGGATGATTTCGCCCTCGGCCTGTTCGGAAGGTTCCTGTGAGACCGCGTCGTGGAGATTGGGATCGAACTGACCGGTGGTGGAGATTTCGGTCACGCCTTGGTTGCTGAGAAACTCGTTGAGCTGTTTGCGAACCATGTCCATGCCGATGTAGATCATCGAGGAGGTGTCCTGCGATGCGGCCTGCATGCCCATTTCGAAGTTATCGATGACGGGGAGCAGTTCTTCCAGCAGGCGTTGGTTGGCGTAGCGGATGGCTTCCTCACGTTCACGTGCGGTGCGTTTGCGCAGGTTGTCCATTTCCGCGGCGGTGCGCAGGGAGAGTTCTTTCCATTTGTTTGCCTCAGCTTCGAGTTGCTCCCATGGATCTGCCTCGGGAGCGGTCTGGGTTGCGGTTGAGGAATCGGCGGAATCGGTTGCTGGCTCCTCGGAATCAGGGGTGTTTTCGGTTGGTTTCGAGTCGTCTTGCTGCATGAGGCGTATGTGTATTCAGGAATTGATCGAGGTCAACCCCCATGCGGCGATTCTCTTTACAGAAGCTCCCCTTCGGCAGGGCCGGATGGGGTTTCCTCGGTTGCTGATTCTGGCATTGCTGGTTCCGTCGATTGGGCGGATTGAGGAGCGAGGAGTTCCATGACTTCCAACTGGATTTTTTCGACCTCATCCAAGGGGATGTTGGGATCTTTGACGATGAAGACCTCGCCGGATTTCCGGTGTTCGTAGATGCGAAGGATACCGCTATTGGTGGGCTGGGTATCGGTCTCTCGCAGGATTTTCTGGCGCTCCAACATCACCGCGAGAATGTAGCGGGTGTTTTCGGTATGCTCCTGGTCTTCATCGACGAGGTGTTTGAGAAGTTCCTCAGCACTCTGTTTGGTAACGACGGGTTGGTTGTCCTGGGTGGATGTCGCCTGGTATTTGGTTTTCCAGTATGAAAACGGCTGCTCTTCGTCGGAAGAGCGCTCGGCCCATGCTGATTCGCAGAAGTCCTTTCTGAGATATCCTGAAGATTCGGGATCCGGGAAAAGGGCGGTTACGATGGGTTGTCCTTCGTTAAAGGGGACTTGGGTGATAGTGCATTCGCGACTGCGGTTGCGAACATGCCATGATTCATGAAGTGCCATGAGAAGGGAATTAGTTGTTTGGGATGATGAGTTTTTTCAATGACTGATAGATCGGTCTGCCAGTGCTGCGCCTGTGATAGAAATAGAGCCCGACTCCTGCAAAGATGAGATTGGGAAGCCATGCCGCGATCATGGGCGTGAGGGTGCCGGATTCACCGAGGGCAAGTGTGATGGTGGAGGTGAAAAGCATGAGTACGGAGAGAACCACAGCGAGAAATACTCCGCTGCCGCCGCCGCGTCGCGAAAAGTGGATCGAAAGGGGAACGGCGAGCAGCACAGTCACAAGACAAGTGATCGGCAGGGCCCAGCGGTAATGCCAATGGGTGAGATAAGCGGGAAGATTCGCGGTCATTTGTTTTGCGAGAGGCGAGATCAGCCATGAGCTCAGTTCCGGAATACCGAGATATTCCACGCTGAGGCCCGGTTTGATGATTTGGGACGGGGTTTCCCTCCAGGTATTGCTAATCAGAGGTTCTTCGAGTTGTTCGAAGACGGGAGATTGGCCTGGTTCGAAACGGCTGATCAGAGGATTTTGAAGAGTCCACGTGCGGGTCTCTTTGTCGTAGGTGGCACTGGAAGAATTGATACGCGTCTCGATGGATTGGTCGGGACGCATGGTAGTGATTTCCACGTTCTGCAGGGGCTCGCCTTTGAGGAAATGTTCCGGGAAAGTTCCGACCATCCAGAGACGATTTGAATACGGGGCGCGGAACAGGACATTTTTTGCTTCAATGACGGGCAGGCCTTTTGCGATGGCGATGATGTCGTTGCGTTTGCCTTCCGAGTGAGGAGCCCATTGATAGTTGAGGCCGAGCAGCAGCAGGCTACACCAAAGGCCGGCGAAAATGAGAGGAAAGGTGACCCGGAAAATGCCGGTTCCACTCTGGATCATCGCGATGATTTCGTTGCTCTTGGATAATTTTCCCAAGCAGTAAATGTTCGCGAGAAGGAGTGTGTATGGAATCAGCACGATGATGATGGCAGGAGATCTCAACACATAAAAACTGACCATGCTGAGAAATTTGTTTTTGGCACCGGAGAAGTCACCGGCGTTGTCATTGAGATCGAGCAACATCCAGATGGCGAACAACGCGGCGAAACAAATGATGAAGATCGTGAAAAACTGGCGATAAAGATAGCGATCAAACGTGGTGCCGAGTTTGTAGGCAATCGCTGCAAGGGCGGGCATGAAGCACAAAGCGAGAACGATGTAGGGTCTGACTTTGGTTGTGAAGATGTGGGAATCCGGAAAACCGGTGAGGTATTCATTGACGGACTGCTGCTCCATCGGAAACAAAATGAACGCAGCCAATGCCCCGAGCAGGGTAAGGATAAGGGGCGTTGGCCAGAGGGAAACCTTCAACATGAGACGTGGGTGAAATTGCGGGATGATGATGCGGGTGTCGATCTTCTTTGAAGCAGGATGGGTCAATCTTCCCAGATCATGTGTTTGAGACGGAGTTGGCGGGCGCGGGTTGATGCTTCTTCGGCACGGGGACCACCGAAGGTAGCGATTTTTTCCGCAATCGCGATGGCTGCTTGCCAGCGCTCCGCGTTTTCCAGCAGGGTGAGAGCGCGGAAACCACTGCGTTCAAACCATTCCCACTCCGGCGGCGCGGGATCGATGGGTCGGTCAAGAACCGAGAAATAAGCTTCAAGAGCATCTCCTAGGCGATTTTCCGATAGGTTTTCCGGGTTTGGCAATTTTTCGAGCGTCAAGCCGCGGAGGTATTGGATGCGGAAAAACTGTGCGGGATTGTTTGCTGATTGCTTGATGAGTTGGTCGTAAATTTCCAGAGATTTGAGCAGGGATTCCGGATCGGAATCGCCTTTGGCATAGATCGCCTCGGCAAGCAGCAGTCCGGTTGGCAAACGGGACGGATCGTCCGGGGAAATTTTTTCGTAAGCGGCGGAGAGGGTTTCGATGGCAGTGGGGATGCGATTGAGATCGATGTAGAGTCTGGCCTTTTCGAGAATCGCAAGAGAGCGGAGAGGGCCATCGATCGCGATGGTTTGGTCAAATAAGGTCAGTGCTTCCTCGCGCGACTGGCTTGTCGCTCCGAGGGCTGCGGATCTGGCCGCAAGCAGCAGGGCGGCTTGAGCGCGTTGGCTGCCGGGATTGGTTTTGGCGATTTTTTCAAAAATCAGGCGCGCATCGTTGTAACTACCGGACTTATAGAGGGCTTTCCCAAGAATCAGCAGTGTTTCGGATTCTTGGCGGGTGTTGGGAAATTTTGTGATGATTTGTTTTGCGAGCGCGATGGTTTCCTCGGGTTTTTCTTGGGCTTCGAGGATGCGAAGTTCCGCCATGCTCAGTCGGGCGCTGATGTCGGGCGTTGGGGACTGGTCGGATGCTTTGATGGTTTCGAGTTGGGCGCGAGCGAGTGAAAGATCGGGCGGATTGGTGCTGATAGCGGCCTCAATGATGGCAACCCGGGCTTCGATCGCACGCGGGTGCTTGGGATGAGTGGTCAGGAAGGCGTCGAGATCGCGTCTCGCTTGTTCTGGGTCACGTTGGGAAAGCGCTTTTTCGAGTTCCAGTTCGATATTGAGTTGAGCGGCAACCACAGGGTCTTCGGTTTGAATGAGAAGGGTGGATGCGTTGGCTTCGTTGAGGCGTGAGAGAGCGGCATTGAGCAGGGCTCGTTTCTGGTTTTCTCCGGAGAGCAGCAATGCGGCTTCGTCGAAGAGCGAGGTGGCTAGATCTTTTTGTCCCAGATCATAGGCGATTTTCGCATCGATGAATGCGGCTTCGCCACGGATGGATGAGGATTTTGTGGTTTGGCGAAGAGCTTCTAACAGCGCGAAGGCCTGGTCGGGTTCGCCCGCTTCAAGATGCCATTTGGCGAGGATGAAAATAGATTTGGGTGCTAGGAAGTGTTGAGGGGCGAGCAGCAGGATGCGTTGCATATTACGGCGTGCTTCGTTCTGAGCTTCGGGCTTGCCGATCTTGTGCAGGCCGATGGCACTGGCGTGCAGGGCGAAAACTGCCAGGTCGCTGATTTCCGCATTCGGGTGCGGCCACGCGCCTGTGGTGTCGCTTGGAGGAGTGTTGATCAATCCGGTACCGGATGGCGGAGTGGCTGGATGCCATTCCTTGAGTTGGTTCAGGGTGGGGTGGTCGGCGGAGAGGATTTTTTCCGGAAAGGAATCGATGATCCTGCGGAACATGGGTTCGAGGGATGAAGAGCTGGGATTCTCATCGATGAAGGTGAGTAGCGATTGGGTTGCAAGCTCGGGTTTGTCCTGTGCGGTTAGGGCGTCTGCTTTCCCGATGGCGGCGAGATTATATCGGGTAACGGATTGGCCTTCCGGATTTTCCAGGAGTTCGGTGAAAAGGGTTGCAGCCCGATCCGGTTTCCCCTCGGCCAGAGTCAGAGTGGCATCAATGAACTTTGCGGTTGGTTGAAGGTCTTTGGGGATTTCCTGATCGCTTGGGTAGAGGGCACGTGCGTTTTCGAATTGTCCGAGATCGATGAGGATCTCCATCCGGTGGATGGATGACTCGATACGGTCGGAGAGTTTGGAAGAAGATTGGAGAAGTTTGAGGGTCTCGATGGATTTATCGGATCTGCCGAGAGAGAGTTGGAGGCTTGCGGTGGTCAGCACCGCTTCCCTGATGAAAGGATGAGTGGGTTGAGCGGTGACTAGGGAGAGGGATTCCACGGCTTCACCGAAGCGACCGATACCGGCGAGGGCGAGTCCGCGCCAAAACGGGGTTTCCGGAAGTTCGGCGAGGAGGGGTTGGTCGAGCAGAGTGAGAGCTTTGTTGGGTTGATTGCTGCGGATAAAACTCTCTGCGAGCATGATGTTGATGCGGGCAGAGGTTTCAGGAGAGAGATTGGGTTCTTCGGCGGCGCGCTCGAGTTTGGATGTCGCGACGTCCCACAGATCATTTTCCATGGCGCGTTCTGCAGCCGAGATGCGCAGCTCGGCAATTTCCTCGGCGTGCAGCAGGGGAAGGAGAAGAACGAGACTGATGCTGAAAAGGAATTTCACTGCGGTGAGCATGAGTGATGGATTTCTGACATGGAAGAAAGAAGATGGAAAATGCTGAGGATAATCATCAGGCAGCGGGTGCTTGAGTTAATGGTTTGATGGGTTTTTTAACTCGCCAATCTGGCTTTTCAGGATTAGATCATCCTTCGAATCTAAGCTGACGTTTATGAAATTTTTCTACTTCGCCCTCGCCCTTATGACTGTATTGAGCTCATGTCGCGTGGATCGACCTATCGATCCAGCGACATTCAAGCCATCCTGCAAGTATGCGCCTCATTGCATGTGCAAAAAGGATTGCAAGTGCGGTAGCTCCTGTGGGGCGAAGGTGGATAAGGGAGTGAAGGTTGGTAAAAGTTCGAAATGAAGTGTCGATTTCGTCCCTGTATTGATCTGCACAATGGGAAAGTGAAGCAGATCGTGGGTGGCAGCCTTCGGGACCATGGGCCGGGCCCGAAGGAGAATTTCGTATCGGACAAGTCCCCAGCATGGTATGCGGAGCGTTTCCGAGAGGACGGGCTCTTTGGCGGGCACGTGATCATGTTGGGAAAAGGCAATGAAGTGGCGGCCAAAGAGGCGCTGGCGGTATGGCCCGGAGGGATGCAGTTGGGTGGTGGGATACGACCTGATAATGCCACAAGCTGGCTGGAAGCGGGTGCGAGTCATGTGATCGTGACCTCGGCTTTGTTTGATTCCCGGGGACGGTTTTTGCATCAGGCTTTGGAGGATTTGGTGAAGGAAACGGGAAGGGAAAAATTGGTGATTGATCTTTCCTGTCGGCGTACGGCGGAGGGCTGGACGGTGGCGATGAATCGCTGGCAAACTCTGACAGAGATGGAAATTTCCGTTCAGACTCTGGACGATTTGCTGCCGTTTTGTGATGAGTTTTTGGTGCATGCCGCAGATGTCGAGGGGCTTTGCGGCGGGGTGGATCAGGAATTGGTGAAATTTCTTGGAGAGTGGGGAAAATGCCCCATCACTTATGCGGGTGGAGCTGCATCATTGGCGGATGTGCTGTTGGTAGATGAGTTGGGCAAAGGACGTGTGGATGTCACCGTGGGGAGCGCACTGGATTTGTTTGGTGGTAACGGGGTATGTTACGCGGAACTGGCCACCATGAGTGGAACTTGACGCGTCTGCCTCGAAAAAAATGGATGATGACTTGTCAAAAGGTCGTGAATTCCTAGGGTTTGCCCACCCCGGACCCAAGAAACCGTCGCGGGTAACTTGATTTATATGAATACCAACGCACTTATCACTGCTGCAAATGAAGCGCGTGGCTTGGCCATGGATGCCGTCCACGCTTGTAATTCCGGCCATCTTGGTCTCCCCCTTGGCTGTGCCGAAATCGGCGCGGTTCTCTTCGGTGAATCGATGAACTACAATCCCGACGCCCCGCGTTGGTTGAACCGTGACCGTTTCATTTTGTCCGCGGGTCACGGCTCCATGTTCCTTTATGGATGGCTTCACCTTTCCGGTTATGCCGTTTCCAAAAACGACGTCGCTTCGTTCCGCAAACTTCATTCGATCACACCAGGCCATCCTGAGTATCATGAAACTCCCGGCGTTGAGGCCACCACCGGTCCTCTCGGCCAAGGCATCGCCAACGCGGTTGGATTCGCCATTTCCGGCAAACGCGCTGCGGCGATCTACAACACCCCCGAGCACACGATTTTCAATCATCACGTGATCGCACTCCACGGTGACGGCTGCCTTCAGGAAGGTGTCGCCAAAGAAGCCATTGCATTCGCCGGCCACAACGGCCTCGATAACCTGGTTCTCATTTACGATAGCAACGACGTGACGCTCGATGCGATGGCCGATCAGAGCCAGAGCGAAAACGCCGAGCAATATTTCCTCTCCCAAGGATGGGATGCGTTGGTGATCGACGGACATGATTTCGCGGCCATCCAAAAAGCGATTGCGAAAGCAAAAGCCGACGACAACGGCAAACCGAAAGTCATCATCGCCAAGACCTTGATCGGCAAAGGCATCCCTGAAGTCGCCGGTTCTGCCAAAGCGCACGGCGAAGGCGGAGCGAAATTCATCGAAGCCGCACGCGCCGGGCTCGGCCTTCCAGCCGATGAGCATTTCTTTGTTTCCGGTGAAACCCAGGCATTCTTCGCCCAGCGCAAGAAGGAACTCGTCGCCGGCTTCAAGGCATGGCAGGCAACTTACGAGGCATGGGCGAAAGCCAATCCCGAACTGGCAAAACAGCTCACCGAAGGTGTCGCGCTCGCCACTCCATCCAACCTCTCCGACAGCATTCCTGCGTTCGCAGCGGACTATAAGGACGCGACCCGTTCCGCAGGTTCGAAAGTCATCAACGATGTCGCCAAAGCCGTTCCGCAATTCCTAACAGGTAGCGCGGACCTTTTCGGATCCACCAAAAACTACCTCGCCGGAGCAGGGGATTTCTCTGCCAAGAACCCAGCCGGTCGCAACATCTGGTTCGGTATCCGTGAGCACGCGATGGGCGCGATCTGTAACGGCATTGCTTACGATGGTTTATTCCGCGCCAGCGGTGCGACCTTCTGCGTGTTCGCCGACTACGTTCGTCCTTCCATCCGTTTGGCCGCTCTTTCGAAACTGCCGACCGCATTTATCTTCACCCACGATTCCGTCGGTGTCGGCGAAGACGGTCCAACTCACCAACCCGTTGAAACCGTCAGCGGTCTGCGCGTGATTCCAGGACTCGATGTCATCCGCCCTGCGGATCCCGAAGAGACCGCCGGTGCGTTCATCGCATCGATGCACCGCACGGACGGACCGACCGCCCTCATTCTCACCCGTCAGGCTGTGCCGACCATGAATCACCTCTCCGTGCAGGAGCGCCGCGATGGCGTGTTGCGCGGTGGTTATGT
>CBFGOP010000010.1:0-39417 GCA_965650415.1 uncultured Prosthecobacter sp. | reverse complement strand
TTTTCAATAGCCCTACGTCTGAAAAAAATATGGAGCTAAATTTTTCCCCGCGCCCCTCGCAGCAATCTTCAAAACAACTGTTTTTTTACATATAGGCTAGCGGTATTCAAAATCTGCCACACTTGCCACACTTGCCACATTACCGCTCGAAAATGTCTTATTTTATATGGTAATCGAAAATGAACATATTTTCCAGTCGCCACATTTTCCGCCACATTTTTCCCCGCGCCCCAGTTTCGGGGTGGGCTTTGAGGATTTTTGGCAACGATTGTTGCGCGATAGAAAACATTTGCGCTTTGCGCGGTTAAATGTTAAGCCTGTTTCATGCCTCGCCCAGTCGGAATGACCAAGAAGTTTTCGGATAAAGCCCGGAAACCAAACAAGAACCCCAGCAAATTCCGTGATCCCCATTCTCCATGGCAGATCCTGATATCAGAAAAGCAAGAGGAACTCCAAATTTCGACCCGAGAGATGTCGGCACGACTTGCCAAGGCTGGATTCAAAGTAAGCCACATCAACATTTGGTGTTGGCTCAGGAACAAGCAGGGATACCCAGGCAGGACGTTCACGATCGAGATGAATAACATCCTCGCGAATTGTCTCCAGATACCCGCTCCAGCCCTTGCCAAGGCTCTGGACCAATCACGCGCCCTCAGCAAGGACTCGCTGAAGGATCGCGGCCTACACGCTCTCCGGCGCATTGTGGCGGAATCCACCAAGAAGACGTGGACCAAGGATGCTATCTTGGCTGAGATTGACAGCCTTTCGTAAAACACGATCAACATCCATTGTTGTGCCACCATCAAGTGATTTGTGGTTTGGTTCGGTCGCAACTTTTAACCCCTCCCCGTGGTAATTTATAGCGGGTTTACCTGCTGAATCGCGATTTCGGCTAAAAAAAATGGTCTGAATGTTCACCCGTTTTTTTTCTGGGCTGCCGGGCAAGGAAAGAAAAACACCCTTGGAAATTTCACGGGAAAAGCCTGGCCGTGCTGGTGGTGCGTTTCCCCTTCGTGCTTCTTACCGGCGCAAAAGACTTTCAACTTTTGATTTGGGCGATCTTTCCGCGATCAGCGACGAGCCAAAAAAATTTCTTTTGAAAAACTTTTGGGCGCGGGCGCGGGATAAATAAAGATTCTTTTTGTTTCTTTTTAGTTTACAAACAATCAAAAATCATTCATATTTCAACCGCTTTGAATGAAATCAAGCCGCCTATCGGCGGTTGAAAAATATTATCTAATTATGAAAACGTCATTTGATATCAACACGCTGGAAAAAATCCTTTTTTCTGGCCTTCGTGAGAGGTCGAACCGCTACGCCTTGCGCTGGGCTTTGAATGGTTTCGCGCGAAAAGCTGGCAATATCGAATCTTTCTTTGCTGGCGGCGGACGAGTCGCAACGGATCGAAACGAAGTTTCAGCCATTCCAAAATCTGACGAGCTGGGAAACTTCCGCGATCAAGTAAGCGAGGCGCAATCGATCTTTTTCGAGGCGGCGGCTTTGCAAGCCTTGCCAATTCTTCGCCGTGCCTTGCGGCTCGGCTTTGTTGCTGATTTGTCTTTGCTGCGTGCGATCTGCAAAAGGAAATCAGTCGTGGGCGCGGGGTTCCGCGCCGTTGAAAAATGGGAATATGCGGCCATTCGTGGCCGTGATGGTCGGGAAGTCCCTGCAAACTGGCGCGGGGCGCGGGAATGGGAGGAAAAGGAAATCATCCTTGCGGCCACGTTCCGGCCTTCGCTTCTTTCAGATATCGGCAAAGCGTCTGAAAAAATTTCTCAATCAATTTCGGCACGGGTTGCGGCGGCCACAAGTGGCGCGGCTCGCGCCGCCGTGCGTAGGTCGGCGGGTGATGATGGCCGCTTGCTGGATGCCCTCGCAATGTTCATTGACGGGCGCGGGGGATTTGCTCCGCATGAGTTCGCTGAAATGTTCACAGAGTCCGGGGCTATGACTGAGCAAGCCCGCCAGCGGGTTTCTCGTCTGAAAAAGCGGCTTGCGTGATAAAGGCAAAACCAAAGGCGGCGCGGTTCATTCCGCGCCGCCTTTTTTTGTGTCTCCAGCCTGTCACGTTTCGGCGGGTAATTGTGAGAGATGCGCGGTTGCGCATTTTCTTTGCAATCCCTTCCAGCCTGTCACGGGCGAGCGGGTAATTGTGAAGAGAGAAACAAACTCTCAAAGCGGGTGAATGTTCACCCTTTAACTCTACAAACTAAAAAGAAAATCAAAATATGAAAACATACGAAAGCATGACATCCGGCACACAAGAAAGCCGCGAAAAACTCCTGAAAACTTCTACCGAAAAAACCGGGAATGGAAAAAAAGAAATCGCCAAGTTGCTAGTTGCAATGATCACGGCGGGCGATTGCAAGCCGGGGAAAATCTTGGAACATGCCAAGAGCATCACGGGAAAAGATTTGCGGACAAATTTTCAAGGCGTCTATGAACTCATGAGCGTCTTTCAAGCGATCATCGAAAAGAAAATCGACATGACGGAGGAAGAATTCGACAAGCTCGAATCCTCAAAAATTGCGCTTCTCTCGCCTTTTCTCAATAAAGAAAATTTAAAGGAAAAACTCGGTGAAGCATTGCAGGCCGTCAAAGACGGAAAAACCGCTAAAGAGATCCGCGAACTCAAAGGGAAAAGCGAGCCGAAACCATCCAAGAAAGTTTTGGAATTGGAAGCGGAAATCGAACGCCTGAAAGCGGAAAATCTCAAATCTGGAGTGATTATTGAATCCGCGCTTGTCGTCACCGACATTTCAGCAAACGCGCCGATTCTCACTTCTCAGCAAGTTAAAAATCGAATCCGCAAGGACATCGAAACAAATACGGAAAACCAAGAATCACTTCTCAGCATGGTTGAAGTGTTGGGAAAGGCTCTCGTCATGGCCTGCGTGCATGCTGAAGTTGACGCGCAAGAATGGCTTGCGGAAATCTACTCTGACCTCGCCAAGAAAGCAGAAGGTCAAGAAGTCCAACCCCTGGAAGCAATCGCGGCCTAAAAACTCCTCAAAAATTGAGCGCGGGTTTGAATTAACAAGCCCGCGCTTTTCTAAATCTAAATTCTTTTCATTCCATGAATCCAGAAATCACGACTTTAAAAATCCCGAAAAATCTCCTCAAATCGGCCAGCACTGACAAAACAAGACCTGTCTTGCAAGATGCATATATCGACACAGAAGCCCGCGCTATCGTTTGCACAAATGGAAGAGTTTTGACAAAAATTCCGATTCCGGGCGCGGGGAAAGTGAAAAAATGCCGCATCACTCCTCAAGATCTGAAAATCGCTAAGGCACTTGACGCGAAAAATCTCATTTTCGATTGGCATGCCGGGACATTGAACGGCCACCCCTTGGAAAATGGCGGTGAATGTCCAATGAATTTCCCAGCCTGGCAACAAGTCATCCCAAGAGAAAAACCGCAATTCCGCGTTTCATTCAATCCGCACCTTTTGCAAGACATCATCGAATCTCTCGGCGGAAATGACATCGGAAAAATCACCATGGAATTTTCAGAAGTCACCGACCAAAAATCCCCGCCGCCAATGATGATCAAATTCGGTGAATCCATCGGAATCCTCATGCCTATGAGTTGCGAAGAACCCGTTGGGATTTTGCAAAAAATCAAAGCACCTAAAGAGCAAGAAACCCCACAGGAAAAAATCGAAGAAACGCCGATCGATTCGGGCGCGGGTGAACATTCACCCACAAACGAAGCACCGCCTTTCCGAGATCCCACAGAAGAGCCAGCCGAAAAACCCAGCGCAACTAAGCCAAAAAAAGCCAAAGAAGCCGCGCCGGAAAAGCAACCCAAGAAACCCCGCAAGCAAAGCCCGCTTGCCACGGCTCCTCCTATCCTTACAAGGAACCAAGAGAGAAACGGAATCGAACTTCGTTTCAATGGCAGACCCGACGACATCACAAGGGAACGCATGAAAGCCGCCGGTTTCCGCTATTACTTTGCACAAGAAGGAAGGCCATGGTGCGCAACCTATACAGAAGAGCGATTGATACTTGCCCAAAGCATTGCAGAAATGCCAGCCAATCCAGCAACCGATCAACCCGAAATCTCACAAAAGAAAAAAGTTTTGATCGTTCCTGATTTTTAGAAATCAGTCAAAGCACACAGCCCGCCACGCCTCGCGCATTGGCGGGCTTTTCATTTCCAGCCTGTCACACCCCAACGGGTAATAGTGAGGAGATCAAACAACCTCACAAAATCAAATCACTGTCTGAACATTCACCCGAAAATTTATCATCATGAAAACTACGTTCGATATCTATCAAATCGTCACCGATCAAATCATCTCCGCCCTCGAAAAGGGAATCGTTCCTTGGAAAAGAACATGGGACGCATCCACCGGCTCGCCACGCTCCATCCATGGCCGCCCGTATAGCGGAATGAATCAGCTCTTGCTTGCTGTCAGTTGCGCCGCCAATAGCTGGAAGCACCCGATTTTCATCACCATGAATGAGGCCAACAAACTCGGCGGCATGGTTCGCAAAGGCGAGAAGTCAACCATGGTCGTTTTCTGGAAAACCTCCGTTCCTTCAGAGTATAAAGACAACCCGTCCGCTTGCCCTCGGAATGAACTCCGCTGGATGCTTCGCTACTATCGCGTTTTCAATATCCACCAAATCGAAAACCTCCCTCTCTCTTGCTATCCCAGCTCAGAAGACGCAAAAGCCCGCACCACCGACCCCATCCCAGCATGCGAAGACATCGTTGCCAACATGCCGGGACGGCCAGAAATTATTCATCGCGGCTCCCAGCCCTGCTACGTCCCAGCAAAGGATATTGTCATCATGCCGGAAATGGCAGACTTCCACGCTCCGGAAAGCTACTACGCAACCCTTTTCCATGAGCTTGTCCACTCCACCGGCCACGCTTCCCGTTTGAACCGTGAAGATGCCTTTGCGGGAAAATTCGGATCTGAGCCCTACGCCAAAGAAGAACTGGTTGCGGAACTCGGCGCTTCATTCCTAGCCGCTAAGGCCGGAATCGCACCCTGCACCATCGAAAACGCCACCGCATATATCGGCGGATGGCTCAAAAAACTCAAAGAAGACAAACGCTTTATCGTCTCCGCCTCCGCACGCGCCCAGAAAGCCGCTGAATTCATCTCTCGCACCATTCACAGAGAGGAAGAAGAAAACGACTGAACATTCACCCAGAATTTTTAGCCTGTCACATCCCAACGGGTAATCGTGAACCAATAAAACATCATGGAAACGATCACCATCAAAGCCCCAGGAATGAACAAAACCATGGAAATCCTCAGTGAACCTCCGATCGATTGCGATCTGAAAATCGGAGACACGGTAGATTTCACCAATAGCTACGGCCTGAAATTCCCCGGAAAGAAAGTCCTCGGCTTCTCCAATGGTTACATGATGGAGAACTACGGAAATTTCATCCACATCGACACTGACGCGCCATGGTTTCCGCACCGCCGGGATGAACTAACCAAAGCCAAAGCCTGAACATTCACCCACCATGAAATCACAAAGCCAGCGCATCGCTTACGCCCAAAGAATCATCACTCAAAATCTCGAAACATCACGAAAGTTCGATGGTTGTTTCGAGATGGGAGACGGCGACGAAGTTGTCATGGAATTGATCAAACGAAGTGAATCATCACCAACCCTGAAAGCCAACCTTCCAAAATACATCTGCAAAGAATCCATCGAGAAATTCACAGAAAGAAAACTGGATCTCATTTTTTCATAACCACGCTCAATTTTTCATTTCAGCTTCTCAGCATTTCAGAATTTCAGCTTTTACCAACATGAACCAGTCCGCCTCCACCATCAACCCTGCAAACTTGCAGGAAATGCTAGACTCCGCAACCAACGCCGCAGAACTGGGTCAGCAGCAATACTACACACCGGCAAACCTTTGCGCCGCTCTTCGGTCCGCCCTTCCTGGCATCCATTGCGAATTGCTTGCGGATCTCCATTTCGGATCTGGCAATATTGCCCGCGCCATCCCAGAAACAACCGCCCTCGGATTGGACATCGATGCCAGAACGGAAACCCTACACGCCCCCAAAGGCTCGAAATGGCACCTCACACGCGCCGATCTCACCCACTGGTATCCCATCGCCAAAGAAGCCGACCTCCGCCTTCCCTTCATCGCCATCAATCCGCCCTTCTCTCTGAAATGGCACACAGAAAGGCTCTCACAGCTTTCAGAGTCATCCGCCCCGAACGTCGCGGAATGTTTCAACTCACAAGGAAAAACCATAGACTCCACCCTCGCCTCATTTTTGATCTCCATCGATCTCCTCTCCCAGAATGGCGAGGGCTTCATGGTCTGCAATGCCTCCACCGCCCGCCGATTCTTTGGCGACCCCACCGACCCATCAAGCCCCGCATCTCACCCAGCCCTTGCGCGAAATATCTGGCAATGGTTGGAAATACCGGGTGCCATTTTCGAGGGAACAACCACGGCCTTTGATACTGCCGTCCTTTACCTCCGCCGGGTTGCGGAATATGAAACACCCAGCCCCATCTCTTTCCTACGCGCCCCATCTTCAGATCCTGCCACCATCGCCCGCATACTCACCGCATCCGCCGCCGCCCCTCGCCTTCGCCGCCTGACGGATTCCCACTTGTTATCCAAGCGGGAAATCATGGAAAAATGGGAAGCCATCGGCACCGAATACGGAACAAGGCACAACGGAACCCCGCCGGAATATAACATTTCCCTGTCATCTTCTGGAAGAATCAGAACCTACCTTACACCGTTTCAACACCTTTCCGGAAAAATCCCTCGCGATCTCATCGCATCACTGCACGCACTGGAAGGCCATACCCCCATCGGTCTATGCGTCACCGCCACCCATCGCACCGCCTTACGCGCCGCCGCACAGTCCGGAATCTGGAACGTCCAGCCCCGGCTCTTGTCTGAAATAGAAAACGCCCTCGCCGCATACGATCGAGAAGGCGCACCTTTCTATGAACCCAGCCAAGTTCAATCCCTTGGCTGGGTAGATGAACACTCGCACTTGGTTTGCTCCGCTCCTGGTATCGGCACCGCCAAGCCCGGCGACAAATGCCCCATCTCTTGCTCTATCGAAGATATCGAATGGAAGGGAACCAAGACCAACTTCAACGGCGAACTCGAAACCCTCACCTTCAAAGGAAAGGAACTCTTGGTCAGTCTCACAGATCCAAGCGGCCACATTCATCATTTCCACGTTCGCCGGGAAGATAATGCCATCCCATCATCTGCGCACTTTTCAGAAACCCACCATCACATCACCTCTCTACTGGATCATTTCCACATCCCCACCCCGCAAGACGTGGCAAGCCTCCATCCCGAAGCCTATCAAGCCAACCTCGCCGCCCTCACTGCTTTAGAGGAACGCATCAACGCCGCCTAATCCAGCCTGTCACGCCCTGACGGGTAATAGTAGAGAGAATCAATCTCCAATCAATCCAATACCATGAACTCCATCGCTCTTCTCACCACTCTCCTGAATCTCCATGACGGCCTCCAAGACGGCGGCAAAGGCATCGAAGAAACCGATTGGCAAGCCGTCCGTGATCACATCAAAAACAGCAAATCCAGAAAACGGATCAAGCTTTCAGATCCCATGAAAATCTACATGGCTTCCATGGGTAAGGTTTTCCGCATCACTCACATTTGCTTGGATATGGACGAAGCAAATTCCGTTCTAGAAAAGAACAAAGACATCGCATGCATCGCCGAGGATAACAACGGCCTTGTCTATCTCGCCGAACAATACGGCTCAATCGCACCATCCGAAATCCTCAACGATCTCAGAAAAAAGTAAGCAGCTCCAGCCTGTCACACCCCAACAGGTAATAGTGTAAGACAACATCTTTAATATCCAACACCATGAAACACTATCTCATCACCATCAAAATCAGAAACGGCGATTACGAAAAAACTTCCCGCAAACTCATCATCGCCGCTTCCGCCAAGCAAGCCCGCAAGAAAGCCTTAACCGGTGAGATGCACCACGACTTCCGAAATGGATCGAAATGGATAGATCCAAACACTCTCGAAGACGGATTCGGAGAATGGATCTACAGTGTCACCGACACCAAGCGAGTATCACCTTATCACGCCCCTATCCTCGAAAAATATCTCTTTTCATTCTAACCGCCATGGACATCAAAAACAAGCTCATCACCAAAGCATTCTTGGACGCCACCGACGAAAAAACCAAAACCGAAATCTTGGCAGCAATCGCCAAGCACTACGGAATCACGGAATCGGAAGCACTGGAAGAAGTCACCGGCGAAGAATCTGAACACCTCCTAGACTACCTCACAGGAAACATACGCAAGGCTACAAGCCTGCTTATGAAACGCCACAACCTCGCCGCCATCATAGCGGAAGCCACCCGCACCGCCAAACAAAACAAAACCACCATCGAGATCTACCTAGATCCGATCAGCAACGCCGAGGAAGATGGCGACTACGGATATTGCCCCACCGGCACCGCCGGGAAACTTCTCTACCGTTTCGGCAAACAGACCCACACCATCACCCCAGACGGAACACTTACCGAAGTATAAACCGCCTGAACATTCAGGCACTTAAAAATTTCAGGTAGAGGTCACTGAAAGACGCAGGGACTCAGCTTATCGATAAAAAGATAGGTGGAACACAAGGCCAAGACATACCTCTACCTGATCCACTTTCCAAAATTATGATCACAAAAAATAGCATCACATTTAACTTAGGTGATCGCGTGAAACTCAAAGATCCAAAGATGCGCGAGAATGCCAAGGCAATGACTCACGGAATCGTCGTCAAATACAAAGGCAATCATAGACCAACGAATCCAAGAGTAAGATGGGCATCTGGTTGGGGAATTACCTCTAAAGCAAAACATCTCGAAAAACTCACAGAGCAAGAATGCCAGGAATTGCCTAAGCCTATGGTTATCGATATTGATCTCTGAGAATCTGAACTCAACCAATCAAACATCATCATGAACAAGCACCGACGCGAAAAGATTAAAAAAGCACTCGATATCCTCTGCGAAGTCAGAGACGAAGAACGGGAAGCATATGAAAATCTTCCTGAAGGAATCCAATACTCAGAGCGGGGCGAAGCTATGGAAGAAAACGCCGACCAGCTCGAAGAAGTAACTAGCACATTGGATGATATTCTTTCGCGCTGAAATCATTTCAAAATCCGCCTGAACATTCAGGCAGTTTCCAACACCGCCCTAGCAACCAGCTACGGCGGGCTTTTCATTTCATCAACCAAGCTCCGCGCACCTCTGTTACCTCTCCGCCTCTGCGGTAAAAATCTTTCCAAAGCTATGAAACTTCACGCCACCATGGAACAAGAACACTCTTCTATTCCACCTGAAAGCCTTCTCGCTTCTGTATACCAGCCTTTCATCTTCCGCAAATACCAGCGCGAAGATCTCGCCCGCGCTGCCATCATGAATGGCGCAATCATCGGCTGGGACCCCGGCCTTGGAAAAACCATGGCTATCTTCGCACTGCCTTTCCTCAAAAAATCCCGCTACACCCTCATCGTCGCGCCCGCCGGGCTTCATGAGCAAATCATCGACGAAGGAAAAACCAAATTCAAAGTCCAGGTTCAAGTCATCAAATCTCAGAAGCAAGCCTTGGAACTCATCCGCAACGGCATCCTTCCAAACAATCAAACCGCTGATCCCCTGCTTGAAAAATCAGAAGCCAACAACTTGTCCGTCGAAGCCTTGGCGAAGTCGGATCAGCCGCCAAAGTTCTTTATCACCGCTTACAACTGGCTAGGCCAGAACGCCGCCGACGAATGGCAATCTTGCCCAGACTCCACCCTCGCCGCCCGCCTGACAGAAATCAACCGCCACATATCTTCTCTTCCTCTGATCACTGATCACTCGTCACTTGAAACTTCTGCCGCATGGCAGCTTGGTATCGGCCACGAAAAAGACGGCATCCGTTGCGTGTTCACCCCTTCCCTTGCATCCATCCTTGCAAACACTTTCGATTGCGTCATCGCAGACGAAGCCGTCCGCGTGAAATCAGGCGATGCCAAACAAGCGCAAGGCATCCTTCGCATGGCTCCGAAATCCCGCTATCTCCTCACCGGGACACCCATCAAAAACAAACTTCCGGACTTATTCTTTCTCGCCTCATGGGTTGCTGGTCACACAGAAGAACCAACCGCCCGCTGGCCTTACGGAAACACCCTCTCAGCCCGTGACGAATTCTCAAAAGACTTTGGAGTCATGGAGGAAAACGAAACCAGAAACGAGATCGATCGCGCACGCGGAATCTACAAACGCAATATCCGCACCACCGCCAAAATCTGCAATGTCCACCGCCTCTGGAAAATCCTCGCCGCCGTCACCATCCGCAGGTCAAAAGACAACATAGAAGGAACGGATCTTGTCCGCAAAACCATTGTGCCGGTCAACGTCATGCCTGGCACCGCCCAGCTTGCCACCTACCGCTTCCAACTGGAAAACCCAGAGAAGAAAGACACCGCCCTTGCAACTATCGGTTGCCAGCTCCAGCGCTTGCGCCAAGCCGCCCTTTGCCCTACCTCTCCCTCACTCGCCCGCATCGATCTCCCACTGTCACGCTCACAGACCGACTACACCCCCAAGCTTGCTGCCATCCTCTCCCTCTCCATTGATCTCCTCTCAAAAGGCGAGCAAGTAGTTATCTTCTCACCCTTTCAGAGCTTTTCTGAAACCCTCCTCCGCATGTTTGCGGATGCCGCCGTTCCAGCCCTCTCACTGGATGGGAAAACCTCACCCACCAAACGCGGATCTCTCGTCAAAAAATTCAAGGACGGCACCTATCCTATCCTTCTCGCCGGAATCGATTCCATGGGAGAAGGCCATTCCCTCGACAATGCTTCCCACCTCATCCTTCCATCCCTCTCCTGGGCATTCGATTGCAACGCCCAAGCCGTCGAACGTGTTCACCGCCTCACCTCCAAGAAAGACGTCACCATCTACGCCATGGTCACCACCGGCACCATTGACGAACGACTGACCTCTCTCTGGCAGGAAAAAGGCGACTCATCATCACTCGCCCTAGATGGCCGTCTCAACGAGCGAGATACCGAAGAACTCGACCTCGGGAAACTCCTCAACGATGCCATTCAAGACTTCAACCCCGCCGCCCAATCCATCCCGGAATCCGAGATAGAAACCCAGTGGAAACTCAGCCAACGCCAAGCCCTAACCAACGCCTACAAAACCTACCAAATCATCAAGCCGCCAATCAAAACCGAGAAACTGTCAACCCGGTCAACCCGGTCAACCAGAAATGAGAAATCAGTAATCCTACCATCAAGAGTCACCATTCTCTCCCAGCCCAAACGCACCACCACCCCACCCCTCGCAAAAAACTTCGCATTCCCCTCAGACTTCTTTTAAAACATAAGCCCTATCCGTCCTACAAGTCCCACTACCTCAAACATCATGAAACCACGCCGCACCCTTACCTCACCCGCCCCACGGACAGATAACAAACCTTTGCCTGTTAGCGTTAAACTCATCCTCTTCATCGCCATGATCGCCGTCCCCGGCATCATTGTCTCAAACTTCATCCAACCATCCTCCCTACCAGATCAAGACGGAGGAACCACTTTAGAACGCAACGTCCGCCATGAACTCCAGCAAGAAGAAATCGACCGCGCACGCGCCTCCTCAGAAGCCCTAGAGCGCATCAAACAATCTCAGTAACAACCAAGTCTTCCTTGAGATTTGAAACTTGAAATTTGAAATTTAAACCCACCATGATCCTCTCCAGCCACCTCCCAGAAAACCTTCCAATCTTTTTCTTGGACACAGAAACCCTGACCTTTGCCCGTTTGGATCTTGGCAACGGCACACCGCACACCCTCGTCATCGAAGGCACGGAACCCCCAGCAGAAGCCATCCAGCGCCGCTTCCAAACCTTCATGGACACACACGTCCATCCCGGCTCCGGAAAAAACCTCAACGTCCTCACCCGACCCGGCTCTATCACATCGTTGGATAAAATCACCTTCATCGATCAGGCCGATAAAACCACCGTGGCCGCATACAGTTCAGCAAGAGAACTTCTGTTAGTCTTAACCAACGGAATCTGTCTCCCGCCCGCTCACAAATCCGGAAAGCACATCATCCCAGAACACATTGAAAAACTTTCCAAGCTCATACAAAACTTCATCTCTGATATCTCCCCCCTTAGCAAAAAAGAACCTTACTTTTACAAAATCCCCCAAAACTTCCTAGCGCTTCAACCAGTTGAAATCCCATAAGTCCTATAAGACCCATCAGTCTTATAAAGAAACATCAAATCCACACTACCATGAGCGAACAACAACTGGAACTCAGCCTCGGATCGGCAGTTGCTCAAGCCGCCCGCCCCAAGCCTTGCTGGAAAGCCTGGAAGATAGGCGATCGCGTAAGAGTGCTAGAGTCAGGATTAACCGGCAGCATAAACGCACTACCGCCAAAAAAATACCCATTTTGGAGAGCCACCGTGAACTTTGATCATCCTGACAACGAAGGCCACGGTTGTTGCTTTTGCACACAAGATGAAATGGAACGCCTACCAGTCGAAATCTGATTCCATCATCCCATCAACTAAGCTCTGCGCCCCTTTGCGGCTTTGGGGATCTGCGTTGAAACTCTTTCCACTGATCACTGATAACTGACTTGTCCGTCGTAGCTTTCAGCGAAGTCGGATCACTCGGCACTATCCGCCATCCTCGCAATAACCGCGAATTGCAATGTTATTTTCTGGACAACATTCAATTTTCCTACAACTTAGGCGCGGATTGTTGCTTTTTGCTTAACATTCACGAATCAAACCACAGCTATTTTCACCGATACCAACACCCAAAATCATGAGTAAATCCACCCGCATCAAAGACTTCGCATCGAAAGTCTCAGACATCTACCATCTCGAAGCCTTTGCCGTATTGGCAGAACCTGGATTCAACGAACGCGCCGATTACGGCGATATCAACGCACTTGCCAATGACATTGCAGAAAACGGCATCATTGTTCCTTTCATTGTGCGCAAACCACCTGGCGCAAATGATTTTGTCTACATGGTTTCCGGCCACCGCCGCCGCCGGGCAGTTGATCTCCTCATCAAACAAGGACGCTGGAACGGACTAATCCCTTGCAGATCAGACGACCGTAACTCCACACCGGTAGATCGTCTCTTCACCCAGCTTTCGGAAAACTCTGGAAAGCCCCTGACACTCTTGGAAAAAGGCCGCCTCTACCAGCGCATCCGCAAAGAAGCAGAATCCCAAGGCCATA
Source organism: uncultured Prosthecobacter sp. (assembly GCA_965650415.1). Classification (GTDB taxonomy): domain Bacteria; phylum Verrucomicrobiota; class Verrucomicrobiia; order Verrucomicrobiales; family Akkermansiaceae; genus Luteolibacter. The sequence continues at coordinate 26,144 of CBFGOP010000010.1, read as the reverse complement.
AAATCACAGGCGCGGAAATCGCATCCCGATCCCAGACCACCAAGCAGGCCGTCTCGGACGCTCTCACCCTCATCGAGAAAGCATCCCCTCACCTCATCAAGCTCATCGAGTCAGAGAAAATCTCTGCCACCACCGCATTGGAAATCATCCGCCAATCACCCGATCACAAAGATCAGGACACCGCCGCCGATCAAGCACTTGAAACCGCCGCATCAACCGGCAAAACCAAAGCCTCCCCCAAGCACCTCCCCAAAACTCCAACCGTCAATCCTCCCAACAAACTCCCAAACGATACCCCTGGCGATAACTCCGGCGCTACCGTCTACGAATCCAAAGACGACGACGAGGAGGAAGAGAATGACCAGGAGAAAGAGAATGACGAGGATTCCGCAACCAAGAACCAAGAACAAGGAACCAACAACTCTCCCGCTGATCCGGGTGCCATGGAACGCATCAAAAACACGCCAAGCACAGGTGGAGGCGGCGGCTCGGGTTTCAACACCGGCGGAGGCGGACAAGGCGGAAACGGCAGCATCGAAACCCGCCTCAAGAACATCGAGAAATGCTTGGAGACCATCGCAGATGGCGAATACGAGATCAACGAAACCCGCAAGGAAACCGTTGAACTCATCATCAACATTCTCAACGGAGACAGCACCACCGCCGCGCTGAAATCCCACCTTCGCCTCTAATCATCAACAAAATGAGCCGCACCGTTCATTCTCCTTTGCCCTGCCACATTTGCGGCAAAGAAACCAGAACCCGACGTTCTTTAAACTTCCCGGATTCCACCCCTCATTCAGAGCAAGACTCCATCCCCATCTGCAAAGCCGACATCGAGCACTGGAACGCCGCTCTGAAAGTCAGCCCAAAACCAGCCCCAAAATAGCAAACATAACCCCATGAAGCCAATGAACCCACTGATCCAAACCGCAGTCCAAACCATCATGATCGCCGCACCGGCTTTGATTATCGGAATGGCCATCGGCCACATCCGCGCATTGCGCCCCAAAAGAAACAAGCCCCGCTATCCATATAGCATCACTCGCTAATGCCATGCGACCCAGAAATTCCATCGTCCTTATTTCATGGGCAATTGCAGGCATGGCATCAGCAGCAGGACTCGTATCGGAGTCATTTGCAAAAGTATCAGAAGTCTTAAGCAAAGACTCCCTACGTCAACCACCAAGCATCCATTCAATACGCAAAGGCAAAGGCCGCATTGCAACCAACCAGCGCCAACGTCGCAAAGACAGACGCCGCAAATACGCCAGTGGCGACAAACAAGCCTTCCAACCCAAGCAATGAAACAAATCATCTGCGATACACTGATCATCATCATTGTTTGGATCATAGGCTACGCCCTAACAGCAAACATCCAATAACCCAAATTCAATTATAATCCGATGCCAAACACCAATTCAAAACGCGGCAACCTAATCCGCCTCAAAACACTAAAGGAAGCCTTTAGAAAATCATGCTGTGATCTTAACGATGCCACCGCAGAAGAACTACCAGTAGGCACCATTTTGGAAGCCACACTTGGCAAATCAAGAATTAGAGGCCGCGTTAAAAGCCATGCCTCTGGATACAATCGTTACTACGCAGGAACTCTAATCGTAACAAACTTAACCACCGGAAAAGAACGTAGGGTAAATCCAAGCTCCGAGTCGGAAAACGTAACCATTATCTCGCTTCCTTAACAACTCTTACACTGATCACTTCCAACTAGCAAACTTCTTATGAACTCTCCCGCCAAACACTTCGGCCTCACCTCATCCCAATTCAAACAACTCTCATTATCCGATCGCTTGGAAATGATAGAAGCCTACCGCAATCAACAACCGGAAAGCCCAACCATCACAACAGTTACCGGTGAAGGAACAGATCAACAGGAAAAGAAATCAAACCCACGCGTTTTCTTCATAGATCTTCAAGCGCCATTTCTTCATCGCGGACCAATAGGAAATTGCTGCACCCAGTCCCAAGGAACCTCCGCCATCCTGGACATCGAAACCCTCGCCACCTCCCCGCAATCCATCATCACGGAGATCGCCATCATCATCTTCGATCGCGCCACCCATACCGTCATCGATCACTTGGAGATCTTCCCGGACTTCTTCGAACAACTCGCCGCTGGCCGCGCCTTTGATCCCGACACTCTCAGTTTCCACCGTAAGAACGGCAACCTGCCAAACGGAAAAGATAACCAAACCCCTTGCCTCCACGCCATCGTCAAGATGCAGGAAATGTTCACCGAACACCAACCCAAGCACGTCTGGATTCAAGGCACGGACTTCGACCGCCCCATCATCGAAGACTTTTGCAAAGCCCACAACCAGCCCCTCCCATGGCGCTTCTCAAAGTCCCGAGACGCACGCACCACCTACGATCTCGCCTTCCCCGGACAAAGCCACCCCAAACGCCCACACCGTGCTCTGGAAGACTGCCAAGCCACCCTTGCAGATCTTATCCAATCCCTAACCAAGCTCAATGCCCTGGAATCCATCTAACCCTCTTCCACTGATCACTTAACACTAGAAACTTCATCTCATGCCCCATCTCTACACCAACACCATGCCAGAAAAACCCGTAAAGCAGCTTGACCCTATCATGCCTTTGGCAGATTTCCCAAACGCACGGAACTTCACCCGCCAAGAGAACAAGCAGCGCATCACAGGCCGCGTCATTCCAAAGCTTATTAACGAGGACAAAAGAGAACATCATCATGATCTCTTCTACGTCGAGTTTCCAAGCGAGAGCGGAAACTTTTTTCAGGTATCCATCAGCAAGATCGCCGGATCGGTTGGAGACCGCAAGAGCAACACTCGCTTCATCACAAAGACCGCCGCAGAAACCTTGAATCTGGTGCCGACATCCTACGATTTCTCCAAACTCATGAAAATCTGCACCGCCTGAACAAGGCCAGCCAGATCACCCCTTGAACTGATCACTGAGAATATACCGCCATGAACAACCCAACTCCTCTGGATAAGCTCGTTATATCTTGGCTGGAAAATCCACCAACTGAAAAATATCGCTTGGTTCATCTCAACATGCAGCTATGGCGAGCCGTTGCGGATGATCACATGGAGAAGTCCAGGATAGGAATCATCACCTCTCCGACCCAAGATCCAAAAGTGAAATGGGCAGTTCAGTTTTTGGAAAAACTCAGTGGAGAGCGCAAAAGAACCTGTCCGCATCTTGAAGCCAACGCCCGGTTCGTCCTTGACCTACCCCTTCAGCCCGATGAACCGGAAGAAATGGAGCAATTTGATAAAGCCCCAACACCCACAGGCAAACAAGCCGCCGCCAACGATCGGTAACAAAAATTTCAAATCTCAAATTTCACAATAATGAACTCTACAACCATCAATTGGTCACAACGCATTAAAGCCCTCATTTATTTCATCATATTTAACGCCATGCTCTCTTGGCTAGCGTGGGAGGGCATAAACGGCAACGAAGGCGCAGGCCGTTTACTATCATTCATCGCATGGGTATTCGGCCTACTGAAGATCAATACTGGAATCGTCAGGGCAAAATTCATTAACACATCGGAAAAAAGAATACTACCAGCACAACTAACACACGGATTCGGTATCATCCTCATTTCATTCCTAGTCTGGCATGGATGGTGGTTCACAGCCATAGCCTTAATGCTGTCTCAGATTGGACAGGCCCTAGTCTATTTACCAAAAGACGAACCAAAAGATGAAAACAAATCTTAATCCGCGTCCATCCGTCTTCCTCTTCCCACTGATCACTGTCCACTGATCACTAGCAACTTTTTCACATGTCCGAACACGATCAATTCTACCAACTCCTCTCCCACTATCCAGACTTGGAACTCATCTGGGACAAGGATGATCACAGCTACGATGAAGAGGCCGCGAAACGCTACATCCGCAGAGCGTCCGGCGGTGAAGCCACCATCCTCAAATGCCTCATGTCCATCTGGAATGGCGGCGGTCAAGAAACCCTCATCGACTTCACCGACTTAGCCATCCTGGACCCAACCACCCGCCAACCCCTTATCGACTGGATCACAAAGCCTTTCTTTCCATAACCCCAGTCAATCACGTCAACCCGGTCACTCTAGTCACCAAATAAATCATGATCAGCTATGAAAACATGGGCGCACTGCCTTTAGATTCCAAGGTCGATTCCAACGTGGATTGCAAGCCCTTGAATGAAAAAGAACTCATAGCAGTGATTTTCAAAGATCACTTCGAAACAGGCTCGCAAAAAAATTCCGTTGAGGAACTGACCAGCAATGAAATTGCCGCCATGAAATTCTTTTGCAACGTGCCATACATTTACGATCCCGTAAAAGCCACCATCACATTCGCGGATTCCAGCATCATCAAACAAGGAACCAAGTGGATAGTCGGAGTCGCAAAACAATAAATCATATCCTCTTCCCCTGATCACTGCTCACTAGCAACTTCCATGAACATCATCTTCCTAGACTTCGACGGCGTGATCCGCGTTGCCATAGACGGCGAATGGATATCCGTAGACCAAGCGGAATTCTGCCAGTCACGGATGCAAATGCTCGCCGGTATCTGCTTAACCACGAATTCAAAAATCGTCGTGAGCTCAGACTGGAGATCCCCGGATAACCTTGAGCAAATTAAATCCTACCTTTCTCCACACCTTGCAGATTATCTGCACCAAGACTGGATGACACCCATCTGCGGCGATCGCTGGAAAGAAGTCGAACGCTGGCTAAACCACCATCCGGAAGTGAGGCACTATGCCATCTTGGAGGATCAAGCCATCCACTTCCACAACTGCCCGCCCCAAATGGCAGCCAACATCATCCTTTGCTCAAACCGCCACGGCCTAGTCCCCCAGCTCCTAACCAGAATCATAGAGCTTCTGAATCCATAACCCCGTCAATCACGTCAACCCGGTCACTGAAAAAACGCATGAGCATCAACACAACAATAGTCAGAATTTGGTTAGCAAAATGCCACATGGCAAACGGTCAAATCATGGAACACGAAGTCCGAGCAAAGACCATCAAACAAGCCAGAGAGATATTGAAGGAAGACACACTGATCAAAAGAATCTTGGCGATAAAAAAGGCGTAAGGACTCGTCGTCAGATTCATCAGGCGAGAGTCCAGCAATACGCAAACTCCCTCCGAAACACTCTCCAATGGACGCTCGCCGCATTGATCATCGAGTCTGAAAAATCACAAAAGCTATCCGAAAATACCAAAGCCGCCATCACAGCCGCTCGAAAAGAATTAACCCGAATCACCCCGGAAAAACTCAACCGAATTTAGAACCAACACCCAACCATCCGATACCAAAATGAACCAACCAACCAAAGCCTACGGCTACGACAAAGAAACCGGATCTTGGATCTTCGGCGATTGCACAGTCAATCCCGATGGCTCTTTCACCTTCCCACATGAAAATGAAATATCTTTGGGCGGAGCAATTGACGCGCCGCTTCTCTTCCCTGGCCGTGATAATCCACAGGAATACTGCGCCGCTATCGATTGGGAAGATGAGCGTAAAGAATGCTTGGCAATCTGGGAGAAGGCATGCAGCTCCGCAGACAAATGCACCGGCCACCGCAACGGCACCGCCATCTTCACCACCGCCTTGCAATACCTCACCCACCCCCTGTCACTCAGGATATCCAACAACAAACCCTCTCTTTGGATTTTCGGTGCCAAAGGCAGCGGAAAATCAATATTCGCGCAACTTGCTATGCGTTTCTTTGGATATGTATTTCAGCCTACTTTTTCAAGCAACTCAACAACCAGCTCACTTGAGCGCACACTATCCACATTTTCCTGCTTGCCTGTTCATATCGATGAATGGCGCAACGATAACGAAGGAAACATGGATAACCACCGCCGAAATCAAATCCTGCGAAACTCCTATAGCGAAATCGCGACAGTCAAAGGAACAAATTCTGATGCAGAAATGCCCGTGAAAAAAATCATTCCGCTCACCATACCCATCATCACCTGTGAAAATAATAGCGATGACCCAGCGCTAAGATCACGCTTTATCCACATTGAACTTTTGCCTTCGGTAAAATTAAACCTAACAGCCTACATCAAAGAGGCCAAAGAAGATTCACTTCAATACCAGCGCGTCACCCGCTTCATCCTGCGCAACCATCCCCAATTCCTCAAAGAATACGAATACTTTAAAGAGGGTTTCGCTGTAATCGCAAAGGAAGAGGGCATCGAGTGTCCCCGCACTCGCAGTAATATCAGCTCGCTAGCCGCTACCTACATCAGCACGCTTTATGTTCTGCATAAAGCGAAACCTTGCGGCATGCCAGGTCAAGCGCGGGCAAGTATCGATACCTTCATCAAATTCCTGTGCGAGATCCACCTCCCACCTCAATCGCGATTAGACCGTCACACCCCCAACGGGTAATCATGAAACACCCAACCATCCGATACCATGGCAAAAACAAATCTCAAAAAACTTGAAGCGGAAGCCGCTGAATGGAACCAATCCTATCCCATCGGAACACCGGTGACGCGATACAAGCTAATCAACCCGCTCCGCATGGGAAACGAAACAAAAACCCGCTCACAAGCATGGGTAATGGGCGGCCATTCCGTCATGATCATGGTCGATGGCGTATCCGGCGGCGTGTTACTCGAATCCGTGAAGCCTTGTCTCGCAGAAGCCAGCCCGTCACACCCCAACGGGTAATGTAGAACGGGCGGATCTCATCCACCCCTCTTTCACTGATCACTGATCACTGATCACTTAAAAATAGCAAACTTACCACCATGCCACGCAAAAATTCCATCATCAAACGCAACCGCGCCGTCCACCAAGATAACACCGATACCCGCGTCTTCTTCTACGCCCGCGCATCCACAGATGGACAGAAGAACTCCACCGCCGCACAGGAACAGCAGGCCAAGCCCTTTGCTGCCGCACGATCGATCTTCATTGATACAATCGTCGCTGATGAAGACTCCTCCGCCGTAAAGACCAACTTCCTGGATCGCCCAAAGGTCAGAGCCATGCTTTCTCGCATGAAACAGCGTAGCATTCGCACCATCCTGATCCTTCGCCCAGATCGAATCTTTCGCTCTACTCTCGACTATGCCGTCTCCCTCAAATGGCTGACTGAAAACGGATACAACCTCCGCTTCATCGACCCGGATCTGGATCTCGACTCACCCATAGGCAAGATGATGGTTCAAATCCAGGTTGCCTTTGCGGAAATGGAATGCGCCATCAAGACCAAGCGCGTCGATGAAGCCCTGGAATCCATGCGTGATCGGCGCATAGCACGTGGCAACAACCCCTCCTACGGCTGGGAACTCACTGATGAAATCGCAGGCACTTCCCATGCCGAAAAACCCCTCTACCGCCTCACCCCGATCCAATCAGAGCAAACCATCCTCCGCCACATCATCCACCTCTGGGACACCACAGAGAAGAAGCACGGCGCACTAAGCAGAATCGCCCGCGATCTCAACGCCATGAACATCCCCACCAAAATGGCCGGGCAAACCATCATTCGCCACGGCACCACCCACCAATGTTCCGGAAACTGGACCGCCGCCGCCGTGAAATCCGTCATCGAACACGCCGTCATCGCCAGCCCCGATGAACTGGAAAACCCAAACCAAACCCTTCAGCAAGCCATCGAACAGCTAACTCAAAAATCCCTCGCCGCCTGAACATTCACCCACTTCTTCATTAAAAAATCATGAATAATGAATCAAAATCTGATGCAGCTCAGTTGCCATCATCCATCCCTCCTATCCCCGACAACGTCTACGTGTCGTGGGATGAATGGGAATTACTCAACGATCAACAACGCCAGTTTCTGATAGAAGCTGCCGAAGTTTCAATGTCACATATTGTCGAGAATGGGGAAGTCCTCGCTTGGGGATTTGCTTTAGCCGAGTTCACGATGCCCGTGGACGCCAAGCGCCATCCTGATGACGGTTGGGTAGTCACTCTTGCAGAGCAATCTTAAATCCCCACTGATCACTGATCACTTCACACTAGCAAACTCACCCATGCAAACTCTCCCACCTCTCGCCCAAGACGTCATCAAACTCATCTCCGCCGCCTCCAAGATCACCGGCATCACCAAGACTTTTCTCATCTCCCGAGAGCGCTCCAAGTTCTCAGAGCCTACCCGCCACGCCATCTACGCCTGCCTGAAGCACCAAGGCCACAAGATCAACGACATCGCAGAAGCCTTCCAACGCACCCGCGCACAGATCCTCTACGGCATTGAGTCACACCAAGAACTCCACAAAAAATCCGAGGAACACCGCGCTCTCTTCAAGCAAATCAAAGACGCATTGAAATAATTCCCGTCAATCCCGTCAACAAAGTCAAACTCTCCATCTTTCCCACCCCATGAACACCCAAGAACACCTACTGGTCTGCACCGTAGAAGAAGGCGTAGAAATCGCCGAGGAAGCCAATACCATTTCACGGAACCTATCCAAGGTTGGAACCAAATGCCTCCGTTTCGGTATGGATGACAGGAACGTCCTAGATCCCACCGGTCCAACCAATTGCGAACGCCTCATCGCGGAACTCATCGATCTATTCGCCCTCACAGAAATGATGGTGGAAGCCGGGATGATCCCCGCTATGTGGTTAGACCCCGCAAAGGTCGAAGCCAAAAAAGAAAAGGTCCGCAAGTTCATGGAACACGCCCGCAAAGGCGGCGCTCTTTCTCCGGAAACTGGACAGACGGAAATTCAACCACCAGTCACCGAAAACCAACCCACCCGCCGCTGCTGGAGCACCGAATACCCCATCATCAAAAAATTGGAGTATGATACCTACGACCTCGTAGCCCACCCCAACGGTCCAGCCCTATGCGATGGCGATTGCATGTCATCGATCGACACCCACCCAGACGACACACGCCAAATCATGATGCTAAAAATGAAAGCTCAAGCCGCATGGCTAGAATACGCTTGGCCGCTGGTGAAGGGAAATTTTTATCCAAGCAAACAACAAGTCGGACAATAATCCGAGTCAATAACGTCAACACCGTCACCCCATGCAAACCACCACCGAAACCCCAGCTCCGCCCGCATCAGCTCCAATCGATGAACAGCCCTACAAGTTTGAGCTTCACCGCTACAACCCCCGCCGCGCAGCCCGTGGCAAAGAAGCCGCCGAAGTAAAAATCACCCACCCAGACGGCGATATTGAATACCTCTGGATGAGCAAGAAAGACATCAACAACAACATCAAAGATTTCGGAGTAAGTGACGGACTACTGGAATGCCTAACAGCCTACAAGAACAACAAAGAAATCTGAACATCCCCGCGCATCAGTCCCATTCCCATGAAAAAATCCAAAAATAAAAAACCATCGGATACCACAGAACAGTGTGCCGTCTATATGTGGGATTCCAGCGGACTTAATATCGCCATTCCAAAAAGAAAAGGAACAGGATACCTTAGTTGTCCTTTAGGCCATCATTTCGTTGCAGCATTGAACCACATTGAGACAGATGAGGGGATCGAATTATGCGGAATAGATGGTTATCTGAACCTTGAATACGGCTACATTTATCCAGAATCTCGGCAAAAAGAAATCGTCGATCGCGTCATGCCACGGTTAGCGAAGCACTATAAGTTTAAAACTTGGGAAGAAGACACAAATAAATTCTGGCAAATCGTCCAAATTCGCTCCCACTGATCACTGCCCACTCAGCACTTAATCCTCTTTCACCGGCTTCAGATAAATAATCTTACCGTCCGCGTCCTTATATTCCTTGTAGCCGCTGTTCCTCAAATGATCTGGCATCAGAGGATTGCTACTGTTTCCATACAGAGGATTTTCCTTTTCGAGCTTTGCCCACAGTGCATCCCTTTTTTCCTTGGCCAGCTCCCTTGCTCGCTCCTTGTTCGCGAGCCCCTGCTTGGCCTGGTATTCAGCATCCTGTTGATCCATCAATTCTTGCTGCCTAAGATACGCCTCACGCTCCTTAGCCAGCACGACAGCAGCCTTGGTCGCATCGTAACCGCAACGCTTCTGCATCTCCTCAGGAAGATCACTCAAAAGCACCCGAGCAAAACCTGACTCATGGCTGAAGCTCAAATACGCCTCCGTCACCTTAACATCTTTCACCCCAACATACTCCTTACCGCTCAGGGTTTTCAAAACCGTTTCCCCTCGCATGACATCCGGTCTTTTTTCTTCTGTCTCAGCAACCATCCCAAAAGCCACACGGCTTTCATCAGAAAGATCCTTGGCCGCATAGCGACCCACCCCTCCAGAATGAACCACATTCAACCGACCGTCTGGCTGGATCTCGACAGAACTCACACCCTCCAAAATCTGACCGTCAACCAGCTTGACCGATGCCGGAACTTCAGCAGCGAAAATACCGATCGAGAGAAAAATCAAGACAAACATAGCCTTCATGTTCCCAACCTACCAAATAACCGCGCATAACGCAAATAGATATGCGCCTCGCTAATTTGGGAACTACTCAACGAAATCTTGACCCGTCTCCGCTCCAGTCGGCCTGCCATCTCTTCCGTATTTGGAATCCAGCCTACGCTCCAGTTTGCCCAGCTCGTCAACAAGGGCAATCCTGGTCACTTGCTGAGTGACACGCTCCAGCTCTTTGGAAATCTCGACCCTGATATTCAGATTTCTGAGATCCAGATTCACATCCGGCGGCCTTTCGCTTTTGTCTCTCATTCCAAGCTCAAAAGGAGCTTTCCCGGATTCCGGAATCACATCCAATGAACCGTTCTTCCTCATCTCATTGGTGATCTCTTCATTGATACGCGACAGAGTGTTACGCAAATTACCAAGACTTCCGGACAAGAGCCCAATTTCAGCATCCATTTCTTCCCTTCTGCGGGAAAAATCCACATTCACATCATTCAAATCACCCGGCAGTTTGTTGGGTAAAAAATTCTGGAACGCCTGCTTGGAAGACTGGGATAGATAAGAGAATTCGTTGCTGGTGACATCACCGCTGTCTCTGAGAGTCCTGCTCAGTGCTGCCGCTCTCAACTGATCTTCGCGGCCTGCCATTTGTAGACGCTTGCTCGCCTCTTGCGATTGCTGCTTCTCGGCAGCCAGTTGATCATAGGCCAGATTCTTTCTCGCTGCCGCCAATTCAAACTGCTTGCGTTCAAGATTGAGAATATTTTCGCGGGATAATTTTTCAGCTTCAAAGATTGCCCCGGCTTCAGTTGGCATCCTGGCGAAACCAAGCTGATTACCAGCCTTCGCCACTTCCAACCTGTCCTGCGCCGCCGCCAAAGCCGCACGCGTTTGGTTCAATGTTCTTGCCGTATCGTTCTCACCCACCAGAGCACCGGCAAAAACATTTCCAGCCTGCCTACCACCCTCATTTATGGAGAATTTGACACGGGCGATTTCCTCCTCAGTCTTCAGATACCTCAGAGCCTCGTCCGCCTTTTCCCTCTCATCTTCAATAGCGGTTTTCATCCGCTGTTCAATCTCGTCCAGTTTATCAAGCCTCCTTTTCAAAAGCTGCTCATCATCATCCAAAGACTTGATAAAAACGGAATTATCACGCCCAGGAACAAGCTCGGACCTACTCATTTGATTAAACATCAAATCTTGTTCAGTCATGAATCTGGCTTCAGAAATACTCGTCTGCCCGGATTGCTGGGCGGATTTCAAAAGTTCAACACCCAGCTCCAATGATCTTCTTTTCTGGTCAATCATCCTCCCCACAGGATCTAAGGCACCGGAGTCCCCACCCATCGAGTTCAGCAAGTCTCCAAGCATTTCAGCCTGCTTCAAAGTGTCCCTGAAAAACTTATCAATCCTTCCGGTCTCCTCCTGTGACAAGCCTTCAAGCTTGAAGGACTCTGGAGCTTCCGACATTTGCTCAATCGCAGATTGAATGCTTCTTGCTTCACCAATCAGTTGTTCGATCGATTCCGATTTCGATTTGATTCCTGATGAAGTTTCGGGCCTCGTCGCCGCCATGGCCGCGCGCTCTTTCTCCACCTCAATCAATTTTTTTCTCAAGGTTTCAATCGCAGGACCTCTTTTCTCATTGAGAGCATTTTCGGTTGGAATGGAATCATCCAACAACAATCTTCTGAGTTTTTCCATCAGACCAACCAGTTGCGAGGTATCACCGGCGTTCAAAGCCGCATAGAAATTCGTCACCGCATCCGCATAAAGGTTGGTACCATTCTCAAGGTTCAACAACAAGTGGGCCGCGCCTTCAAAGTCCTTGATCATCGTATTTCGCTCAACAGATCCCGCCTTGATGGAGTCCGACAAATGCTCAAACACACCGGCACCCCTCTCCAACCCACCCAATCTTTCTCTGAGCGCATTCACTTCCCCAGCTACCTTGGAGATCTCATCACTGAATTCTTCAGCATTTGCATGCTGATCTTTCCAGATGTCTCCACTAATCAGTTGATCCCTGTTGTATTGGGCAATGAGAGGCATGGAACCTAATCCCCGGAAAGCATTTCTCCAGGTATTCTTAAAATAGTTCATCGCTTTATCTCCATCGGAATCCTCTTGGCCTGGATTCTTGCCAATACCAGAAATAAATTCTCCGAACTTTTCAGAGCCAGATGAAAGACCATCCAGACCCTCCGATAAACCATCCATAGCTGATCCAAGCAAACTGAATACGCCCGTATCTCCAATCGCGGTAAACAATCTTGTCCAGGAAGACGATAAGGAATCCAAACGGCTCTGCAAACTTTCCAGAATCTTTTGGTTCTCTTGAAATGCGGAGCTGGTATCGAACGCCGCTTCCGCTGCCAGAATCTGACTCTGGCGGTATTGGTCCAATACTTCCGCAAACCTCGCCGACTGCCTGCTGCCTGCCGTGATGCTCAAAAAGGCTGACTTTTCAGCCTTGTTCAAAGTTGGAAAAACTGCCGCAAGCTCCCTCAAAATATCGGAGAACTTCATGATGTCACCATTGGCATCAGTGAGATCGATGTTGAAACTATCACGCAGCTTATCAACCGTCTTCGGATCGGTGATGCGAGTGATCACAAACTTCAGAGCATTACCCACCTCTTGTCCGGGTCTGCCCGTGGCACCCGTCACAGCTCCAATGATGCCCTCAAGATCCCTAAGTTCCAATCCAACCTGCCTCGCAACACCGACAACCCTGACCAAACCTTCCAGCAAGTCCTTGTTGGTCACGTTGTATCTGTTTGAGATCGCGTTAAGCCTGCTCAATAGGACCGGCAAATCTCCAACCCTCAATCGATAGGCCGCATAGATCGCACTCAGCTTTTCAGAAGTCTCTGCCGCTGTCATCTCCGCCACGTTTGCGGCCATCAATGAAACCCGAGTTGCTTCCAAGATCTGGACTCTCGTTAAACCCAATCGGCTCCAACGGATGGTAGAGTCCATCGCTTCCTGACTGGATCTGCCTTGTGCGCTCGCAAGCTCAAGGGTTCCTATCTTCAGCTTCTGCGCATCTTGCTCGGTGCCACGATAAACCGCACGCAATGTTGCAAACTGCTTGTTTACCTCGGTAGAACTTCTCAAACCGGCATTGAATGCCTGCATGATTTTGGTTACCCCCATTGCCGGTAACATCCATTTCGTGAAAGTCGCCGCATTCCGAAGCATACCGCCGGAATGAAAATCCAATGCGTGGCCGCTCTTCCTTGCCGCAGTCTCAAGCTTTCCATGTTCTGCTACGGCCTTTGCTTCGAGCCCGAATGCCGCCGCTCTCGCCTTCAAACCAATACCGCCATGCCCTGCCGCGTCTGCCTTGTTGCTGACACCGGCATAAAGCCCCGCAGATTCACCATAAACTTGCGCTCGGCGCATGGCACCCGCCTCCGCAATAAGGATTTTATCGGCTTTCGATTTGACTGCCGCCAAAACACGCCGCTCATCCCTCTTGATCGCCGCAATCCGCTTATCCGTTGCCAGCTTGATATCTTGCAACTCCCTTTCAAGAGCGATCGCCTCTTCAGATCTTCTCTGTTTCTCAAGCGCACGCATCGCACGAAGCCTCTCAGCCTCCACTTTGCGTTCTGCCGCACTCATCCGCTTGCGCTCTTCCAAAGTGGATCTAACGCCCATGCGCGTGCCTTCGAGCTGGGTCTGGTTCACTTGGTTATCCATCACCAAACCACGCCGCATCGCCCGATCCGCCAGGTCTTGCCTACCCACCCCCTGCAAACCTTCATCAAACCTACGCAACCGATCACGGCTTCGCGCAAAAAGCCCCTCCCGCTCCTTCATCAGCCGCGTCATTTCACGCTCACGATCACTGACGTTCTCAATCAGCTTGGCCTCTTCCAATCTCTGCTGATTGATCTTAGCCAAAGCTTGAACCCTGCGGTTTTCCGCATCCAAAATATTGCCAACGCGCCTGCCATATTCAGCTCGTTGCGCTTTTGCGCCGGCAAGCTCTTCTCTCCCGCCCAACGTCTCGATCCTGTCTCCAATTCTGGTGACTCTCTGCTCAACTGCATTTGCAGATTTGGAGCCAAGCAAACCACGGTTTTTTTCCAGTTCAAGAATCCTGTTCAACTCTTCTTTCTGAGCCTTCAAAAGATCCAACTCGCGAACCCTATCCCCTGTCCCACGCGCCTTGCCGATCGCACGACCGTAGCCATCATTCACATCTTTGACCGTGTTCTCAAAATCCCTCAGCAAAGGACTCTTTCCTTTTTCGGAAATCACCGCCTTTTTATTGATCGGATCTCCCTGAGCATTTACCTCGCGCTTGGTAATCCTCTCAACCCCTTTGCCGACTTGCTCAACCGTCTGCAAATAACGCTTCGCCGCATTGCCGGAAGCATCCAAACTTGTGGTCAAAACCCTTCCAAGCTCTGATGCGCTGGATCTGATGCCATCCAGATTCGAAACAGCAGCCTTGCCGTCAGCTCCAAGAATCCCGGACATCTTACCCTTCCCAAGCTCCCCGAAAATCACATCCCGCACTTTGGCCGCCTCATTTTTCGCACCCTGCAAATCCAACTTGATCGGAATCGTAAGCGGATCACGCGACAATAATCTCTGAGCCGCCTTGAGTGTCCGCAAATCCTTCTGCAAAGCCTCTTTTACATTACCCACATAGCGGGTATTCATCGTCAAAGCTATGCTACGGTCACTCATACGCCTTTCATTGCTCATTCCTTATTAACATTACGTCAAGCCAGAACCCCCGTAATCCTTTTAGCTTTTCAGCATTTCAGCTTTTCAGAATTTACTTTTTCTTATTGTCGTAATGAGTTCGTGTAGCCCACTCCGACAGGCTTTTACGCAAATTGTGCTCACGATAAAAAATCCGCTTCCTCGCCCGCTCATAATCATCAAGACCAGCCCAGATTTGATCCGTGAATCCATAGAAATGCTTCACAGATTCCTCCCTGAACCACGCATCTTCTTGTGGCAACTTAGCAAGAATCGCCATCTCATCCTCATCATTCTTGCGATCAATGTATCGCTTGAGCTGGGGATATTTCTTCAGCCTTTGTTGAAAAAAAAATTCTCAAAATCTTGGCCTGAATAAGAAAAATACCAAATCTCACTCGCCAAAAACTCCACAATTTTGGAGTTCATTTTGGAAACTTCTACCATTTTTTCTTCAATGGTCTGCCCAGTCGTTGACTCTTCGAGGCCCACAACTCCTTTTAAAGTAATGAAAAGCAAGCGGTTCTTATTGGCTTCCGCCAAATTTTTTCGATAGATGGGAGACTCTTCATCATAGCCATCATCCACGGTTTGGGCAGGAAGCCCTGGCTTTGTCTCGATGCGCGTCTTCTTTGGAGGAGTCACACCCTCAACGATCTGCTCCGCCTTGTGCTTCTCATCAAGCGTCAAGCCTCTGATCGTAAATTCCATGGGCACCGCACCTTCTTTCAAAACAACTTGAACCCTCGCCGGGTCTCTCAAATCTTCATGGATAGCCATTTGGCTTTCATCCCAAACCTTTTTGATGCTTTGGACATCCTCCGGCTTAGCGATTCCAACTTTCTTCACTGCATGACTCAAGGCCATCAAAGCATTAAAAGGATTGGCTGGCTTCTCCATCACTGAAGGCGCGGAATCATTCGCTGTTTGGGTATCGGTCGGTAAAGCGTCTTGCATGCTGATTGTTATTAAGTATTGAACATATCTGCGCAAGTCGTAAATTCATCGCAAATGCCAACCGCAAGAAATCCCATCACTCTCCCACCAGGAATTAACAAAAACTTGGAGACGGAAAGATTCATTCAATCCGCCTTCCAGGTATGGCTCGAACAATACTTTACAGGCATTGCTTTCCAAACCTACGACGCAGTTGGCGCGGAAACTTCCATCACATTCCCCATCGCTATCATCGATACCCAAGAAGCCCAACTTCCTGAGTTACCCGACAAACCCTTCATCCACCTGTCATTCATGGAGGATAAAACACAGCGAAAGGATTACAGCCCAAGCAATCGCGGCTTTGATATTTTTTGGAGCGTAAGCGCAATCATCAAAGTGCCAGCCAGCCTTGCAACCACCGCAAACCAAGAAAGCAAATCGAAATATCTTCTGAGAAAAACCGCAGACTCTTTCGCTTGGTTGATCTCTTCTCACGAAACATCCGCCCTTCAACAAATTGGCATTCTCGACATCACTCACAAAGACGGCCCAACCATCCTACCCCAAGCCAACGGCTGGATCTCCCGTCTCGTCCTGTTCACTTGCAAAACCCGCAGAGAAATCCCAAGACCGCTTTAAAAAAATGATCGAAATATGGGACAAAGCCAACACTGCTCTGAATCTGATTGCAGATGCCATCCGTGATAAAGCAAAAGACAAACCCACTCGCGAGACCTTGATAAAAGCAAGGGATAACCTCAGAAAGGTGGATCTTGAAATCGGTCAAATGCTTATGGACAAAAACCTGAAGTAATGGTTTTCAAAAGCGAAGCAGGCTTTCCATATCAGACTGATACCTTGCCTTGAAATAAGAATCCCAGGCTACCAATACAGCCTCAAGTATTTGATCGGCCTGCCCTCCCTCTTCAGAGTTTCCATCCAAGTATCCACCGATCGCTCTTCGCATCCTTTCATAGTTTGCTTTCGGCCTTGTGCTGTAAAACGCACGGCTGACTTTCATCGCAATGATACGCTTGCCCTTTTGCATGCCGTGCTCGGATATCAAATCTCTATCCGCTGAGGTGATGACCTTTGCCTCACCACCTTCACCTCTAAGACCCGCTTCAATCCATTCCATCAAATCAGGATCTGTCACATTCCGCTTACCTGGCTTTCTCGATTCTGGCGGAATCAAAGTCAAAAAGATTCCGTTTTCCATGATATCAGCAGAGACCCCTTTTAGCAAGGAACTCACGCGAAGCTGCCAATCCGCATCGCTTTTTTCTTTTGGCTTGAGCGCACGCAGAACCTGCCCAGCCAAACGCCTCGCCGCCGCCTCATAGTCCTGGACCAAGGCAAAATGCTTGGCCGTGTTATCCCTTAAATTCGCCTCAGTCTTCCCGACTTTCGAAATCAAATTCTCAAGCTCTCGGAAATCACCCATACCCCCAAGCTAACTTTCAAATTTCAAACCTCAAGTTTGAAATCTTTTCTTCCCATTTCGGCTTTTCAGCGTTTCAGCTTTTACCCCGGAACCCCTCCCACCGGCCTGACCAAAATCTCATTGATCACAGTAACCCCCTCAACAATCGCATCCCAAGTCTCACATATCCCGGCCCCACCATCTCTTTGAACATAAGTCACGCCGTTGATCTCAAATCTCAGATCCTTTTTACCGCTCAAATCAACGTCATAAGGAAAACCCAAAATCACATCACCCTTCCGGATCTCCACATTCCGCTGATACGCCGTTTGTCCAACCGTAACAGCATGGTAAAGCGCCTTTACCGGCGGATCAGAAGACATTTCTATGATCTGATAATCTTCACCCTCAGATCCTTCCACATTCGGATTAAACCCAACCGCCGTGCCACTGGCTTGCCGCCAGCGCAAGATCACATCAACGGAACTCATTCCGCCGGAGTTGATCATCCGCTTCACTTTCTGCCTCATTCTGTTTCCCAGTCCTGTCATAGCATCCTTCCTTTTTTAAAATTGATCAACCTCCAGCCATACATTCGGAAGTAGATTCCTGAATCACCGGCAAAGCCGTTAGCTGCACTGGACCAGCGTTTAACTGATCTAAATCATCACGAAAAAGCCCTGGATCAACATCATCATCGGATTCCAGTTTTTTATCAATGCTCTCAATCTCCACCGGTTCATCGTCACCGCCCATCGCTTTGACGATCGCATGCAATCGCCTTGCCGCCTCCCTCTCAACATTCCTTGGCTCGTAATCACTTGCCCACAAATTTTCCGGCAACATCGCATCTTTCAATCTCACCACAATATCTGGCCGATATTGGGGATCACGGAAACTCAACCCGGTTGTCAGCCAAACCAACTCATCCGCCGTGAAGACTCCATCGACCAGCTTTTTCGTGCCGTCCCTGTGCCACTCACGACAAGCCTCCGCCCAAAAAGAAGCCGTTCCAAGAGCTGCCCTTTTGTTATGCGCCTCATCTTGTTCATCCTCACCAAGTTCAAGAGCAACTTTTCGATGACTCTCAGCAAGGGATGTCTGTGCTACCTCGGCGGCTTTGATATCCTTCAACAACTGCGCCACCTCTTCAGCCTGATCTTTACTCGGACTCTCAATATCCCTGAGCTTCGCCATACGGGACTTCATTGCCATCATCCCATCCTCATACATGCCAAGCGAAATCTCCATGTAGATCATCTGCCTCGCTTGCTCCCGAGTGCTTCTCTCATCCAAATACTTTCTCAGCTCAAGCGCACGCCTCGCTGCAAACAAGCGGTCGGCTTCACCGGTGATGTTATCCATCCGGAATGCCTGCAAACAACGCTTCACACGCTCCTCATCCATCTCCTCCATTGGCCTGAATTCAGGCAAACCATCGCTGTCAATTCCCGCAATACCCACACCACTTGCCGCCGCCGTTTCAATGGTTCGGCGCAAACCCAAACTGTTTCTGACTTTTTTCCAATGAGTAACCGCAGCTTCCAAATCGTTCCTCAAAACTTTTTCGGAAACCCCTTCTTTTGACGCAAGCCTTTTCCAATCCCAGCTTTCGAAAAGCTCAATATCCATGTTCGAACCAAACAAGGCATTCACACCATGAATCTTTCGAATCACATTCCACGGCCTGCCCTGACCCGCCAAACATAAATGCCAGTCGATCAGGTCATGCTCTTTCAAATCAAAAACCTGAGACAATTCATCCCAGTGATCAATCTTCCAGCCGGGTTCATCCTCTCCATTCGGATAATACTCGATCGCATTGGTATCAGCTCTCATATTTTTATGGCTTTTTCCTTTTAAAATTCTGATTCGGATAAGAATTGAAACCGACGGTTTTCATCTGCCTCTTGCTGAAAAATCCATTGATCGCCTCTTTCGCCTGCTGCCTTGTGGGAATCTCATCACCAAAAATGCTTTTTGCTTTGGCCCTCGATCTTCCGCTGGTGCTTTGCTGTATTCTTGCCATGGTTGTATCAATGATTTCTATGCAAATACTGAGCCATCTAACCACGCCCCATCAGGCAAAAGGGTCAATCCTGACTCACCAGTCACGGGATTGACACCACCGGTTGGACAAATTCGAAATGCAGGATCATGAGTTGCTGGCCTTGTGCTTGTCAGCAATCCAGGCACAGCAAGAACACCATGCCCAAGAACCGCATAAACCCTTCCAAGATAACGGAAAACCACGATCGGTTCATCCAGCATACGACTCTGAGTTAGCATCTCCACGGGCTCAACAAACCTGCCCTCTTGCAACGAATGATCGTCCGTAAAAGTTAAGCCATGCCAAAGCTCACTGTCCCATCTTCCGACTGATAAAGCGATGCGGTTTTCCCACACCACATTCATTCGTCTCAGCAAACCATCTTCAGGAGTGAACTCCACAACCCTCGGCAAATAATACGATATGAAGATATCAGATCCTTCCGTATCACTCACAGGAGAAATGTTTACATAGCGGCTACCGTCTCCAGTATTGTTTTCGTCCCGGCTTGTCCATACTTCCGTCATTGGATCATACCTCAAAGCTGGAACACAAACAGGTCCGCAAATCCAGTGAACCTCACCATAAACCCTTGGCTCCATATCAGGCAGAACTCCACTCCCGATATCCTCTTGCATCCAGCCCGCACGGAACGTCATCGGTCTGATCAAAACCTGACCCGCCTCAGCAACACCATCACTCTCAGGCGTCACATAAAAAAATCTCTGCACCGCCCACGTCTCACCATTCGAATATCTAACAACTAGAATATACATTCCACCGCTATCCAATCTGGAAACCACCCGACCATAAGCATCCGCTACCGCTCCATCCGGAAACCGAACCGAGATATCATAACTCTTCATCATTCCCTCGGAATTCCCCCTCCAATCCATTCCTCTCGGTGCACTCTTTTGCCAGCTTTCCGTTATGCTCAGATCCGCTTTACAATAAAGCAAGGGCTCGGGCCTGCGCCTGCCATCACCTTCAGATCCTGGACCACGAAATGGCATACCATCTTTCCACGCCGGATAAAGCGCAAGATCCGCATCATGAATCGTCCATGCCTGTATCAAAGAACTCATAGCTGACAGTTGTAATTCCAGTAACCTGATCTGTATAATTCATCGGGATCTGCCCATGGCCTCGCCGATATCACATACGTGACCCAATCGGATGCACCCGCAAAAAGTCCCGTTCGCTCAGTAGCTCCAGCCGCACCACAGACATTTCCTCCGGAATCCAATTCGCTCAAAAGAGTCTCCAAGAAAACAATCGTATCGCGCCTTGCAGCCGCATCAACCGTATGGCTTACCGCCCGAGTCCTCCAGTTTTCCGGAGTGCTGCCCCCTACCTTCATATACGCAGCCCGAGCAACCAAATAAGCCCAAGTATCAGCATTCGCCGGAGCTTCCAATAATTGCGTTGGATCTTGAGGATTGATTTCCATGCACTTCATCTGCCTGGCAGCAGTCCTCAAAAAAGCATTCAGTTGATCCACCGTGTAATCGTATCCTGAAACAGGATCTCCGGAATCACCGAGCAACACCCGTAATTCTTCGTGGAATTGAGACAATGCAATCGCTGCCATAGCAAAAAACCTCCACTAAAATAGCCATCTCGGCAAGAATTTGTTAATTTTTACTTAACATTCAGAACAAAAGCCCTTGGCCTTGCTTTTCTGCATCATCGGCCACCCTCCACAGCAAACCCGATTTGCTCTCCCGATCCGAGCAAACCACCAAACCCCTCGCTTCCATCTTTCTCAAATGAGATGCGGCCACCAGCACGGTATTTTTCCGCCGACCCGGCTCTTGAGCAAAACACTCTCGACCAACTGCCGCCGTCCGCTTGGGACCGGTAGACAGGTAGCGCAAGACCCGATTATCCGTTTCACTACACATGATCAGAAAACATATACAGTATCGAGATCCAGCATAGCAAACGCAATGCCCGCAGAATTGCATTGATCTATCAAAGATTTCAACGCGCCAGAATCACAACATCCGGAAAACAAAACCGTCGAGATCCGCCCCTCTGAAAGTGCATCGATTTCAAGCCCCTCAGCTTGACCGACCAAACGGAGATTCATCGGATCTTTGATATCGACCAGGTGCAGCCAATATCCACCGGCACCGCATTCCAGCAATGAATGCAGCCCAGAGTCCAACTCATCTTGCGTGCTCGCAATCAAGCCAAGCATCACATTTTCTGGCTTCCCGGAACCTTTGCCATGCGGACCTACCCTTGAACCGCACAAACCCAGCCACCACATCAAACCGCGATGTAGCAAGCCACCAACCTCCCCCGAACCAATCGAATCCACAACACAGCCCAGAACCTCCTTAAAACGCCCTGGCTTGCGCGAGGCCAACATCCATCGGATATCTCTCCTATCGCGCATGACAAGCAACATAGCGCCCAGCCAAGCCCTCCGCCAGATACCGGGTGAACATTCAGGCAACCAATCAAAGGATCTACGCCGGGATGCCCCAGCGATCACCAAATGTTTGAAGTCTCCCATAGCCCGAGATCTTCCCGTGAATTTCCAGAACCCGTAATCGAAGTAATCCAAATCAATCACCCCCAAAAACCACCCATTCAGATCCCGCAAAAGCCGATACAGGCTACTACGAGGAACCATCCAACCCCGCCTCAAACCTTTTACCCACAGACAAAGCAGAGGGAAAACAATCATTTCTCGCATGGGAAAAACAACCCACAGCAACCTCTTGATAATTTCCTTTTTCATGAATTTGTAAGAGTTCTACGGATCTTGACCTTCTCCATCCCCTGCATCGCCAATGCGATTTTCATCAATTCTTGATGGCTCAAACTGGACTCTTCCGAAGCCTTTGAATCAGAGTGAAAAATTTGATTCCTATGAATGAAGGCCGAATAAAAAATCTCCATTTCCTTTTTCATAGCCGCAGCATAAGCCGCGTATCTGAGCTCAATCTCCAGCCGTTCAGACTTCGTGACCTCGACCCACACATAACCACCCTTGCCCTTCCTCTTGTCGGTATAGAATGAGGGATTTAAAACCACGGAACCAATCACCTGATGAAGTAATTTTTTCTCCAAGAATGACCGGCCATATTTGAACCGCTCCAAGGTGCGAGATTCCCCAGCCAGATCATCGACACTGATCCCATGCTTCCGCATTAAAGCCTCAAGCATCGCTTGCGCATTATCCCGCTCACCCCCGACACCTTGGCTCGCAAGAGCCAGCAATTTCCGCAATTTTTCATGGATCGGATTCACAAAACACCCCCAATCTGCCCACCCAAAAGGCCCGATTTGCTACCCATTTTTGCTACTCCAAAAAATAATCCCTTATAGAATAAGGGATTTAAAGCCGTGATCAATTGATTACAAATCAGCTGCTCTACCAACTGAGCTATACCGGCCTCACATCGCATGACGAAGTGCGCCAGCGGTTTACCCGCCCCAACGGACAATGGCAACGGGAAAAATTCACAATGCACCCGTTGCAGGGAGGAAACGGTAATAAACCTCGAGCATCAGGATGTTGAGGCAATTTCGGTAATGAAGATCGGTATAATGACCGCCCGAACCGGGAGCTTTCCAGCTTCCGTCGGGATTTTGCGAGTTGATCAACTGATCCCGAAACATCTCGTTGTATTTTTTCCAGTCCGAACCTCCCCGCGCCATCATGGCTTGGGATTCGTAATAATGCGCGTAAAGGTTGGAATCCTTTCCGCTGTAATCGAATTTGGAAAATTCCAGGATATGGTTCACGCCTTTTCGGATTGCAGAGTCGTTTCCCTTTTCCGACATCTGCAAACAAAGCACACCCGCGCCCGTCAGCTTGGCGTAGCCATTTCCCGAATGCGCTTTGGTATAACCGAATCCGCCGTTATCCCCCTGCATGGATTTGACATAGTCCATCGCTTTCTTCTGCGCGCTTTTCAATTTGTTGAATGGAATTTCGGTATGCGATGCCGCTTTCAACGCTTGAATGTGCCATGCGGCGATAGACAAATCTCCGCCCCTTCCACCAGTCTTGTCGTAAGCATAATCCCAGCCACCGCTCTTCTCGTGTTGGTTTTCAATGATCACATCCACGGCTTTTTTCGTCACTTCCGACAGATTCGGAATGGTGTAGTTGAATTGCGTGCTGAAGGTCATCGCTTCGCAAAGGGCATAGGTCGCGATCGCATGTTCATACGGCCAATGTTTGTCGCTGAGGTTGTTCGAGAGCTTGCCACTCTGCCTCATTCCCAAATCGACCAAGTAGGCAATCGCAAGGGTGGATGAATCACCATACTTCTGCGATGCCGGTGTCTCGCACCTTCCCAAATACGCAAGCACTCCGAAACCGGTCATGGCGGCGACATGTTTGTTCGACCACGAACCATCGCTTTTCTGGGTCGCTTTAAGCCATTCCAAACCCTTCTCCACAGCGACCTCAGCCTCTTCCCTTCCGCCCATTTCCCGAAGACGGTTCATCCGATCTGTCTGACTGCAGCGTTTCGACATCGTCTGCAAGGTCACCTCCTTGAATGTGCCGATGTCGAATCCATCGCCGATATTGAAGTCACTACCGAAATCGGTATCGATCGCCAGTCCAACCGTATCGTTGAATTTTTCCGTATCAATCGTCGGCAATGAAACATGCGAAACCGCATGGGAAACAATGACCCGGCTCAACGGATTCGCAGGCGGTGAGGGATTCTGGCGGGTCGGAGTCGGACGATCAGGGTAGGGATCTGGTGGAGTTTCTTTCTCGGGTGAACTTATCACAACGATTTCGGGACCAACGTCTTCGATTTTCGGCAACAGCCAAAAACCAAGCAGACAAAAAATGACTATTAGGGTGATCGCTGCGGAAACTATCGATAAAAGCGTTGAATTCCTTTTGTCGCGTTCGAGTTTCGCCTGTGCTTCCGCACTCAGTCTGACGTGTAAGCTCATGATGATGGGTTTCTGTTCAGGCGGGTATCATCACCCACTTGATCAGCTAACGCCTCAGCATGATTTCTTCTTGGGAAAAAATCCCCCCGGACAGGCGAATTACTTCGCAGGCTCCTCGGTTTTTTTCTTGTAGGTGCTCTGAACGTAAACTTCGCGCAGCTCCTTCATTCCGATTTCACAAGGGCTCTGGGCCATGAGATCCGCTCCCTTGTTGTTTTTCGGGAAAGCAATGACTTCACGAATGCTGTCCTCACCGGAAACCAGCATCGCGATCCGATCCAAGCCCAAGGCCAAGCCACCGTGTGGAGGTGCGCCAAAGCGGAACGCATCGAGAATGTGGGCGAACTTGATTTGTTGTTCTTCCGGAGTCACACCGAGAACCTCGAACATCTTGGCTTGAAGTTCTTTTTCATGAATCCGGATCGATCCACCACCGAGCTCATAGCCGTTCAGCACCACATCGTAGGCAACGGCGCGGACGTTGGCATAATCGCCTTTTTCTAACAATTCGATATCATCCGGATGCGGACGCGTGAACGGGTGGTGAACAGCAACCCAATGACCGGATTCTTCGTCATGCGCCAGCAGCGGGAAATCAACCACCCAGAGGAAATTGAACGCCGTGCTGTCTTTCAGGAGTTCCATCATCACCGCGCATTCGCTACGGACGCGACCGAGGATCGTGCTCACGCTCTCGCGCGAACCGGCGGCAAAGAAGACGATATCGCCTTCTTCCAGATTCATTTTCGCGGTGACCGCGGCTTTCTCTGCATCGGAGAAAATCTTCCACAACGGGCTCTTGTATTCGCCGTTTTCCAATTTGATGAACGCGAGGTTTTTCACGGGAAGACCGGCTTGCACCGCGATCTCGTTCAGACGGTTCATCTGACCCGTGGTGATACCGGCGAAGCCTTTCGCATTGATCGCGCGGACTACTCCGCTGCCATCGAGGACGCCACGGAAAATTTTGAACTCGGTCGCCGCGAATACATCCGCGAGATCCGTGATTTTCATGTCGAAGCGGGTGTCCGGTTTGTCGGAGCCGTAGATGTCCATCGCATCGCGATACGTCATGCGCGGAAATTCTTTCGGGAGATCAATATCAAGTCCGGCCTTGAACATCGCACCCAGCAAGCCTTGCACGGTGCGGATGATATCCTCCTGACCGACAAAGCTCATCTCCATATCGATCTGGGTAAACTCCGGCTGACGATCCGCACGCAAATCCTCATCGCGGAAACAACGTGCGATCTGGAAATATTTTTCCACTCCTGCAACCATGAGCAGCTGCTTGTATTGCTGCGGTGCCTGCGGCAATGCGTAGAATTTTCCGGGGTTCAAACGCGATGGGACGAGGAAATCACGAGCACCTTCGGGAGTCGGGTTGGAGAGGATGGGTGTTTCGATTTCATAGAAGCCGCAGTCATCCAGGAAACGACGCGCCGCCGAGGTGATCTTGCTGCGTTGGCGGATGTTCTTGCTCATGCGCGGACGGCGCAGATCGAGATAGCGGTATTTCATCCGGATGTCCTCGTTGGAGAGTTCCTTATCCAACTGGAACGGAAGAACGTCCGCCTTGTTGACGATTTTCAAATCGCTGGCGACCACTTCGATGGTGCCGGTCTGCATTTTATCATTGTCCGCACCTTCCAGACGCTTCGCGACTTTTCCGGTCAC
>CBFGOP010000009.1:0-40973 GCA_965650415.1 uncultured Prosthecobacter sp. | reverse complement strand
TGAATCACCTCTCCGTGCAGGAGCGCCGCGATGGCGTGTTGCGCGGTGGTTATGTTGCTCTGAAAGAAACCGGCGCATTGAAAACCATCCTCATCGGCACAGGTTCCGAACTCCAGCATTGCATCGAAGCCGCAAAGCAACTTGGTGAAGGCGTTCGTGTGGTTTCCATGCCATGCGTCGAGCGTTTCGAAAGACAATCCGCCGAATACAAGGAGAGCGTTCTTCCGAAAGCCTGCACCAAACGCGTATCAATCGAAGCCGGTGTCACCGACATCTGGTGGAAATACGTCGGCACCGAAGGCAAAGCCCTCGGAATCGACCGTTTCGGCATCAGTGCTCCTGGCGATGTCGTCATGAAGGAACTCGGTATGACCGCCGACCACGTGGTGGCTGCTGCCAAGTAAGTGACCTGATTCAAATCTGAAAATCCGCAGCTCCCACAACAAGGGACTGCGGATTTTTCATTTCTATCTTTCTTGTCAGTCGCTTCAATTCATCCCAAATTAACTCATCGTGAAAGTCGGATTACTGCTTAACCCGAAAAAAACCCAAGGTTTGAAAACCTTGCAGGCATTACGCAAGGCACTCGTGGCCAGAGGCTGTGAGTGTCTTCTCGATGATGAAACTGCCCAACTTGCGGGAGAGGTTTCCGGGATCCGTGCGGATCGGTTTTCCGAACACGTGGATTTGGTCGCCGTCCTCGGTGGTGATGGCACCATGATGCATGCGGTGGCGAGGTTGGGTAAATTTGAAAAACCTGTCGCCGGAATCAATGTCGGAACGCTCGGATTTTTGACCACCTGCACCGACGGAGAAATCGATACCTTTGCCGAGGCTGTCGCCAATCAAACCTACCGCACCAGCGTCAGAATGTTGTTAGATGCTCGGGTGATCCGCAAATCCGGTGAGGTAGAGAAATATCATGGGCTGAATGAAGTCACTATTGCACGTGGAGAGACGGGTCGACTCGTGACTTTGATCGCCAAGGTCGATGGAGAGTGGCTGAACCGTTATCGCGCGGATGGATTGATCATCACGACTCCGACGGGTTCAACCGCGTATTCACTTTCCGCAGGTGGCCCGTTGATCACACCGCAAGCCTCGGTGATCGCAATCACACCGATTTGTCCTCACAGCCTCAGCCAGCGTGCGCTGGTCTTGTCCGATGATGTGGAAATCGAAATCACGCCCGAGCAGGAAGACGATGGAGCGATGATTTTTACTGTGGATGGTCGGGATACGACTCGTATCGATGCGGGGGATCGGGTCGTTGTGAAAAAATCATCCAGATCGTTCCACCTGCTGCGTTTGGAAGGGACCTCGTTTTACGAGGCTCTTCGTCAGAAACTCGGCTGGCAGGGAGTTTAGGGAGTGGCGGCTTCCAGCCGCCATGAAGGGCGGCTAGTAAGCCGCCGTTGCGATCTATGGCTCCCGGAGGGAGCCACTCCTGAAACGTGATCCTACTTCAGCGATCTGATGAACTCCGTGAAAAACTTCTCTCCTTCTAACAAATCTTCCAAATCGATGAATTCGTCTTTGGTGTGGGCTTGGGCGATGGAGCCGGGGCCGATGCAGATGGAGGGAAGGCCCACGGCGGAGAGGTGGGCTGCATCGGAAAACCACGGGGCGCCGGCGAGCTGGGTTTTGGAGGAAGTGGAGAGGAGTTTTTGGATGTAAGGATTTTCCGTATCGGTCTCCATCGGCGGGTTTTCGTGCGAGTAAACGATTTCCAACGGCAGATGCAGATCGGCGATGGTTTCGCGGAGGAGTTGAAGCGCACCGCCCGCGCTGTAGAGGCAGGGAGTCTGACGGATATCGATTTGGGCTGTGGCGAGATTCGGAACGATGTTGGGCGCAAGTCCGCCTGCGATCATACCAACGTTCATCGTGGAAGGGCCGAGGATGTCGTCGCGGAATGAGGCGAGGCGCGGTGCGAGGGTTTCCTGAAGCGCGAGCAAGGCACGGGAGAGTTTCAGAATCGCGTTGTCGCCTTTTTCCGGTTGCGATGAATGGGCGGAAACACCGGTCGCGCTCAAATGTGCCCAGAGCGAGCCTTTGGTGATGTGAACCACTTGAAGATCCGTGGGTTCGCCGACGATGGCGAATTCGTATTCCGATGCGTGGTGTTTGGCGAAATGCTTGGAGCCGTATTGCGATGCTTCCTCACCCATGAAAGCCACGAAATCCACGGCGACCGGCAGATCTTTCAGAATGGCTTGGTTGTTTTTCAATCCCATCAACATCGCCGCCATCGGGCCTTTGGTGTCACTGGCGCCGCGTCCCCAAAGTTTTCCATCACGGATTTCACCCGAATAGGGTTCGATGGTCATGTTGGTGGTTCCAACCGTGTCCATGTGGGGCCCCAAAAGGATGCGTGGACGTCCGTCGAGCGGCGCGAAACGGGCGATGAGGTTGGGTCGACCCGGCTCGATTTCCTCCAAAGTCACCTCAGCCCCGATCTCCTCCAGCCAGGCTTTGAGGAAATCCGCGATCCGCTTCTCTCCGGCCTGATCCTCCTGATCGGCAGCGGCGTGATCGGGATTCACCGATGGGATTTGGACAAGTTGTTGGAGTAACATGCGCAGAGCTTAAGTTTCAAAATTCAAATTTCAAATCTCAAGTTGGAGAAGACACATGACGGGGAGACACAGGACACAAGAGAAGAGAATTTCCTCCCGTGACCGCGAATCGAAGCTGAGCGGAGATGGCCGACCTCATTTCCTCCAAAGATGTCGGCAATTTGCAACCCGCCTTGCAAGAGGGGCGAAACAATTGCTTCACAACCGCTTGGCCATAATCAGTCTTGCCCAGACTCCTTGTGATGAGTTAAAAATCATCCAATGAAAAAGTTACTCGGAGCTAAGGCTATCCGTGCGGCATTTGCAGGACAAATACCGCGTAAGGCTCAATTTAACTGTTCTTTAAGATAATGCCAAAAGAGCTATATCGGTTCTTGTCGTCAGAAGGCGGCATAAAGACGCTACTGAATAGATCTCTCAGGTATTCTAAGATTTCGGCACTGAACGATCCCTACGATATGCTCTTTGGGATTACCGATTTGCCGGAAGAAGCAGGTGAAGATGTGAACTATCTAGCGCTCTCACTTCACCTTCGCGAGATCACGGGGAATATGGTCGGGGTGATTTCTTTCAGCGCCAGGTGCAACGAGCCGACCATGTGGGCGCACTACGCTGACAATTATCGAGGAATGTGCCTCGTGTTCGATCCAAGCGTGTTGCCGGAAGGAGCATTCACCAAGGTGAAGTATGGGAAGAAGAGGCCCAGCGTCTCATTCAACGATCTGCAGAATATTGGCGGCGGGAATGGGTCCGGGGATATTTTCTCCGATGAGCTGTTGGCAACAAAGTCTGATTCGTGGGCCTACGAGGAGGAGTATCGGCTCATTGCGATGCACTGCGGTGACAAGCGATACAATGGCTTCATGAGTATGCCCAACGGCTTTCTCAAGAGGGTGATACTGGGGTTCGACTGCGACTATTCACCGAGTAACATCCGAAGCATATTGAACGCGTCTGGATACCACGACACTCGCATTCAGATAGCGCGGCTCCATACAGAGCGATTCGAGGTGGACGTCTGCGATTACCTCAGAGTGGACATGGGCGATATTCGGCGGCATGAGACCGACAGGATCGCGGAGAAACTGAAAGAGGCCGAAGAGGCGTTTTTGAAGATAACCGGGACTAGCGACACCAAATGAATGCAGAACAAGACGTCGTCCTCATCACATATCCCGCCGCGAGTTCAACCGTCATGGCCTTTCACTATTTAACCCACAGTCGATTCCTCGCCCTTACGCAAGTGTGAGAGGACTTCTACGTTTCGCTAGAAACCGATGCCTGCAACTCACCAATATCGCATCACGAAGTTTAACGCCGCGAATCGTGATTCTGGCGGTCACTATATCGCTGATGATTGGTATCTGTATTCTCAGATTGGAGAGAGTTTTGGGGGCGTCCTACTAACAGAGGATGAGTATTTACGTGTGGAATCAGCATACATCGCTACGGCGATCGACTTTCACCGCGAAGCGGGGCTACCGGATATTTTTGCCATTGGCGTTGAGGATCACAAAATGAAGGGAGCGCCGAGCGAAGGGAGTTTGATTTCGGCAGACGAGTTGCCCATATTATGCAGAGCGATGCTCCGAGAGGAGTATTGGTGTAGGATCGAGGGCGACGCCTTCTTCATTCATTTCGGATGGGACTTTTACATGTATTTAGGGGCTTCAGTACCTTGTGAGCGCACTTTGAGTCACGCTAGATCGCGCGGGCTTTTTCCAGAGCCATTTATTTCACCTTACCATCCTGAAGATGAATAGCTCTTCGTCATCACCAAATAGCATTTGTCGCTAGAGTTGAGGAAAAGCCGCCTTGTCTTTTCCCACCAAAAGCCCCTCAAAAATGGATTTTTTTGGCATGGCGGTTGCAAACCGCCGCCACGGTTGGCAAATTTCTGGGGTGAGCATGACTGGAGCAAAGGTAACAAATTTGGCGGCATATCGGTTTGTCGTTTTGACGGGCTTGAAAGAGTTGCGGGAGGAGTTGTTGGCGCTGTGTAAGGATGCGGGCCTGAAGGGGACGATTCTGTTGAGTGTTGAGGGGATCAATCTGTTTGTGGCCGGTGCGGAGGAGGGGATCAATCGTCTGATGGCCCGGCTGCGACAGATTCCGGGATTGGAGGATTTCGAGGGCAAGGTCAGTGTCAGCGACGACCAGCCGTTCCGACGGATGTTGGTTCGGATCAAAAAGGAGATCATCTCGTTCGGTGTTGAAGGCGTTGAGCCGGGGAAAAGGACATCCCCCAAACTTCCTGCTAAGGAACTGAAAAAGTGGCTGGATGAGGGACGGAAAATCACCTTGCTCGATACGCGCAACGATTACGAGGTGAAGCTCGGCACGTTTGAAGGAGCCATTGTTCCCGATATTCATACCTTCCGTGAGTTTCCCAAAGCGGTCAGAGAATTACCCGAGGAAATGAAGGATGAGACCATCGTGATGTTTTGCACGGGGGGGATTCGCTGTGAAAAAGCGGGTCCGTTCATGGAGATGGAGGGTTTCAAGCACATCTACCAGCTTGAGGGTGGGATTCTGAAATATTTCGAGGAATGCGGGGGAGATCACTACAACGGCGAGTGCTTCGTGTTCGATCAGCGCGTGGGAGTGGATCCGGCGCTGCAGGAGACGGATTCCGCGATGTGTTTTGTCTGCCAGGCTCCGCTGACAGCGGAAGATCAGGAGGATGTGCGTTATGTGGAGAGCGTCAGTTGCCCGCATTGTTTCAAATCCGAACCGGAAAAAATGGCGGAGCGGATTGCCGAGGCTCAGGCGAGACTCGATGAGGTATGCCGGGTCTTGCCGGGTTCGGTTCCTCAGGAAAACCGCAGGCCGGTGAATGTGGCGGCGAAGTATGAAAAGTGGACGTTGTTAGATCTGCTGGTGGAGCAATTCCCGCAGGTTTCGCGTGAGGAATGGCAGCAGCGCTGTGCCGAGGGTCGGTTTGTGAGTTATGGCGGAAAAGTCCGCGGAGCGGATCACATGGTTCGTGCGGGCGAGAGGATCCTCCAGATTTTCCCTCCTGATGTCGAACCCGAGGTGGCGACCGGGATTCGGATTCTCTGGGATGATGAGGCCTTGGTTTTGGTGGAAAAACCCGCGCCCTTGCCGATGCATGCGAGCGGTCGGTATCACCGCAACACCCTGCAGTATTTGCTCAATCAGGTTTACGAACCGAAATTCCTGCGTCCGGTGCATCGCCTGGATGCGAACACGAGCGGCTTGGTATTGTTCGCACGCACGCGGCATTTCTGTC
The DNA here is from genome assembly GCA_965650415.1 of uncultured Prosthecobacter sp. Taxonomy (GTDB): domain Bacteria; phylum Verrucomicrobiota; class Verrucomicrobiia; order Verrucomicrobiales; family Akkermansiaceae; genus Luteolibacter. The sequence continues at coordinate 35,141 of CBFGOP010000009.1, read as the reverse complement.
GCTTGCTGCAACGCCAGTTTCTCGATGACAAGGTGGAGAAGATCTATCAGGTCCGGGTTCAGGGACATCCCGAGTGGAGCGAAAAAGTCTGCGAGCTCGCCATTTCCAAAGAGGTCGAAGGACCCGGTGGACGAGGCGTGGATGAAGAGGATGGCCTCGAGGCCCGCACCGAGTTTGTGGTCAAAGAGCGCTGCGCGGATGGAACGACGCGTTTGGAAGCCAGGTTGGGAAGCGGTCGGACCAATCAAATCCGCGTGCATCTCTGGGAGCTGGGTTTTCCTGTGGTGGGCGATCCTTGTTATCTGCCTGAAAAGCGAATGAGCGATAAACAAACCCTGGATGTCGGCGATGCACCGATGGAGCTTGAAGCGTGGAAACTGGTTTTCACGCATCCGATCAGCGGCAAGCGGATGGAGTTTGTGAACGGTGACCCCCTACAAGAATGAACCTCCCGTGGATCGAGCAGGCATCGCGGCAGAAGAAAATCATGGTCGGGGTTTCCGGCGGTTTGGATTCGGTCGCTTTGCTGCACTTGCTCCATGAAGCCGGTTTCAGGAAGGTCGTCGTGTGCCACGTCGATCACGGACTCAGGGGGAGGGAATCGACCGCGGATGCCAAATTTGTTAGAGATCTGGCCAACCGACTCGGTTACGAGGTGATGGTTGAAAAAACGGATTTGCGTGCGGTGATGAAAAAGACCGGCGATTCGTTGGAGACGGCGGGTCGGGCCGTGAGGCATGCGTTTTTTGCAAGTTGCGGAAAAGAACAGCGCTGCAGGACGGTCTTGCTGGCGCATCACGCGGACGATCAGGCGGAGACGGTGTTGTGGAATTTGTTGAGGGGATCGCTGGGCTACCGCGGGATGGGCGAAGTGACGGACATGAAGATGGTCGGGCGTGAGATGACGGTGGTGCGTCCTTTGCTTGGCGTTCGCAAGAGCGAGTTGAGGGAATGGATGCTGGCCCGGAAACTCACGTGGCGTGAAGATGCCAGCAACGCGGTGAATGATGTGGTGCGTAACCGGATTCGAAATGAGGCGATTCCCTTGTTGAATGAAATTGCCAAACGCGATGTGACATCGAGCCTGGTTCGGGCGGTGGAGACGGATAACGAGTGGCGTGGCTTGTTGGAATGGGGGACATTGCAGGTGAATGCACAGGATCCACAGGGGCGTTTGCATACGGGAGTTCTGCGCGATCTTCCGTCGGTGCTGAGACGGGCCCTGATCGCTGCGTATTTGAAAGAGCGTGGTGTGGTGAAGTGGGACAGGGAATTGTTGGAGAGATGCGATGCCCTGTTGGATGTGGATAGCGCAGCGGTGGTGAATTTGCCTGGCGGGCTTCGCTTGCGGCGCAGACAGGGTCGGATTTTTCTGGAGGGATAAGATTCAATAAGGCGATCCCAGTCGCTAACGGTCATTTCATCGAAATGACCCTACCAACCCTACGGTAGGGTCGTTTTGATAAAACGACCGTCTTCTTCTGTGCTAGGACTTGCCAAGCCACCATAGTTTCACCCAAGTTCTAGCCGTGCCTGAAAACGAAAAGTCATCCGAACAAGCCAGACGCTGGGGTGCTTTCGTGTGTCCGGATTGTCGCTTTGTTTTCCGCATCCCTCTGGATCACGACGGACACGGAATCGTTTGCCCCTCTTGTCGGAGAATGCTCAGGATTCCCCAAGCGGGAGATCCGGTCGCGCCGTTGATGGTGCCGATCAAAAAGATCGAGCCAAGCGAGTGAAGTTCACTTCGCAGGAATCTCGTTAAGCGTGTAATACGCGTCTTTATGCCAGAGCGGTTGTCCGGATTTGGATTTTACTCCAGTGGATTTGAGATGGTGCACATGACCACGGACGAGTCCTTCGATGGTGAGACGGACGGATTTTTTGTCGGAGGATACCTTGGCGGATTTGATCACGGGAGTCGCCTGATCGACTTCCGGTGAACCGTAATCTTTTTGTAGGATATAGGTCCATGCTTCCATGGAGTAGGAGGCGGGATTGGAGGCGGAGGATTCGTCCACGGGTTCGGTGAAGGTCAGATTGAAACCATCGGGAGTGGCTTCCATGCTGAGGATTTCGAAAGGGGTTTTACCGGTCCATTTCACGCGCTCGAAGTTGAACGGTTTGTTGCCACGGGATGCCCAACCGCGGTTGGAACCACCGGCGAAAAGGATGCCTTTTTTCTGATCGAGTTTGAGTGGGATCAAACCGGCCTCGAAGCCTTCGATCAAGTGAAAGACCGCACCTTGATAGATGCCGTTGATTTTTTCGAGATAGACACGCTGAACCTGGGAGTGGGTTTGTTCAGCGACGTAGACCTGGTTTTTCCATGGGCCGAATTTTCCGTTAGAGAGATCGGGTTCGATTCCGGTGGGGGATTGTCCGACTTTGCCGTGGGGGAAAACGACGGCGGGAGGAATGTAGGTTGGGTGCTTGAGGTGCTCGGCGAGAACGCGGGATTTGTTTTCCGGTTCCGGTGGAGCGGGAAGGTCGGCGAGGGCATGGAACTTGTTGCCGATCGGGCAGCCTTGGAAAGAGCCGGGCTTGAGCCATTTGAGGGAGGAGGAGCCGTTCCAGACACCTTGGTTGTCGGTGTAGAAAACATCGCCTTCTGCATTGAAACCGATACCGCCGGGTGAACGGACACCGGAGCAGGTGGGAATCATTTTTCCATCCGGAGTGATGCGCAGCACCCAACCGCGCCAGTCGGATTTTGCGTGGAAAGATCCGGTCAGGCAGAGGGTGATCCAGACATCGCCGTTTTTGTCGGGAGAAGTTCCGAAGGCGTATTCGTGATAATCGCCGTTGATGCCCCAATCGGAGTTGATGGTTTCGAAAACATCGGCTGTGCCGTCTTTGTCGGTGTCTTGGATCCGGGAGAATTCCGGACGCTGGGTGAGAAAGAGCGAGCCGTCCTTTTCATACATGCCGAGCGGTTCATGCAAGCCGTGGGCAAATTTTTTCCATGTGACCTTGGAGAGGTCGTCGTCATAAGCACCAGTGCAGATCCAGACATCGCCACGCCGCGTGGCAACGGCGACTTGATCATTTGGCATGAGCGCGATCGAGGAGATCTCCATGATTTCACCCGCTGGAAGCGGAATCGGTTCACGTAGATAATAGTCGGTTTGATTTTGAGAAAAACCTGAGGCAATCGTGACAGCGAGAAAGAGAAGGGGGCGCATGATGTAGGGCTGGGAAAAAGGGGATTATTTCAACTTGTAGGTCACCGTCGCTGATTGACCCGGGGTGAGTGTGGTGGATTCGGATCCGGTGATTTCCTGATTGGCATGCGGAATTTGAATTGAGCTTCCGCCCTGCAGCTTCAGGGTGCGGACAAGAGCTCCGGATCCATCGGGTTTCCACGCATCTGTGAGCGTTGCTTTGCCGATTGTGACGGTGAATGTCGGGTTGCCTGCTGAATCGAGCGTGTAACCTTTGAAACGGGCTTCAGCCGGAAGGAAACGTTGGTTGGTAAGTTTGATAACATCCGTGCCGGAGGGAGGTTGATTGCCTTGTCCACGGTTGGTCCAGTGGCGACCTGCATCCATGAAGTCTCCTCTCCATACCAGTTCTGGAGCCAGGTTGTCAGCGGAGTAAACGAGATTGAGTCCACCGGGGAAACCGAAGCCGATACCGCGTGGTGTGGTGCCTTCGATGAAGTTCCGGTAAATGACGGTTTTTCCACCGGTGGGAATCAGAGGGATGCTCGGCGCTCCATCCTTGGCAGCAGCGGATTTGTCGCTCAGCCAGTTCCATTCTTTGTCGCCCGCTTTTTGCCAACGCAGGCTGATGTCGTGAGGTCCGTTGGCTTGGAAATAATCGACACGTATGGGGTGTGCTCCTCTGGAGAGTTTGATTTTTCCGGAAGCGGCACGAGTGCCATTCATTGGACCGGTGTTCTTCACAACCCCGATGACTTGGCCGTTGATGGTGAGGCGCGCACCATCATCTGCATCGATCACAAATTGATATTCCGCGTCATCGGGTGCATTGAATTTTCCCTCCCAGACAATTCCGAAGTGGTTGTTGATTCCGGAAACCGAGGTCTTAAGGAGGCCGTGATGCTCTTCCTCGACGTTTTCCGCCTGAATCTTGTCGAAGTCGGGAATTTGGTTCCACTGACCTTTATAAACCTTGGATGTGAGATCCGACAGAGCGGTTTTCTGGACGGGCAGGGGATAAAGCTTGAGAAGTTCGGTAGCGGTCCATGGTTCGGTGCGGGATTTGAATTCATCGCGGGTGACACGAAGGAGATCGCGTTGGACTTTCGCGCCTTTGTTGCCCCATGAGGTGTTCACGAAGTTGAGAATGGCAACGATCTGATCATCAGACAGAACCGCGCCCTGCGGAGGCATCTCGAGATTGTAGGATTTTCCGTTCACATCGATGGGGCCGTGTAAGCCGTGCAAGACGATGGCCGCCGCGCGTTTTGGATCGCCGTGAACCCATGGGCTGCCAGCCAGCGGAGGAAAGGCTCCACCTGTCGCTCCTTTTCCATCGGTGCCGTGACAGGCAGAACAATAGAGTGTGTAAAGTTGCTCTCCGTCTTGGGCGATAAGGGGACTTGCAGTGAGGCAAACAAGCAGGGGGATGAATGAAAATGCGGCGCGCATGAGTGTTAAATGAACGGAATGGGCGGACTCGGTATTTCACCAAATCCCATAAATCCAGATAAATCAGGCAGTGTGGTTAAATCGTATGATGAGAACATTGGGGATTCGCGTCAAGCAGATGGCTGATTCCGAGTGCTTGCCCATGTGGCACTTTCACTTACAGTTGCATGAAAACCTCTTTACAAGCTGACAAAGTCGTAACAAAAGCCCTGCGGCGTATGGAGTTCCTGAGATCTTGGTTTCAAAATGGTCTATTGAGCTTGGGGTTGATGACCTTGAGCTCTTGTTCCTTGTTTGGTCCTCCACCCGAACCAACGAAAGCCCAGCGCGCCATGTTTTCTTGGTATGATGATGGCGGCCCGGGTCAAGTTTCGGTTGTCATCGACCTCAGTGACCAGATCGCACGGATCAAACGCGGCGGACGTGAAATCGGTTGGGCTTACGTGGCGACCGGTATCGAAGGACGCGGCACCCGCCCAGGCTCTTATCGCATCACCGAGATGGTGGTGGATAAATACTCGAACAAATACGGTTGGATCGAAAATGAACTCGGTGAAGTGGTCAATGATGACGCCACGCCCAGGACTCCTCTCAAACCCGGCGAGCGCTATGTTCCCGCCCCGATGCCTTATTGGATGAGACTTACCGACTATGGCGTTGGAATGCACGTCGGAAACATCCCGCAACCTGGAGATCCCGCATCCCACGGTTGCATCCGTATGCCCAGAGAATTTGTTCCAACCCTCTACTCGATGGTGAAACTCGGGACACCGGTGAAGATTGTTTATTGAGAAGGGTCGATAGCAGTCATTCAATCTAAAAGACGGTGGCATGCCGCCTGGGGCTCAAGAAATAATGAGACCTCTCACTCCACCGTCCGCAAATACTCCGGCAGCGAACCGGGAATCCCGGCGAGGCGCGGGGTGGCTTCCCAAGCTTCGGTGTTTCCCAAAATGCGTTGGCCGATGCGCTTGAGGGTTTGTTTCGCGTTGCGGGCTTCGGGTCGGGTGGTGGAGAGCCGATCTCCCTCGGCTTTGGGCTCGAAGGACCAAGAGAATACGCAACGGGTATCGACCATCTTCGGTTTTTCATCGTGGATGCGGGTTTCTCCGAAACGTAGGTCGGCGAGCCAGACGCCGGTGGCATGGGGGCGAGCGATCCAGTAATCGTCGGAGAACCATTGAAGGGTTTGGATTTCACGTTCGTTTTCGAAAGGGGCTGCTGCTTGTTTTTGTCGGGGATAAACCGTCCAGCGGATGGGCTTGGATGGGCGATCGAAAACGGAGCGGTATCCGACCCAGAGTTCGTCGCCGCGATGGACAACTGATCGCCAGAGTAGGGTGTTGAAAGCGGTGGCGGATTCGAAGCGGCGTTCGAAGCTGATGGAGCGGCGTTTCAGATCGGCATCGAACGCATGCGACGCGATCGCTTTCATGCCGAAGGAGAAAAGCACATAGCCGGAACTGATCGCGAGGCCATAACGTGAGATGCGGATTCGTTTGGCCTGATTTTTCTTGGTGCGGTAGAAGGCTAGCCAGATTAACGAGAAAAGCAGTGGTAGGGTATAAAGAGGATCGATGATAAAGAGGTTGTTAAAACTGGCGCGGTAATCCGAGAACGGCCAGAGCACCGAGGTGCCGTAGGTGGTGAAGCAGTCGATCAGCACATGGGTGGACCATGCCAGGAACACGAACATTCCTGCTCGGGAGGCGGAAATTTTATCCCGTGTCCAGAGGCGGGCGAGAGGTTTTGCCAGAAGGATGCTGGCGAGAATCATGATGAGAATGGAGTGGCTCGGTCCACGGTGAAAGGCAAGTTCCTGGGCGGTATCTAACAGCCCGTTGAAAATGATATCGAGATCGGGTAGCGTGCCGAACAACGCACCCCATAGAAGGGCACGGTTACCGATTTTTTTTCCGAGTATGGCTTCGCCGACGGCTGCACCGAGAGTTGCTTGAGTGAGGGAATCCACGATGAAGAACGATGGTTGGCCTTTGGCTGCGTTACTGCTTTTTGGGTGTCGGATTCATACTCTTTCCAAATTCACTCCAGAGCAGTCGGGTGATATTGGAATTGATCGCAAGATGCGGGTCATCTGTGATTTCCGGTGCCGGATTGTAGGAGGTGGTTTTGGAAAGCTGGCCGCGGATCAGATTGAAGGCGGTTTTCAAAATCTCGTTGTGCAGGGTTTCCGGGTTGTTGGTGGTGAAGGACAGCACATCAGTCGAGACCGGTTTCGAATCTGTTCCTGTCATCCAGATTGCTACGGGTGTCGGAGCCGTGGTGCTCTGGATGGATTTGCCGATGTTGAGTTTGTGAGAAAATTCGATTTGTCCTGAAGACGCGTTACGGAGCTCCTTGTTGATGTCACTCATGATGCCTGGCAGGATGTCGGCGAACTTTTGTCCTGTTCCAATGTGGATGACGACCGGCTTCATCATCTTGGGTTCGTTGTTCCAGAGAGTGAGAGTGGGTCGAACACGGCGGATGGATTCCAGGGCCGATTGAATCTGTTCCTGATTGGCTTGGGAAAGATCGAGCACACGTTCGTAGGCGAGCAGGGCGCGTTGGAAAGCTCCTTGGCGTTCAAGTTCAGCGCCGAGTCGCAGCAGTTTCACCGCGCCATCGGGAGCCCAGTCGGAATAGGTATCGAGAGATTTAGGCGGACTGAGATCACCGACCTCGATAGGCTCGAGAATTTCCGCGGTATCTTTTTCAGCGGATTCTGTGTCGGAAGTTGCAGTGGATTTTCCGGTAGGATAAAGGTCGGTGTTTGTGACGGGAAGGGAGGCAAGAGCCTGTTCACGAATCTTCACAAGCTCGGTTTCCGATGGAGGGGTGATGAAATCGATATTTCGGGTGCAAATCCACCATGTCAGCAGCAGGGTAAGGATGGAGAGCGGAACGTAGATGAAATAGGGGATTCGCATGTGGGCTTGGCGAGGAAGTTACGGTCGGTGAGGGAAATGCACAAAGAAAAACCCCACAGGCAAAAAATGCAAGTGGGGTGAAATTTTCCGGTGATGGGCGATGAATCAATCAGCGCTTTTCACGAGGATCGCACGTTTGCCAACGCGATCGCGGAGATAATGAAGTTTGGCACGGCGGACTTTGCCTTTGGTGACAACTTCGATTTTAGCGATACGTGGGGTGTGGAGAGGGAATACACGCTCGACACCTTCGCCGTAGGAAATCTTACGGACGGTGAAAGCGGAGTTGATACCGGTTCCGCCTTTGGCAATCACGATGCCTGCGAAGATCTGGACACGCTCTTTTCCGCCTTCAACAACGCGGCAATGCACTTTGATAGTGTCGCCAACATTGAATTCTGCAACGTCCTGGTTGAGTTGCTCTTGTTCGATTTTCTTGATGATATCCATGATCTTGTGCGGAAAGTGTGGTGATTAGGTGGCGCAGATGGGTGTTACCGTAACTGCGGGGCGAGATGGCTAGTGGATGAGCCAGGGTTTTGCAAGGCTGAAGTTGAGATTTTTTTCGAGTGGCAAAGGGCTGGGCGCTGAAATTCGCAACTCACTTGTAGATCGCCTTGGGATCAAATGAGAGCTCGGTTTGAATGAATTTCAGGGCTGCGGGTGTGCCGGGAACGATTTTGCGGTAAAAACAGGAGTCGCGACCGGTGTGGCAGGCGCCGGCGCCGATTTGGTCGACCATCAGGATCAGGGCGTCCTGATCGCAGTCGGTACGAATCTCGACGATTTTCTGGGTGTGGCCGGAGGTTTTACCCTTGTGCCAGATTTCCGAACGGGAGCGGGACCAGTAAACTGCCTCGCCGCATTCAAGGGTGAGTTTGAGCGACTCCGCATTCATGTAAGCCAGCATCAACGGCTCTTTGGTGGTGGCATCAACCGCCATCGCGGGAATCAGGCCTTCGGCATCGAATTTGGGAGCGAAGTCGGTGGATTCCTCGATCTGGGTTTTATCTTTGCGTTCGGAAAATGGGCTGGAAGACGACATGGCGCGGGGAAATTAGGTTTCAGCCGGGAAACTGCAAGAATTATGAGGTTTTCAGAGCGAGGAGGGGATGTTCTTGCAGAACGGAAGTTGCTGGCTAGATTTTTCACGATGAGTCGTCGTGCGAGAAGAAAGAGGGGCGCAGGAAAGAACCCGATTTTAGGAAAGGTCTTGATCGGCTTTGGTGCAATGGTTTTGTTGGTTATCGGAGCTGGATATCTGGGCTTGCGCGCCTACCTTCATAGCGATGGATTCCGGAAATTTTTGTCCGCCCAGATCGGCAGGTCCGCGAGGATTGAAGGAAATTTTGCTCCGTTCAATTGGGACGGAATGGCTCTGGCCACGAGCCGATTCGAAGGCACAGGCAAGGAGGTTGTCCGGGATTTGCTGGCCGAGAGAATTTCCACCGAGGTTGGCTTCGGTGGAGTAAGGCGTGGGGTATGGGAAATCAAAACGACCCGGATCAGCCGACTCGATGTCAGTCTGAATCTGGTGCCCAGCGTGCCGAGCGAGGTGATGCTTCCAGAAGTTCCCGTGGCTCCCGAGAAGCCGTCGAAGAAAAAACAACCGGGCTGGGTCCCGAAGAAGGTTGAGCTGGAGTCGCTAGAAATTGGCAATCTCGGCATTCAATTGATCACGAGCAAGGGCTTGGCGTCCGCAAGGGGTATGATGGTGTATGTTTCACCGATGACAGGCAAAAATGCCTACAAGGCCGAGGTCGTGGGAGGTAATGTCACCGTGCCGTTCGCGATGTTGCCGGAAATGAAAATCCAGCGATTGGAGGGCACGTATCGCTCCGGAAGTTTGTTTGTGAATCAGGCGGATATCACGGCGTTGAAGTCAGGACGGATCAACGCTTCCGGAGAATCGAATTTCGCGAACAAAACCCATGCCTACCAGGGCAAACTTGAGGGAGTGACCTGCGATGAACTGCTGAACGAAAACTGGTCGCGTCGTCTGACCGGAGATGTGAGTTCGAACTTTCAATTCACCAAGCGTGAGAATTATCAGAAACTTTCCGGTGATTTGTTGATCCAGAATGGAACCCTGACCGCACTGCCGGTGCTTGATGCTCTGGCGGCGTATGCAGACACACGGCGCTTTCGCCTGTTGCAGTTGAACGATGCGAGAACCAAGTGGGAGTATTCCAACGGCGAGGTCATCCTGAGCGATCTCGTGATCGGTAGCGAGGGACTGATCCGCCTGGAGGGTCGTTTGGTGATTCGTGGAGAGCAGTTGGATGGCAATTTCCAGTTGGGTCTGGTTCCCGGAACCTTGGCGAAAATACCCGGTGCCGAGACTCATGTGTTTCAACCCGGTAAAATGGGTCTGCTGTGGGCGCCGTTTCGTCTGACCGGAACCCTGTCCGATCCTGAAGAGGATTTGAGTCGGCGACTTGCCGCAGTGGCGGGGGCGAGAATGTTCGAGATTCTGCCAGGAACCGGAGAGAAGGTTTTCAAATACACCACGAATGTGTTGGGTGAATCTCCCAAAGTCATCGAAAAAGGTGGCAAGGTGATTGAAAAAAGCGCGGATGCCATCAGGGAGGCAAATGACCTGTTGAAGGGGATCCTGGGCAATTGAGAAATGATATAAATGGAACCCATATGATAGTTCCGACCTCTCCGGCTCGTTTTGGAGGCTGGAGTTTTTTCACAACTCCTTTGAAATTACACAAATGAAGAAATTAAACTTGGGAATCCTGTGGATGATGAGCGGTGCGGCAATGGCGGTGCCCGAAGGTTGGACCATCAATGAGTTTGCAGCACCGCCGGAAGGGGAGTATCCCGCTGCCATCACGGCCGCAGCCAATGGCGATGTTTACATTTCATGCGATCGAAACGGCTCGCTGGGGAAAGACCCGCAATTCGGAAAGATCGTCCGAGCGACGGATACGGATGGCGATGGCAAGGCGGACAAGTTTCAGGATTTCGTTCCATTGGTGAACAGTCCGCGCGGCGGGCATTTTGTTGGAGACACGCTTTATCTCATCCATCCGCCCTATCTCAGCTCCTTCCGCGACACGGATGGAGACGGAGTTTCCGATGAACACAAGGTGCTGGTGAAAGGTTTCGGCTGGGGCATCGAACACCCGCGCGGAGCCGATCACACGACCAACGGCGTGCGGATGGGTATCGATGGCTGGCTCTATGTTTCCGTGGGCGATTTCGGTATGCCCGATGCCGTCGGAGCCGATGGCAAACGCGTCACCATGTGGGGCGGTGCGGTCGCAAGGGTCCGACCCGATGGATCGGAGCTCGAAATCTTTTCCTCCAACATGCGCAACATCTGCGACACGGCGATCACACCCATGCTCGATCTTTTCGCACGTGACAACACCAACGATGGCAAAGGATGGAACACCCGTTTCCATCACTTCATGCCGATGGGCGACTGCGGCTATCCGCGTCTCTATCAGAAATTTTCCGATGAAACCGCATTGGCGTTGAGAGATTACGGCGGCGGTTCGGGCACGGGTGCGCTGGCTTTGGATGAACCGGGTTTTCCTGCGGATTACAAAAACGCCGTGTTCACCTGCGATTGGACTACGGGTCAGGTTTATCGCCATCCCATGTCACCCGCTGGCGAGACTTTTGATGTGAAACAGGAAGTCTTCCACCCACTGACCCGGGCCACCGACATCGATGTGGACGGTTCCTCCCGTCTCTACTTGGCCGACTGGAGAAATGGCAAATTCAAATACGATCCGAACCAGAAGGTCGGCATGGTGCAGCGCGTGCTCCCGCCAAACTGGAAATTTCGCGAGTTTCCAAACATCAAAAAAATGTCCGATACGGATCTCGCGGATCAGATCGGTTCCGACAGCGCAGTGATGCGACTCGAAGCCCAACGCGAAATGGTGCAGCGCGGTGCCAAGCCGGTGTTTTCAGAAAAGCTGATCGCGATCGCCAGCGACAAGAAATCCGATATCGGAAAACGCGCTGCAGCGGTCTTTACCTGCAAGCAGGTCTTCGGTGAGAAAGCGAACGAGAAACTCAACGCGCTGACGAGTGATCCAAGCGTGGCCGAGTTCGCGCTGCGTGCGCTCGCGGACCGCATTGGGCAAAGCAAAGGTGCGGATGCGAAAGCCTTCGTTGCCGCTCTCGACTCCGATCAACCCCGCGTTCAACTCCAGGCCGTCAACGGACTTGCTCGACTCGGTTCGAAAGATGCGGCTCCTGCGATTTTGAGAGCCCTCGCTGGCAAGGACGTCACCTCCGGCGTGATGGCACAAACCGAACGCCGCTACATTCCACACGTTGCAGTGAAAGCTCTGGTTTCTCTCCAAGCGACCGATGCCTGCCTCGATGCGGTGAAAACTCCATCAACCCGTCCGCTCGCACTTCGCGCCTTGCAGGAAATGCACGTGCAAGCAGCAGTCGATGGCTTGATCAAGATCGCGGAATCCAAACCCGATGGTGAGACCATCGAGGGCGTGCTTCTCGCACTCGCACGTTTGCATTTCAAGGAAAGCGAATGGGATTTGAAAGAATGGTGGCACACCCGCCCGGACGATCGCGGACCGTATTACAAACCGACCGAATGGGAGGCGACGCCGAAAATCCGAGCGGCCATTGAAAACCATTTCTCACAAGTTCCTGAAGCTCGTCGCAGCGCGTTCATTTCCCGATTGGCAGATAACCGCATTCCGGTCAGTGAGTTGAAACTTCCGGGTTTGGATCCAGTCGTACTCGCCCTTTCCGTTCAAGAACCCGATCAGGCAACTCTCGCCTTGCTCTCCGACGCATCGCGCGATTCCAAACGCGATTGGTCGCAGCGCCTCCTCGCCTATCAGGCACTGGACCGCGCCAAGCCGGAAGTATCCGTTCCATTTCTCATCAAGACTCTCGCCGCATGGGTGGATGCAAAAGAACCGCAAGCCGCAACGATGGTTTCCGATTTCATCAATGAAACCCGGCGTGGAATCGAGATCAAAGTCCTCAACCAGGTCGCCAAAAAAGGGGAGGATACCGAAAGCACCATCGCATGGAAATCCCTGCTCACCGTTTACAACAGTCCGCTCTCGAAAGATCAGTTCAAAGCAGAGGTGTGGAAATTGTTGGATGCAAAACCGATGGAAGTGGGGTTGTTTGCAGCCATTTCCGAAATGAAACTCACCGGCTTCGATGCGCAGATCGATGCGGGAATCAACAGCGACAACGACAAGACCATCTTCGCTGCCAAGCGTGCGAAGGAAACAGGTGCCTCGCTCGGTGGTGCTGGTAAAAAGGTCGGCGAGATGAAAATCGAGGAAGTCAAAGCGCATGCCATGAAGGAAAAAGGCGACGCCAAAAACGGTGAGCGGCTCTATGTTTCCCAAGGTTGCATCGCTTGCCACGCGATCGATCTCAAAGCCGCGCAGAAAGGTCCGTATCTTGGCGCTTCCGGGGCGAAGTTCCAACGGGATTACCTGATCGACTCCATCCTCGACCCGAACGTCGTGGTCGCACAGGGTTTCCAATCCACCCTCTTCACCATGAATGACGGCAAGGTTCACATGGGCTTTGTCACCAAGGAACAGGATGATGTCATCGATCTTCGAGATATCGCCGGACAGGTTAGCAGCATCCGTCGCTCCGATGTGAAGGGAGAGAAAACCCTGCCTCAGTCCATGATGCCAGCGGGTCTTGGTAACAACCTGACTCCTGCCGAATTCACCGATCTGATCGAATACCTTGTCTCCCTGAAAAACATTGGCGGCTGATCCGCTTTGCACTAATTACAAACCAATCCAGACCATTTTATGAAAACCAACATCAAACTCGCCACTCTCGCCATCGCAGGATTGGCATTCATGCCTTCGCTTCTCGCAGAGGAAGTCAAACCCATCAAAGCCCTCCTCATCACCGGCGGATGCTGTCACGATTACAAGGCACAGAAAGACATTCTCAAAAAAGGCATCGAGGCGCGCGGCAACATCATCGTGGATCAGATCCACACCGACAACTCCACCGCAAAACCGGATATCCCGATCTTCGGCATGCCCGAGTACGCGAACGGCTACGACATTGTCATCCATGACGAATGTGCCGCTAGCATTTCAGACGACACCATCGTCAAAGGTGTTCTCGCTCCGCATGAAAAAGGCCTGCCTGCGGTGAACCTGCACTGCGCGATGCATTCCTACCGCATCGGTGAGTTCAAAAAGCCGGTTGAGGAAAAAGGAACCCCGACCTCCCAGTGGTTCGAGTTTCTCGGAATCCAATCCACCTCCCACGGTCCGAAGAAACCCGTTGAAATCGTCTACACCGACAAGACCCACCCCATCACCCAAGGGTTGGAAGATTGGACCACAGGCGATGAGGAACTTTATAATAACGTGAAAATCTTCGACACCGCCCACGCTCTTTCCAAAGGCAAACAACTCGATCAGGAAGCGGTTGTGACCTGGGTTAACAACTACAAAGGCACCCGCGTTTTCAGCACCACCATCGGCCACTTCAACGAAACCGTATCCGATCCCCGCTACCTCGACCTCGTCACCCGCGGCCTCCTCTGGGCCTGCGGCAAAATGGACGAAAAAGGCGTCATCGCTCCCGGCTACGGCCCGAAGGAAGAGAAGAAGTAGGTTCAGCTCGGGTCGGTTTTGCAGGTGTTACACGACCGGTCGCTGAATAATAGTGTTCTGCAATACAAATGAAGGTATTCACTTCCATCATTGCAGCCCTATTTTCAGCAAGTTGCAAGGATGACGGTTCGGATCAATCGAAGACCGTAATTCCGGATTACAAGGATGAATGGAAGCTTGTGGAAGTCAGGCCGCCGGACTCCAAGGAGCTTTGGTTGTTTCGGAAGAATATAGGAGTTTCCGAGATCAAAGGACTAAAAGGGCTGTCGACCCTAGTTTACTTTACTATTAAGTTTACACCAAAGAATGATACGGGTCTGCCGAACGAAGAAGATACAAAGATCCTATATGATTTCGAAGAGGAGGTAATTCCCCAGGTTGAGAAGGACGCGTGTTGTATTCTGGTTGCGAGTGTAGTCAAAGGTGGGGTTAAGGATCACCTTTTCTATGTTTCCGATCCCGAGTTATTCATTCAATCGTTGAGTAATCATCGGCAAGAACTTGGAGATTTCAAAGTTTCATTTGAGAAGCACGACGATCCGAAGTGGGGAGTTTATGATGACTTCCCAGCAGGTGATTGACTTGCGCACCATCATTAATCCAAGAAGTAGAACAAAACAGACACAGCTGTGCTGGGGAAACAATCTGGATAATCCACGCATGTCCTTCGATCATCCAAATAATCGCGAATATCAGGCAAAGCGTTCGAAGAAAATTTTTGGGTGGTTGGCTCTGGTATGCGGAGTCGGATTCTTTGTTGTGCCAGTGGTTGGTATTGCTGGAACGGTCATGAGACTGATTGATGCTTTTTCAGAACTCCAAAAGTCTGGCGGAGCAGATCCAGAAGCACTTGCAGGCGATGTATCCATGGCTCTCTTGGCGATCTTTTGGGGTGTTGTTTTCTCGTCGCCATTGTTGATCGCTTCCATCGTGTTCTTGGTTTTATTTCTCAAGCACAAGAATACCGTTCATTCGCTCATGGCGAATCAAACAGGGATCGCATAGTTCAATTAACTACGAATTTTACAGATTTCACGAACAAGAAGATATCTGTGACCCTCATGCATCAGCAAACATTGGTGCCATTCGTGTCATTCGTGGTTAGATATCTTTTCTCGGGAACTTGATTGCTCCTCAAATCTAACAAAGCCGGATCATGTCCTTGATCAGCTGGGACCAGAGAAAGACGAGGCCGCGTCTGGAATAGGTGAAATGTCCGTCGCCGGTGAGTTGGATGATGCCGGCTTTGAGGTTGTGTTCGATCTGTTGTTTCATCTCGGTCTCGATGGTTTCCTCAAGGGATTCGGGGTCGGGGATGAGCAGGTCTTTGGGTTGGATGTTCTTTTTCTCAAGATACTGGCGGTGATCGCTGAGGATTTGGTGGAAGCAGGATTTCTCGCAGGGCACGTGATTCCAGTGAAGTTTGGGGCAGCATTGGAGAGCGGGTGAGAAGGGGAAGTTGGTGGTTCTCCAGATTCTTCCGCTACTGTCAGTGGAAGTGATGGCGATGAAGGCAAAGGCGACATCGTCCTGCTCGCACAAACAAACCGAAGCAAAGGCCCGTTCTTCGGGATTCCAGAAGAGCCGGTAATGCTGCTGCATGCCGGACCACTGCCAGGTGCAATCGGTCACGTGTTCGAAATCCGCCTCCTCCATGCCCGCTGCAGCTTCGACCGCGTTGGGGAAAAACGACGGGTTGGGCAGGTTGCGGTGGTGGAGACGGTTGTTCAGCGGCATGCGCAAGTGGCGCACGCGGGTGAGGAGCTCGACCCATGGTAAAAAGAACCACAGGCTGGCTCCGATGAGCCCTGCATACAGGTTGCCGAAGATCGAGTAGAACAGGTAAAAGCTGGCGACAAGGAAGACCAATGCACCGGCTTTACGCGACAGATTTCTGCGGGATGAGCGCAAAGCTGCGGCGAGCACAAACAAGCCGATGACGATAAGGGTTTCGCGCATGAAGTAATTTAAGTTTCAAATTCCAATCTTCAAATCTCAATGAAGAAGAGGATGCAGGGATATTTGAGATCGCTTTCGGTCTTATTTTGAAATTTGAAATTTGAAATATCAACGGGTGAGTGCGTCGATGATGTAGGTGGAGGGGCGGAAGTTCTCGATGATGATTTCCTGTTTCCCGTCGCGGTTCATGCGCACCTGACTGACGTTGAAGTTGGGGGTCTTGTGAGGGGCGAAGAGAATGTCGTCGTGGGTGGCGTTCTCATGTTTTTTGAACATGGTCGGCAAAATGTCGCCGCCGAGATGGTCATCGCGACCCGTTGCGAGGTGGCATGTGCCGAGGACTTTTTCGTCCTGGATGTCGGCATAGGAAACGGGAAGCACCTGGGTGCCGAAACCGAGTTCGCCAAGCGTGCCGGTCATCGGGTCTTCAGCGAGGCGTCTGTTGTGGGCGTCGATGGTGGCTTGGTTTCCAGCGATGAGGGTGGAGCGGTAGATGTTGCGATCTTTCACGTCCAACACTCCGAGGGTGCCGTCCTCGTATTTCATCGGGAACTGGCCGTTGGCGCTGGTCGGGACGAAATAGACTTCTCCGGCAGGAAGGTTGGCGATGTCGGGTTTTTCTCCGAGGCAGAGGCCGTGGGATTTCTGGGCTTCCTGTTTGCCGAGTTCGAGGGTGGCGGTGAGCACGCGTCCGTCCTCAAGGGCGAAATCGATCTCAAAGGAGTCGGCCTTGGTGAGGGCGAGTCGCATTTTTTCCGCGTCGCGTGAAACTTCGCGGTAGTCCACGGCGAGACCGGACTTGAGAATGATGTCGTTGAGGCCGTGGAGGGTCGCGCCTCGGAAGCCGTATTGTTTGGCTTTGGCAGTGAGAGGAGCAGTGGCGGAGAAAGTGGAGATACAGAGGATCAGATCGTAGTGGGTATAAATATCGCGATCGAGGGAGAGCTGGTTTCCGTGGACATCCCAGACTTCGTCATCGAGATCGAGGTTGGAGCCTTTGGTGCAGCGGTAGGCGAACATTTCTCCGCCGTTCATGCCCAGCTTCTGCATCGCGCCATCGCGGAGGGCGGTGTAGAAATGCTTGTGGGCGTTTTTCTGGACGGAGAACCCGGGTTGGGTGAGGAAATGGAAATCCTTGATGAGGGATTGAGGTTGTTCGAAGTCGATCAGGATACACACCTTGCAGCCTTGAGTCGGTTCGAAAACCGTATGAAGTAGTCTGACGATATCGAATTCAGGGAACTGACGATTCTCCGGATGGAGCATGATTTCGGGAGAGAGGTAATCAGGGAGTTTGGGAAGCGACGTGGTGGCCATGATTTGTGCAACTTAGAGGCAACTTTTACTCCCGCAAGGGAAGATTTTTGGAAATTAAACCTGCACCTCAGGGCGGGAAACGAGGTTGTTGAAAGTTTCCTCGAGCTGCTGGAGCGTGGCTGGATCGGTGATTTTCTGGTTGTCGCGGGTGGTGATGTAAAGGGTGTCCATGGCGACGCCTTTCTCCGTGCAGATCCGTGCGTGGGCGGTGTTGAGGTTGGCTTGGTTAATCGTGTGGAAAAGATCGTGCAACAGGCCGATGCGGTCGAGCGCTTGAAGCTCGACCGTGGTGCAGGTCGGGTGGAGGTCGTTGGATACGTGGGCGCGAACCGGAATGGGTAGGGAGGATTCGGTGGTGCGGGGTTTGAGAAAATTGGTTTTGCGTTTGAGATAGTCCTCGGACTGGTAATTTTCCGCTTCGAAGATGGTGGTCAGGGTGTAGATGAAACGGTTGCGGGTTGAGGTGTTGGAAACGGGCTCGAAGTTCGTGGTGCAGACACGGAACATGTTGAGCACGATATTGTCGGTGCGGGTGAAAAGGTCTGCGGAAAGAATGTTGATTTCCTCCGAAGCCAGAGCGCAGCAGAGTTTCTCTAATAAAAGTGGCCGATCGCGTGAGGCGAGAATCAGGGTGGAGTAGCCCTTGTCCGGGTGGTCAGTCCATTTCACGCAGTAAGGATGGGAGGATTTGCCTTCTTTCTCGGCATAGAGGAAATGGCGGACCGTGCGCACCTGCGTTTTGATTTCCGCTGCGTCCCGGTAGGCAAACGCGGCGGCGGGGGTGCGTTCGAAATGTTGGCGGATATCCTCGTGATAATCCTCGCGCATGATGGAAATGACCTCGTCGCAGAGCTGGATGCGGTTGTCATCGAGCATGCGTTGGAAGTCTTCCCGACCTTTTGTTAGAAAGGCATGGGTTGCGGTGTGAAGCTGGAGCATGAGGGAGGATTTCCAACCGTTCCACGCATCGGGTGCGGTGCCGCTGGTGTCGCAATAGGTGAACAGCAGCATCGCATCGAGATACTCGGTGTTTTTCATGATCGCGGCGAACTCCGCGATGACTTCCGGGTCTTCCAGGTTTTTGGTAGTGGCGAAACGCCAGAAGGTCAGGTGGTTGTCCACGAGGAACATGATCAGGGCACGGCGCGGACCTTTGATTTGGAGTCTGGCGCAGAGCTTGGTGGCCAACATCGCCGAGCCATCGATATGTTCACGGACGTTTTCGGACCGACCCGTGTCGTGCAAAATCAGCGCGATGTAGAGGGCGTAGGGATCGACGATTTCCAGGAAAAACTTGCGGAACATCGCGAGGCGTGGATCGGTGGTGTCGATGAGTTTGTCGAGTTCGTCGATACAGCGCAGGGTATGTTCGTCTGCAGTATAGCGATGGAAGAACTCGTGTTGCACGAGGCAGTCGAGCGCACCGAATTCCGGTAGGTAGCGGCCGAGGAAGCCGATGCGATGCATCTGGCGCAGGGTGCGGGCGACCTGGCCTTTGCGTTCGAGGATGGCTTGGAAGGTTTCGCGGTTAGCCTTGAGGTAACGGAACGGTTTGTCGATGTCGTCCCAGTGGCTTGCAACAAGTCGACGCATCTGCGGGGAGAGGCGAAGGTTGCGCAGTTGGGTGTGTTGGAAGAGGCGCATCATGCGATGCGGATCTTCTTTGAAAATATCCTGACTGGCGGGATAGATGCGGCCGTCGCGGGCGATGAAGCCATCGAACTCCTCTCGTTTTTTTCTGCGAAACGTCAGGAACGAGGTGAGGCCGCTATCCGCGATGGTTTCCTTCTGGATCTGGAAGGTTTCCATGATCGAGTTGGTGTGGTTGTAGAGGTGGCGGGTATGGCGGTAGTAGTCCCGCATGAACGATTCCGTGCGGCGCAGGATGCTGCGTTCCGGATAGCCGAAAGCGGTGGCGACGATGCCCTGGAGCTGAAGGGTCAGGATGTCCGTGGCTTTTCCGGTATGATAGTGAAGTTCGTTGCGGACGCGCAGGAGGAAATCGTAGGCTTCCTCGATTTCCTTGAGAGTGTTGGCGGTGATGATGCGTTCCTCGCAGAGTTTCTTCGGATCGCTGCTGCCGATTTTCACCCGTGAGACCCAGAGGATGTTCTGGTAGTCGCGCAGTCCGCCGCAGGACTCCTTGACGTTGGGCTCCTGCAGGAAAACGGTGTAGGAACTTTTCTTGTGACGCGAGCGGAGATCCTGGCTGCGGCTTTCGAAAAAGGCGTCTTGCCCCTTGCGGATGCAGTTTTTATCAAACGCGATGAGGAAATCCTGATAGAGCTGGTAGTCGCCCGAGATGAGTCGGGTATCGATGAGCGAGGTGAGGTTCTGTTGATCGGCGCGGGCTTGATCGATACACTCGGCAATGGAGCGGCAGGCGTGGCCGACCTTGAAGCCCATGTCCCACAGAGGGTAAAGCACTTGCTGGACGATTTCCTGAACGTTTTTCGGGAGTTTGTTAGAAGCACGTGGAACGAGGAACAGGATATCGATATCCGAACCCGGATTGAGCGTGCCGCGCCCGTATCCGCCGATGGCGACGAGGGCAAGTGGCGAGCTGGCGGTTTCCTGGGAATTCAGGGTGGCTTGGAGAATGGTGGCTAGGAGGGTGTCGATCAGTTTCGCTCTCGCTTCGCAGATCTCGAATCCGCTGGCCCCTTCCTGATGTTGCTCGAGGATTTTTTTCTGCTCCAGTTCCATGAAACGCTGGTAGAGAGCCGTACGCTCGGATGGCGAAAGATGTCCTTCGATGGCGGCTTGGAGAGAAATGGATGATAAATCGTCGGACATTGGGAGAAGTTGAAAGTGGCTAGTGATCAGTGGAAGAATGAAAATTAAACCTCCCGGCAGAGTTTGCCAATCGTAGAGGCCGATTCAAGCTGGTGATGGGCGGCTTGGAGAGTTTTGGCGGTGAGTTTTTCCGCAGGGGAGAGGTTGAGTTTGGGAAACGTTCCGTTGTCGCAGCGCGTGGCGATTTGCCACAGGATTTCACCTTGTCGGCACATATCCGGAGTTTGGAAACGGGAACGGGCGGGCATGTATTCCCAGACGATGCGCGGAGATTTGAGTCTGAAAGGATTTCCGATGTGGACGGGGTTTTGGGTTTCCACAATCAGGCCCAGGCAACCGAGGGGCGCAAGCAGATCGGCGGTTTGTTCCCAGTAAAGTTCGGTGTCGTGCAGATTGGCGATCAGCGGAAAATGCCTGAAACCCAGGGACTCGATCTGTGGGCGGAGCGGGTCACGGTGATTGATCACAAAGTCCGCTCCAAGTTGCTGGCACCACGCACGGGTTTCCTCTCGTGAGGCGGTGGCGATGACCGTGAGGCCTGCGGATTTGGCGAGAGGAATGAGCGCGGAACCCACACCGCCCGCGCCGTTGATGATGAGGATTTCCGTGCCATAGGGAATCTTCCCATCGCTCATGCGCTCGAACAAAAGTTCCCATGCGGTTAAAGCGACGAGTGGCAGGGCGGCGGCTTCGGTGAAGGTAAAGCTCTCCGGCTTTTTCGCCACCAGTGCCGCCTGAACGGCTTGGAATTCCGCGTTGGAACCGGCGCGGGTGACATCCCCTGAGTAGAAAACCGCATCGCCTTTCGTGAAATCTTTGACATCGGCTCCCAATGCTTCAACCACGCCCGCCGAATCGAAACCCAAGATGCGGGGTGTTGTTAGATTATCTGTTCCAAGGGATTTGCGGACTTTGGTGTCGACCGGATTCAGCGATACCGCATGAACGCGGACGAGAAGTTCATCGGGTTTGATGACGGGAAGGGGAGTTTCAAACTCCACGATGGATTCGATGGATGAGTTGAGAGCGCCGAATGCTTTCATGGTTTGATAGGTGTGAGCTCGAGGAAACGCATGCCGTAGGTGATGATGTAGGGCAAGGTTAGGATTGAGACGATGGTGGTGGCGATGACGATTTGCACGGCGACGACGGGCCGGCCTCCGTAGATTTTGGCAAGCAGGATGGGAACCATCGCTGCGGGCATGGCGGCTTGGACCACAAGGACTTGTTTGAGTTCGAGGCTCATGGGTATCCACTTCGCGCAGGCAATGATCACCATTGGAACGAAAAGCATCCGCACCAAGACCGAACCCAAAATGATTTTCCACGAGGGCCTTTCCGTTCCGACCAGATCCATCATCGCTGCTCCGGTCATGACCAGAGCGATGGGAAATGCACCGATTCCTACCATGGAAATGACTGTGCGAGGTGGACCGGTGACCTTGTCATCCAGATGAAGCAGAACCAGCAGCAATCCGATCCCGACCGCGATGATCGGGCCGTTCAACATGCGTTTCCATTGGATCGTGCGATCTCCACTCAAGAGCATGACGCCAAAAGACCAAATGGCGATTTCCACTCCGATGTTGTGAACGAACAGCACCGCGACAGCTGATGATCCCCAGAGAATTTCAACCACGGGCACCGCGGTGTAGCCGTAGTTTTGGCAACCGGAGGCGAGAGCGAACGTCCGCTTTCCATTGCCCGGTGCGAGTCCGATCGCACTGCCTGCGAGGGAACCGATGCCGATCCCCGCGATGATGAGCGAAAACCCCAGACCTATGCCTGTTGCGAGAGTGGAAAAATCACGAAGGATGACGGCCCCGAGCATGCGATCGAGGATGAAACAAGGAGCCATCACCCAGAAGATGATGCGGAAAATCCATGCATCGAATTGAGGTCTCAAAATCCCAACTCGACGCAACACCGCACCGCCGATGATGAGCAGGTAAACCGGTAAAACAGAGAGAAGGATCGTTGTTGGTGTGATCAAGACGCGAAGAGATTGAAGCCTGTTTCCCGAAACGCCAAGAAAGACTTGGTATGGATAGGTCCTATTGGACTAATAAGTCCTATCGATCTTATCTCTCGTCATTTCGCAAATGTTGCGGCATGGTTCGGCGGTAACCATAAATTAGGATTTTGAGTGCGTTTAAAAAATTAGGAGTGCCGGCGGATTTGGTGAAAGGCTTGCAGGAGTTGGGAATCATCGATCCGACCGAAGTGCAGGAGAAAGCGATTCCGTTTCTGATGCAGAACGGTGGGGATTTTTGCGCGCAGGCGCAGACCGGCACAGGCAAGACGGCGGCTTTCGGTTTGCCCCTGTTGACCAAGGTGGATCCGAAAAAACGTGTTATCCAAGGCCTGGTGATCGCACCAACCCGCGAGCTCGCCAAACAGATCGGCAAGCAGTTGTTTCGCTACACCAAGTATGCCGATTCAAAAGTTTTTGTAGAGGTTCTGGCCGGCGGTGAGCCGATGGACAAACAGATCGCGAATTTGCTCCGCCCGACCCATATCGTGGTCGCGACCCCGGGTCGCTTGCTCGACCTGATCCAGAAAAAGGCGCTTTCCCTCACGGACGTGAAACATCTGGTTCTCGATGAGGCGGACGAGATGCTGAGCATGGGTTTCAAAAAGGAACTGATGTCGATTTTCAACCTGACCAAGGGTCGGCGCAGCACCTGGTTGTTTTCCGCTACCTTTCCCGATTCCATCCAGAGCTTGGTGCGCGGAGCGATGCCAAAAACCCCCGAGACCATCAAGATCGACGAGGCGCATGTGGTGAACCAGAACATCGACCACCGTTTTGCGGTTTGCACCAAGGATGAAAAAAACGAGTTTCTGGCTGAGTTTTTGCACAAGCGTGGGGATGAGCGCGGATTGGTATTTGTTAGAACCAAGGCGGGAGCGGTCGCGCTCGGTAGGCAGTTGGAGAAACTCGGTTTTGCCGTGGATGTGATTCAGGGGGATCTGTCCCAACGTGAACGGGACAAAGTGATGCGCGGGTTCAAGAACCAGCGGACGAGGATTTTGATCGCGACGGACGTTGCGGCCCGCGGAATTGATGTCGAGGGACTTTCCTTTGTGATTCACTACCAGCTTCCCGAGCAATTGGAGTATTACACCCACCGCAGCGGCCGGACGGCACGGGCGGGAAAAAAAGGAACCTCCATCGCCCTGATCGATCCCAAGGAGCGGAAAAAGATTGGCCGCTTCGAGGAAGCGCTGGGGGTGAGCTTCACTCAGATGGGCTAGGAGCTTGGGTTTTGTCAAAAACTGAGCGTTTCTTGAGGAAAGCGGGGCTTGCGGTTTGGAAAATTTCCATGTAGGCAGCGCCTGCTGATTTACAGTTACTATGAATCCTGTCCTTTTATTTCTCCTTTGGTGTCTGGCCGGTATCGTGGTCGGCGTGGTTTTTGGCTCGTTCTTTGAATGGAGTTTGCACCGCTACGTGATGCATCGCCCCATTTGGAATTTCCGCTACGCTTTCCAGGCCCATGCGGTGGTTCATCATCAGGTGTTCAAATCGGACCAGACCTATCATTTGCAGAATGAGAAGGATAAGGAAACGATTCCGATGGCGTGGTGGAACGGACCGGTTTTGATCGCGATCGGGATCATCCCGTTTGCCTTGTTGTCCTGGTTGATCGGCGAGTGGGGTTTTCTGGTAGGTGGCTTCCTGGCATTTTCCATTTATTACGGATTCTACGAATACATCCATTGGTGCATGCATTTGCCAAAAGCTCGCCGGGTGGAAAAACCCAAGTGGTTCCGCCGATTGAACGGTCACCATCTCTTGCACCACCGCTACATGCACAAGAATTTCAATGTGGTGTTCCCACTGGCGGATTTCTTGCTCGGGACCCTGATCCTGCGCGCGAAAACCCCGTTCATGCAGCCGCAGGGACCTTCGGTTCCGAACGTGCAGCCGCTGGCGTGATGCTTCTTGGAAACAAGGTTTGAATCCTCTGCTCGGGGTCGGCTAGACTTCGGGTATGAGTCACAAAATCGCTTTCTACGATACCAAGCCGTATGATCATCTGTATTTCGATCCTGCGGCGAAACTTGCGGGGATCGATGTCCGATATCATGAGTTTCGTTTGAGCGAAGCGAATGCGGTTTCAGCCGAGGGAGCGGTCGCCGTTTGTGTCTTTGTGAACGATCAGGTCAATGCGGCCTGTCTGGAAATTCTCGCGCAAAAAGGAATCCGGTTTTTGGCGCTGCGCTGTGCCGGTTTCAACAATGTCGATTTGGATGCAGCCAAGCGGCTGGGGATCCGGGTGGTTCGTGTTCCTGCCTATTCGCCTTATTCCGTGGCAGAACACACCGTGGCTTTGTTACTGACACTGAATCGCAAGGTGCATCGTGCCTACAATCGGGTGCGCGAATTGAATTTCTCGCTGAGTGGATTGGTCGGTTTTGATTTGCATGGCAAAACCGTCGGGATTCTCGGGACGGGGAAAATCGGGAAAATCACTGCGCAGATTTTCCGTGGATTTGGTTGTGAAGTGTTGGCGAATGATCTCTATCCCGATCAGGAGTGGGCTGCGAAACACAGTGTGAAATACGCCACGCAATCGGAGGTTTTGTCGAAATCGGATGTGGTCAGCCTGCACTTGCCGCTGACCAAAGAGAGTTTCCACCTGTTGAACGCAGACACCATTTCCCAGATGAAAAAAGGTGCGTATCTGCTCAACACGAGTCGGGGCAAATTGGTCGACAGCGCTGCTGTGATCGAAGCGCTGAAGGCACAGCATCTTGGCGGTGTGGCATTGGATGTTTATGAGGAGGAAGAGGGAGTGTTTTTTGAGGACCATTCCAACATGGTGCTACAGGATGATGTGTTGTCCCGTTTGCTGACTTTCCCCAATGTCTTGGTGACCTCACATCAGGCATTTTTGACGGAAGAAGCATTGCAAGCGATTGCGGAAACCACCATCGAGAGCGTCCGTGCTCATATCAATGGCGAGGAAATTCCGAGAGATCGGGTTCTTAGTTCTTAGTTGAAATAAATAGCGTGCAGCTCAACCAGGAACTAAGAACCAAGAACTAGGAACTAGGAACTAGGAACTAGGAACAAAACCCCAAACTTTACTCTTTCGAGATCGCTTTCTCGAGGGCTTTGACGCGGTCGACGAGTTTTGGAAGGCGTCTGACGTGTGCTTGGAGCTTGGTATCCTCTTTCATCGGGATGGCCGGTTTGCCTGCGTAAACCTCACCGCCTGCCAGATTGGTGGTGACTCCGGTGCGGGCCGCAAGGATGGCTTTGCTGCCAACCGTGACGTGTCCGGCGATTCCGGATTGCGCGGCGACGGTGACGTAATCTTCGATGCGGGAACTGCCTGCCAGTCCGCATTGGGAAATGATCAGGCAATGTTTGCCGACAATCACGTTGTGGCCGATTTGGACCAGGTTGTCGATTTTGGTTCCTTCTCCGATGACGGTCTTGCCGAAGCGCGCGCGATCGATGGTGGTGTTGGAACCGATTTCCACATCGTTGCCGATTTCGACGATACCGACCTGATCGATCTTGATGTGGCGGCCTTCGGAAAATTCGTAACCGTAGCCATCGGAACCGATAACCGTTCCGGGGTGGATGATGACGTTATCGCCCAGGACGCAGCGTTCGGTAATGGTGACGTTCGCACGGATTTGGCAACTCTGGCCGATCTGTGCGTTCTCGTGAATCACGGCATTGGGACCGATTTCCGTTCCGTCTCCGATTTTCGCACCGTCCATGACGACGGCACCGGCTTGGATACAGACCTGGTTCGGGTTCAATTTGGCGAGATCCGAAACCACAGCAGACGGATGGATGCCGGGTTTGAACGCTTTTGCCTTTGTCGCAAAATGCCGCACGACCGCAGCGAAGGCAAGCGATGGGTTTGGCACGGCGATCAGCGCGGGACCGCTGAGTTGGAAATCGTGTCCCGTGGGAACGATCACCGCACCGGCTTGAGTGCTGAGAAACTGCTGAACGTATTTTTCGTTTCCGAGGAAACTGATGTCTTCCGAGGTGGCGGTGTCGAGCGCGGCCATGCCGGAAAAAAGAGAACTCGCCTCACCGCATAGGATGTTTCCATCGATGAGGTTGGCGAGTTCGGAGAGACTCAGGCTAGTGGCCAAGCTTGTGAGGTGAAAAGGGTTACTTCTTGTCGGGTTTCGCAGGAGCGGTTTTTTCAGCCGGTGCGTCCTTGTTGAGAATTTTGAGGATGCTTTGCGTGATGTCGGTGGCGTCCTTGCTGTAGACTAAAACGGGGATCTGGGAAGTGCTCATGCCGGATTTGTCGAAGACGAAATCGTAGTTGTCGGCCTTGGAGCGCTCCTCAACGATCTTGCGGATGTCCTCGAGCAAGCTCTTCATGCGCTGAACCATGTTCTCGTTCAGAGCTTGGGTGCGGCGCTGGATGTAGTCGCGACGCTCCTTGTCGAGCTGGATGCCCTCTTGTTGCTGAAGTTGGAAATCTTTGACCAAGCTCTGTTTTTTCGACTCGTTGACCGATGGGTCTTCGATCTGTTTTTTGAAGTTACCAAGATTGGCTTCGATTTCCTTGATTCGCTTGAGACGTTCTTCGTTCGCCTGCTTGATTTTGAAGTTTTCACCATCGATCTGCGCCTGTGCGTCCTTGGTGAGGTGATATTGTCTGAAAAGCTCCTGCATATCGACAGTGGCCACCTTGAGTTTGGTGTTTTGAGCGTGGGCTGCGGAGACGAGTGTGGCTGCGAGAGCCACACTGAGAAAACGTTGAAACATGGTCATATTCTTGGAAGTTACTGATGGTTGCGGCGATAGCTTGGGGGGAAAAACCGTGACCGTCAACAGACATCATTGCCCTACTTGGCCGTGAATCTGAGGAAATTCGTTTTGGGATCGGCCTCCGCAGGCATGATCCATTGAAAATCGACTCCATCGTAAACCAATTGATTGATGCTGGTGAAATGGATTTTCCCGCCTCCGTGGGCTGCGATGTGGAATTCGGTGGAATCGTAGGCCTCGGCTTTCATGCTCAGGCTTTCGGTGCCGTCGGGCATGTCGGTTGCGAACGTTGCATCGTCGTTGAAGGCATAGGTTTTGGTTTTTCCGGAGGAAATGACGGTCACGAGTTTATCGCGCTTGGTGCGTTGATCGAACCTTTTGCGCTCTTCCAACGTGCGGGTTTTGTCTTTCGCGTAGGGTCTCAGCCCGACCTCGATGGCGAGGTTCAGCGGATTGATGCGTCTGTCGTTTTTCACAATCTGGCCGGATACGTCAAAGCCGTCGTGTTGCGGAGTGAAAGTGACGTGAAAGGCGATGTCTCCGGTGGCGGTTCCGGTGATGGTCACGGCTTTCTCTGGATTGAGAGTTGCGGCTTGATCCGATGTCAAAGACGCGGGGTCGATTTTCTTACTGGTGGTTTTACCGTCGGATTTGGTCTCGAGGATTTCGATTTTGAAAAGGATGGGATTGCTCTCGCTGATGACTTCACCACGTTTGTTGAGAGGATGGAAAGCAACCGAGCCATCGTCCATGATACCGAGCTGGAATTTCTTCTGTTTGAAAACCACGAAGTGATTTTTCCATGGTTCCTTCCCGATGGTCGGAAGTTCGGCATGGATCGTACCAAGAGAAATGACGACAAGCGCCGCCACCGACAGGTGTTTTATGAGGGGGGTCATGCGGCAGGATATGAGCGATCTATCAGTTAGTTGCTAGAACAAATTTCACTCCCCCGGAAGGCTGAGGTGAAAACGCATCGATGCCGGCTCGGGTTCACCCGGTTTTTTTGGTTGCGGTGGATTGGTGAGAGGGTATCGATGCTGGGAGATATGAATGCGATTGAACTGGCTAAATCCGCAGAAACCGACATCCAGCCGCCTGCCGGTTTGGGAGCGATCGCCGAGTGCCTCTGGTACGCCCGGGCGGGGAAATGGGACAGGGCGCATGATTTGTGTCAGGATCTTCCGGGAAAAGCCGGTTCATGGATTCATGCCTGGCTACACCGTGAGGAAGGGGACTTGGGAAATGCGGGTTACTGGTATTCCCGTGCTGGTAAGGAAATACCCAACAAGCAGGTCAGCCTGAAAGACGAATGGATGGCGATCGCCACGGAATTACTGAACTGAGCTATGGATTTTCACGAACGCACCGATATCTGGATTTCACCCTACCGACTGAAATCGGCTGGGTTTCTCAATTCCATTTCCGCGCGACGTGATTTTGAGGGTGCTCTGATCCGCGTTGGTGATGGTTACGGCTGCATTCATCCCTGGCCTGAGCTGGGCGATCCGCCACTGGAAAAATGTCTGGAAGATCTGAAAGGTCGCAGGATCTGGCCAATCGTGAAACGCGCGTTGCGCTGCGCCGAATACGACAACGCCGCCCGCACGGCGGAGGAGTCTTTGTTCGAGGAAATGGAAATTCCAAAAAGCCACGCCACGCTGATCAGCACGACGGCCAGAGACGTCGACGCTGCGGTCACTGCGGGTTTCGATACAATCAAAATCAAGGCGGGTCGCAATGTCTCGGTAGAAGCAAAGTTTCTCGATGAAATGTCCGTGCAGTTCCCCTTGCTGAAATGGCGCGTGGATTTTAACGAAACCCTCGATCCCGATGCGGCGGATCGGTTTCTCGGCGGGCTATCCGCGGAGTTGAAACCGAAAATCGATTTCATCGAGGACATCTGCCCGTTCTCGGAGATAGTTTGGGAAAGTTTGTGGAAAAAACACCGTGTGCCTCTGGCTGTCGATAGAGAATCGGGTCCGCATCGCAAAGCCGCACAATGCATGGTGATCAAGCCGGCGGTCGACGAACCGTATCTGCTCGGCGAAGCGGCGGTGACGAATTCCCAACGGGCGGTGATGACGAGTTACATGGATCATCCGCTGGGTCAGGCATTCGCGGCATGGGAAGCGGCGCGCACGGAATTGATTTTCCCCGGACTGATCGGGACTTGCGGTTTGCAGACGCATCATCTCTTCGAGAAAGACGCGTTTGTGGAGCGACTCGGTGACTGGAAACCGGGGTTTCAGGTTCCTGATGGCACGGGACTCGGTTTCGATGATGAACTTGCCGCTCTGACCTGGGTGCGCCTATAGTTTCACCATGGATTGGAAATCGTTCATCTCGCCCGACTTTTGGAACGATGCGAGATCCATCGTCGCGGGGGAGGATGCTTGGCTCGAATGCGATGTGGAGTCCGCCGTGATTTTCAAAACCTCCGGCAGCACCGGAAAACCCAAATGGATTGTTCATGAAAAACGCGGATTGCTCATTTCCGCCCAAGCGGTCAACGAGTGGTTGCAGGTGGACGAGAACTCGAAATGGGGCCTCGCGCTGCCCATCGATCACATGGGCGGATTCTCTATTTTGGGCAGGGTTTACCAAGCTGGCTGTGGAATCGCCCGTTTCGAGGAAAAATGGCAAGCCGACCGTTTCGCAAGCTGGGTCGATCAGGAACACATCACCCATACCTCGCTCGTCCCAACCCAGATCCATGATCTCGTGCAGGCATCGGTAACTGCTCCCAAATCCCTCTTCGCGATGGTGGTCGGGGGAGGCCGACTCCCGCAAAATCTCGGTCAGGCCGCTCGCGATCTCGGGTGGCCCATCCTTGCCAGTTACGGCATGACAGAGTCGGCTTCACAGATCGCCACACAAACGATCGCTTCTCTGAAGCAGTCGTTCGAATCCTCAGTATTGCAAGCCCTGCCGATCTGGAAGGTGTCGAATGATCCCGAAGGTCGACTCATTCTCTCAGGCGATGCCTTGTTCAAAGGCTATCTCGTTTCCGATGGCGGAAAGATGAAATTTGAGCCACGGGTCGGCCAGAAATATGTGACCCAGGATCGAGTGGAGATTTCCGGAAACCAAGTCAAGCCGTTGGGTCGGATGGATGAGCTCGTGAAAATTCTCGGAGTGTTGGTCGACGTGGGGGAGGTGGAACGAAGATTTCTGGAAATTTCAGCGGGTCGGGTTTCAGCGGAAAAATTCTGCGTCGTCGCCATCCCGGATGAGAGACGCGAGCATGTCCTCGTTGCGGTCTTTGAGTGCGATATTCCCGAAGATTGCATCGAGGAATATCAACGTACCGCCCCAGGGCTGGAACAGATCGATCAAAGCTATCAAATCGATGCCTTTCCGCGCAGTTCGCTGGGGAAAGTGAAGAAGGGGGAGTTGGAAGAGCGGTTGAGGTTGGAGCTCAAAAGATCCAACTGATGCGGAAATAAAAAACGATCATGATTGATGCGGTTTCAGCGCGGCATCCTGTCGGCTTGGTTTATTTGATGGGATTGAGAATACCGTCCCCGCAGCGGCTACGATGTAACTCATTACCCAGAAATAGAATCCAAGAGCTACATCCAGAATTGCCTCTCTGAATAGCAGTGTAGAAAGTGGAGTAAGAATGTAAAATACGGTGAGTGAAGTTAAAGCGATCCGTGCCTGCTTCAATCGCTTCAACAGGAAAACCAATAGAGGGCATAGCAGTATCGCCCCATTCGAAACATAGAATGGCCATGCCAACGCGGTAACAAGCCATCCGGGTATGGCGGTCTTGTCAGGAGTGTTCCATGCACCCATATCCGGCAAAAATGCCGGAAGGAATTGCGCGATCATGAAGAACAACAGCGCCAAGGCTAATAGGACATGGGAACGCATGGATTTCTTTTCGCACGATAAAGTGGTGGCAGACCGGATTGAAGCTCGAAATCAAGTGGGATGGGGATCGGCGTTGCCACTCATCTTTTGTTCGCTGTTTTTTTTCATAGCCTGCCCCCGATACTGAAATGAAACCAAACACCGAACATGGCGATCAGCGGTATCGAGATTATTACCGCAATTACTGTCACCCCAATGGATATCCAAAAACTTGAGGTGACGCGCAACCGTCTTCCAGAGAAGTAGCAGGTCAAAAAAGCCAGTATCGGCAATAAGTAAATAGCCCAGTCATTGTCATGAACTCTGGCGGGATAGTCCGGCTGCTTTACTGCGATATAGTCCATCATGCACCATCCAGAAAAAATCACCAAGGTCGCTAGTAACGTTCCATAAACAAATAATCGTATTGAGCGAATTGGCACCTTGATAGGTTTCATTTTCTTGCCGAAAAATATAGGAATGGCGGCGCCGGCTTGCACGCCCAAAATTAATCAGACGGCATCCTCGGCGTCGCCATCTCCGCATTGTTCTGCTTCTTGATTTTTTCCAGTGTTTTCTGGGCAGGGCGGACTGCACCAGATGCGAGGGATTTCGATCCAGCAACGCGCTCCAACAGCTCTACAGGAGTATTCGGATTCGAACAAATTGCAGCCAACATGCCATAACTCTGTCCCGATTCACACAAGTCCCAAGCTTGCTCAAAATGTTCTGTTAGCAGGCTCTCTGGACACGCCGGATGCCGAAAAGCATTGATTGCCGAATAGGTCTCGTAAACATATACAATATCCTCTGATATGTATGGCGCGGTTCCAAACTCAAGTGAATTACTAAAGGCACGCCTTTCTGGTGGGGCTGCTTTCGACCAGTCTCGGGATCTAAGTAATGAGGGATCCTTTTGTATCGAGGTGTAGGTCTTGCGAAAGAGTTCTTCTTCGCTTTCCGCTCTCCTCCGACGGGTGAAATCCTCGATAAAATAGCCTCCCAGCCAAAGCAGGAAGCAGACACTGGGGATAGAGAAAATTAAGGTGACAGGAGCCTTCGTCTCCCTACGCTTAAATGCCCAGATCGAGAGGATTAGGGCGAGGAGCGAAGCTACAGCCAAGGTAACTCCCAACCTTACGAATATTCCCAGCCCGAGCCAGTCATTTGGATTTGGGGGTTCAAGAAATGCGTAGGCTACTCCTAAGAATAGGCATCCTAGGGGTATGGCGATGGCGCTCTTCCAAATGGATAACCTCATTTCTTGCAGTACGTCTAGCAATTGCGGTGCCGGCTTGCACGCCCAAAATCAATCCAAATACTTCCTCGGCGTCGCCATGTGCGGCTTGCTAGCCTTCTTCTTTGCGAAATGGATCTAGGCGACGTGACCACAAATGATCGAGAATAACAAGCAGTCCGACCTCGATAGGGTTCAGCGGAGCGACCTCACATGGGCATTCGATCTCGATCACGTCTTCCTTGCGAACTATCGAACCGAATCCTCGTCCTCTTGAAAAATCATTCTCATGGCAGTCGAGCATAGCGTCGCGCGCCCCAGGATGGATGCAGGCGCCCTCACGCCATTGATACTCAAGTGTCTCGATCTCCTCGGAGTCGTTGAATAATCCAATACGGTAACCCTGACCGAATGGGCCATAGACTCGATAGCCAACTTCTGAACGACCACAGGTAATCGCACCCTCCAAGTCCGACTCCCGACGAATCTTGAAAACGCGGTCATCATCAACGGTGATGACTTTGCTTCCTATGGCGTGTCGAAAACGCATAATTTCTTTGGCTAACGTATAGGCCATCCACGGCGGGGAGGGAAGCCCGAATTCAAAGAAGGACGTTGCCCGCCGTTGGATGTGCCGGCTTGTTCTGCATTCCATTCTAGGAGGATTGAGTCGACGATAAAACAAGATAGAAAAAGGCGTATAGTGAGACTGGAATCAGAATCAGCAACGAAAGAGGCCAAAAGATCTCTCTCCTAATGCAGGAAACAAGAAGAGTAATACTCGCGATGCAAGCGGTGAATCCCATGCTTCTAATAAACGCACCGGGAGCTGCCAGTCCCCAACCAGACTCTGGTCCCCACTTCTTCGCGGCCGACACCGCGCTTAAGTATCCCATACCAATGACGAGAACGGATGCCACAAGCAAAAGTGGAAGTGGTCTTCGTCTTGGTAGTTGCTCGTCTCGGGCATGACCCCGAAGGCTGTTCGGAATGGGCATTTTATTTTTTGGCAGAACGTAGAGCGCATGCACCACTACCAGCGGCGGCGGTCATCGCTTACAGGTTTAGGGTTGTAGTTACGGAAAGTCATCTCAACGAAACGGCTGGTAGTGGTTGTCATGTCGCGGCTTGTTGTGCCTCTTGCTTTTAGCTGGTTGATACGTATGCATCTTCGATCCTCTTCACCCAACCTGCAAGTTCGGATGCTGACGCTACTCTCACAACTGGCTGTGGAAACCTGTCAGCGTAAAAGCCTCGATCTGTATGCGGTGGGAGCTTCTGGCATACTTCGAATGACGACTCATCCATAGCCAGCCACAAATGAATGGAATTCTTCGGCATTCGAGCTGGATTACAGCTCACGGAATCCAGAGCACAATAATGGGCGCGCCCGATACCAGGCATGCCCAGTCGAAACTTCCGCTTGAGGCGTCCGATCTCTGATTCTTTCGCAACGACTAATGCGACAGATATGGGCTGCGGCATACTCATCTTATTCTGGCACAACGATAAAGTGGTGGCACGCTGGTGTGAAGCTCGAATTCATCTGATGGCCGGATCGGCGTTGCCACTCATGGCTTGTTAGCTTTTCTTATTGATGAAATAGATTCGAGCTCATGCTTGATGAACGTCGCGCAAGCATCTACGCCGTCCGAATACCTTTTCTCTGTCTTCTTAGCGTCGTCCGGGAAGTAACCGACCACAAACGGTCCTTCGGCAGAATCAGCCGAGAAATACCAACCACAGCAGCGCTTATCTTCCGAATATCTAATCCAACGGCAGACTAACTCTGGACGCTGCGCGATGTAATTCCGAATCGCTGCAACATCAATCGCGTGCCGGTGCTCGCAGTAGCCTGACGCCTGCAAGAGAGCGTAGGGTGACATATTCTTCGCGTGGTTATCAGGCGCGAGATTGCACGCTAGCGCAATGGATTCTTCGAGCGATGGCATGTGTAGTCTTAGCTAACGTCAAAGCGCGTGCACCACTACCAGCGAGGGCGCACGGCGATCACAGGGTGAGGGTTGTAATTACAGGGAGTCATCGAAACTGAACGGCTGGTAGTGGTTGTCACGGCGCGGCTTGTTGGGCTTCTTCATTGGTTCTCAAATGCCATTGGCCGGGACCAGTCCAATATATGCTTGTGAATGGCGACCTTAAAATCGCTCTCTTCTGGAGTTCAGCCATCATGCCTGCGGGATCGAACGCCTGTTTGTAGTCTTCGCCGAACGCGACACCAAGAGTGTTCAGCTCGAGTAGTTTGGAGATCAGATCATCATTATCGAACGGTGATTGTCTCTCTTGATACTTCAGGCCTGAAAAGCCGAATAGCTTGGATTGAGCGAGGTCCGAAAGCCCTTGGATTGCCTTCAAGTTCCCCTCGATGCGTATCCAGCCGCCTTGGATTAGCGATATGTAGGGAGGCGGTTTCATTTTTTGCCCAACGTCGAAGTCCTCTCACACCTGCCCGGGGGCGAGGCTTCGATTGTGGGTTGGAGCTTGAATGATCATGGCAGCTTAAACTCGCGGCGGGGCAGGTGTTGAGAGCGACGTCTTGTTATGCCTTCATTTAGCGACGGACTCACAATAGCAGGTGATCCTTGGTTCCTCTGAAACCGTCAAACCCAATTCTTTGAATACACCATTGTAGGCTTTGAAATGCTCCTCCTTCAGTCCCCAAGATCGAGGAACAGTGCATGAGCCATACTCAAAGACCGTCGATCCCTTCGGAATCCGCTTCACGATCGCCTTGAAGAGTTCGATGTCCTTCGTATCGACGACAGTTCGGGTCTCGGCGATTGCGACGATGTAGCGCGGACTCGGGTCTTCTTCCCAACCATCGTTGACGAGCATTACTCCATACTTGTCTCCGTCGCGCATCTCCACGGGAACATCGCCGATACGGTAGAGGTTGAGCGGCTTGGGTTCCTTAGCGTTCGCCGTGGAGATCAGCATCGCCGCGATTGATACCAGTGTAAGGAGCGTTCTCATTTTCTTGGCATAACAGTTTTTATTCGTATGCCGCTGGGGTCGTATATCCAGCTGGCATCAGTTCTG
>CBFGOP010000008.1:0-41596 GCA_965650415.1 uncultured Prosthecobacter sp. | reverse complement strand
TTTCACAAAGCTGCGCGACGAATTCCACGATGCCGTCCTTGTAGAAGAACGAGGTTTTTTTCGCGGACTCGGGACGTTCGTCATCAAGCTCGATGGTCAGACCCGGGTTGAGGAAGGCGAGCTCGCGGAGGCGGGTCGCGAGGCGGTCGAATTGGAAGACGATCGTATCGACGAAAATCGTGGCATCGGGGAAGAACGTGATCGAGGTGCCGGTTTTCTTGGGATCGGCCTCGCCGACGACGTGAAGCTGTTCGGTGGTTTTACCGCGTTCGAAGGCGATGCGGTGGACTTTCCCATCGCGGGTGATGTCCGCGCGGAACCAATCGGAAAGCGCGTTCACGCACTTCGCGCCGACGCCGTGAAGACCACCGGAA
Organism: uncultured Prosthecobacter sp.; assembly: GCA_965650415.1. Taxonomy (GTDB): domain Bacteria; phylum Verrucomicrobiota; class Verrucomicrobiia; order Verrucomicrobiales; family Akkermansiaceae; genus Luteolibacter. Next base: position 41,222 of record CBFGOP010000008.1, on the reverse strand, counting down.
TATTTATACGCGCCTTGTCCGAATTTACCACCGGCGTGAAGATTGGTCAGAACGAGCTCGACTGCGGGGATGCCGAACTTCGGGTGCATGTCCACAGGAATGCCGCGGCCGTTGTCGGAAACGGAAATGGAGCCATCGACATGGATTGCGACTTTGATTTTCGAGCAGTAACCGGCGAGGTGTTCGTCGATGGAGTTATCGAGAACCTCGAACACGCAGTGATGCAACCCGCGCTCGTCGGGATCCCCGATATACATCCCCGGACGCTTCCGAACCGCCTCCAGACCTTCAAGTTTATCAATCTGACCGGCATTGTATTCTTGCTCGGCTCCGACTTGTGTTTGCGCTTTTTCTGGCTCGTTAGGGATCTCTGACATAGGGCGTGGAAAGGGTCTGAAATCCACGCTTCCGAGACAAGGACTTATTGATGTTTTGATGCTTTTTTTGTCATGTTTTAACTCATTGAATATCAATAAGTTATGATGTCATCTTCGGCTCTTGTTTTAAGCCTTTTAAAGCGTTTGGAAAACTCTAAAAAACTCTGCGGGAAATGCGTCAAATCGGGAGAATTTTTCTAAAAAATCTCAACAAAGTCTTGCATCTTACGGCATCAGGTAGGAATTCTACCTGCGGAGCATGCACGAGTAGCTCAGCGGTAGAGCAACCCGTTTACACCGGGTCGGTCGGCGGTTCGATCCCGTCCTCGTGTACCATCCTTTTTCACGCTCTCGGCTGTGCTATGAAGGTTCTAATCGTTGAACTCTCTGCTGAGTTCTTCCACAACAACTAGCCAGTTTTTCATCGTGATGGGCGGCAATTCTGCCGGGTGACGGATAGTGGAAAGATTCATCGTGACGCGACTTGCAGCCAGCGATGTGCCGGAAGTCGTGGTCGTATCCAGAGGACGCACAGGCGTCTCTGTATCTTCATCTGCTGCGGATCCTACTTGCCCGGAAAACTCGATCTCGAATGGATCGATACTGATCCCTTAGCGTTTTTCAGGAGCAAACAAGGAGCAGGGTGGGTAATACGTGCTTCCGGCCGGAGGAATATAGCCTGATGGCGGAGTGGCTGAAACCGTATTGAAGTCGTCACCGATGTGCAGGCGGAGGTTGGTTACCAGAGAGAAGCCTTTGGTAAAATCCGTCAAATCCGCACATTCCTGAAGAATCACCCCATAATCGAAGGTGCTAGATGGTACGGATGGTTTTGAGAGTGTGGTGGAATTCACGTAGTCGACATTGATCGCGATCGAGTGATTGACATCCAAGTCATCTGCTCCGAGCAAATCGAGGAACTCTTTGAAGCGTTCGGGATAAACCGCCACGCACACTTTGCCATTGGGCAAGTTTTTGATTTCAAAGGGATAGCGAGGTTTGAAATAACCGCTTTTTGTCACACCTGGAAAGGGGTCGCCGAATGAGCCGTTATCGAAATACACCGTTCCAGAGACGCTGGAGCGGTAGAAATACTGGCCTGAGGCTCCATAGGCGACATCGACCGGAGTGCTGAAGTTGGCGGATGTGTTTTCCGTTGCTACGAAAATGTATCCAACGGGCAACTCGGAAGCGACTCCGGCGTCCAGAGGCAAGGTAAGCGTTTCACGAGTGCCTCCTTTCATGTAACTGAATTTCAGTTCGGTAGGAGTGATGTCGCTCGCGCTTGCTGCTTTCGAAATATCCAAAGTCATCGCGCATTGCATGGCTCCGACCGAATACTCATTCCATGTGGTCGGCGAGAGCGTCAATGTGTCACTCGTGTGTGCGAAGCGGTCGAAGAAATCCAAACCGCGGTTGATGGGGACAAATGCGGCTTTACCACTTTCCGAGGCAAGAGAAACCGGGAAGAAATCACCTTCTGTGAGGCGGTAGGTTTCTCTGACTCCGGGAGTAAACGGGTTTCCATCAAAAATCTGACCGCCGATGGTGGTGCTGTTAGATAACTCGAAACCGCGGCGGCTCGCCAGACTGTCCAGAGAGGTCACTCCTTCCACGATTGCGCGACTCGCGAAAACCGTTCCGGAGATGGTGACGTTCTGCCATGCCTCGCCACTGCCGTATTGACCCAAGGCCATGTAGGATCCTGCGGAAATCGGGAGCTGGGACGGAATTTCGTAAACCGAGAGGACCATTGTGCGGTCAAAGCGTGACAAGTTGGTTAGCTCGTCATCATGCGCCGCGAGATTCATGCGGAATGCCCACCAATTGCGTTTCGCAACGAAATACTCTCCCGGGGTGGTGTATCCGAAATCGATCTGCGGATAGGGCACCAGATTGTAGTCTTTCCATGTGCTCGTATCCAATCCGACTTTTCCCGAAGCATAGGAGCCATAGGTCTTGAAGTTTGTAATGATCGGGTAGATCTCGTCATCGGTAAGGGCTCCATCAAAATTCAGGGCCGGCGGGAGTTTGGCTCCGAAGTTATGGTTGACCCCAGCCGTGACCGTGTTGCTGAACCCGAGGAGCGGCTTGAATATCTTTGTGGTGTCTGACAGGGATGAATCTCCGGAGTTACCGCGGATCAAGCCGTCTTGGCCGATCTGCTCAAGCAGCTCATCGGAAACAGAAGTCCGCGCGTTCGATTGATCGAGAGCCTCCCTGAAGATCGATGTGAATGACACAAGATCCCTTCTGTCTGCAGAAGAATCCGAACCGCTCTGCATTGCCTGGATCGCGCGATTGGGCACAATCGCAACGATGGATCTCAGGACGGTTTCTTCTTTTTCACGATAATCGGTTTGCGTCTGTATGTCTGCGAGAACCGCTTGGGCATTCACTGCCCTTTTGTAGGCAAACACCATGAGTGTCAGCATGAGGATTGAGACGGTAAAGACGAGGAGCAGGGAGACATAGCCCCTTGCTTGATGTTTGATCGGGTGGGTTTTCATCACATGGCTCCTGAAAAAGTGATTTGCTCACCTGCCGGGCCGGTGAGCCTTGTGCGTAGGATTCCTGATTCAACGTAAAACGAAACATCTGTGGCACGCTCGGTCACCGCCCACTCGGGCTCCGAAAGCACGCCGGCCTCCGAGACGATGTAATAATAAAGGGCAACTCCTTCATCGCTTTCCTCGAAAGACAAGACCCCGACTCGGATCGTGCCGTCAGGTTGGCGGAAATTCAAAACCACCACGGGAGAATCGGTCAAAACCGGGGCTTCGCCTGCAAGAGCCTCGTCCAAAGAACTGTGCAGGCGGAAGCGTTCTGCCTGGAGCAACAGCTTTGAAACGTGATGGCTGATCATCGGCGCTTCTTCATTTAAAAAGCTCTGGGCGCGGAAAATATTGAGGAAAGTGAGCTGTTGGTTCAGCATCGCGATCAACAGCGTGCCAGCCGTCAAGCCAACCATCATCGCCACCGACAGCTCAAGCAGGGTGAAGCCTTTGCGGATTGTTTTTTTGATCGAGGTCATTGAGCGCGGATGACAGTTCGGGATTTCACGTAAGTTCGATTCGAAATTGTGTAACGCAACACGCTTTGGACTCGCCAGATTTGCATTGAGGCGGGATTGGTATCTGCCGTGCCCTCTCCTCCGTGGACGGGATAGTTTTCATTATCCGGGTAACGAGTACGAATGACTTGTCCTTGAACAACCCGTCCACCCGGCAGTCTGCCGATTTCAACATCTTCCGTATTGAGATCTGGAAAAATTGGCCATGGGGACTCGTCCAGCGATGTCAGGGTTTCAAAAGGAATGCGTTCCGCCTGTGCTCTCTCGAAAGTGAGATAGGAATCGGAAAGAACCTGTTGCAAAGCATACTGGCGGGGCGTGATGACATTCATTGCCAGCGTGAACAAAATCATGCCCACAACCGAGAGAATCGAAAGGGAAGCGGTTGCTTCAACCAAGACCATACCGGCCCGCATGCTTCGTGGCTTGCGCAATGCCTGAAACATGCTGAAACTGGGTTCAGAAATTCTTAACTCGTTATTCCGATGAAAAAATCTGTTAGATTCATTCTGGGTTTGCTGATCTTGCTCGGATCCGTCTCCGCCCATGGTCAGGAGCTTCTGAAGCCGCCATTCGGGATGAACTGGGGAGACTCCCCGGAAAAATTGGTTTCTTGGGCCACGACGAACGGCTTGGATCTCAGTATCACCATTCTCGGGAAGCAGCCCGAGCTTCGGATCATCAAGGTCGCTTCCGGGCACAAGACCTTGCCTGAGTCCCACGCCTCGTCCGTGGAGGGAAAATTTCTCCATGGTGGATTGTTTGAGATGACCGTTCATCATGAAGATACTGCCATAACGGCTGAGGTAATGGAAGAACGTTTTGAGGCCATTAAGAAACAAATCACGCGGGAAAATGGTCAGCTTGTGGCGAACCAACAGCAAAAGGCGATGGAAAACCATTACGTGACGCGAACCCAAGCGTTTCATCGTGAATCCCTCAAAGGTGTTTTCTTGCTGATTGCATGGACGGAAGTGGAGGATCTTCTCAGAAAGACCAGACAAGCGAAGTTTTCGTTGGTTTACCGTAACGAAAACTTCAAAGCCGAACTTGAGGCGAAAAAAGAAGATCCGTAAATCACTCCGTGGTGGTGATGGAGCTGTTCACGCTGATCGTGCGGTCCACATTGAAGGTGACCCAGTCGAGTCGATCGATACCGAACGGTGTGACAGTCAGCAGTTCCATGGTCCAGGTGCCATTGGCCGTGATGACAGAGTCCCATTCCGAGACAGTGAGCAGGCGGTTCTGAGGAACGGATTCGTTCACCGCTACTGCCGACCCCGGAACTACGGTACCGACATGGCCATCATCTCTTTTGTTGCCCTGATACACCTGGGCATAAACTCGGGCGTCTGGATAAATATCGGTGATCGACAATGTGAGGGTGGGAGTCGAAAACTCGACGGTTTCACCATCCGATAAGCCGGAAATGGTTCCGTTTGCGACGGGCCAGATTTGAACGGTTTGCGAAGCAAGCTGGGATTCGGGCGCTTGGAAATCCTCCAGTGAAAAGATGGAGAACCGCTCTTCACCACGAACTTTGGAACGATCGTCACCCGGAATTACAGTTAAGCTGTAGGTCAGGGTTTCTGTTTTGTTGTCGTTAAGGAGTACTTGGGAGGTGAGTGTGGCTTGAGTCCGATCAATATTTGTGCCGTCCCCATCACCGTATGACTGAACGTGGTGATAGAATTTCACGCTCTTGGATGATTCGGGTGCTTCCGTGTTGGTTGCCTCTTGCAAACCCGATACTGTCACATCGACCCAGAAAGGCCGATCGGCGCGTGTGCGAGGTACTACAGAAGCCGTATCCTCCGTGCGGATGATAATATCGGCCATCGGAACGTATGCACCCACATAGCGAGTATCCAAAAGCTGGCTTGAGAAAGGCTCGGTTTGAACCGTGTGGAGTTCGAATCGGGCACCTGTCGGGTTGATCTCAAGAGGGGACTCGATTTGACCTGCAGCTTCGACCGCGACATCGCGCTGGATATCTCCATCAGGCAGCTGAACCTGACGGATGAAGTTGGTGTAGTTTGAATTGTTGACCTGTGCCTGTGCGGTGCAGATCAGTGCAGTAGCCATGCACCATTGAAGGATTGTTTTGGTTTTCACGGTGTGTTGGGTTGATTTTTTGTTGAATCTTCGACTTTGGGTGGCCTGACAGAGATAGGGCCGTTTTGGAGGACTGCGACGACCAGATTGTTGTTTTTCTTGAGCGTTTCCAGGAGCTCGGGAGAAATCGGTGTCTGTCCTTTAGCCTGCGCGAGAGTGACTTCGACCGTATTGATCCAGCCGCGATTTCGGGTGTAAAAGTCCGTCCAGCTGATTACCTTGGAACCTTGCTTGTGATTGTTGATTCGATCGGCATATGACTTGGGAATCTGAAGCAGCGCATTCTTGGGAACCAGTGTGGTAAATCCGTTGTAAGTAATGAATTCGGAGCTATCCAAAATATTGCCCACTTTGTTTTTCACTGATGCATCTTCGCCTGTGGCTTTGACGAATTTTTTTGTCGGTCCCTCTTTGGTGGCCTGCTGGTATTTTTTGGAGAGTGACTCATTGGTTGCCGCATCACGGAACGCAACCTTGGGTTTCTCCTCCTGACCAATAAGAGGAAAAATCAACAAGATCCAGAATATGCCGTGGAGTTTCATGATGCAGCAGCTTGAATGAGTTACTTAAAATGAGCCCCTGCGAGCGATCGCAGGAGCAAAGTTTTATTTTTCGTCGTCAACAGTAGCGTCAGTGTCGTATTTTTTGAAGGGCGCGTTACCTGGGTTGCTGGCATCCACGCCGTCGATGTTGTTACCGTGACCGTTGTTGCTCTTCGGTTTGCAGGTCACCAAGAGAACCATGTCTTGGAGGTTGTATCCCGAGCTATTGGTGTTGGAGCTGGGTTGTGTGAGCTCCATCATGACAATCGCGTCCAGAGGTCCGATTTTGACACGTCCGCCGCCATCCAAATAGGGAGCCATGAAGCTTTTGACTTGGGTGGAAGTGTGAAGGGCGTAAGCGGTTGGTGGGTATTCGCCATTCTTCAGAATGCGAACGTTGTCGCCGTTGCTGGAGTTATAGGTTGTGCTCCATCCGCCGATGTAGTAGCGGCCACCGAAACGGAGAACCGTACCTTTGTTCACGCGCTTGGACCAGACCAAGGCATTGGGATCCACTTCTGTATTGGTGCCCATGAAGATGCTTTTGTAATCACCGCCGTTCACGCTGATAAGCGCTTGGGTAGGAACCCAATTGGTGTTGTTGCCTGCTGAAGCACCTACGGTGACTCCTGCGCCAATGACTCGAACGTCAACATCAACTTGGTCGAGTGTGGTAAGGGTTGCTGGGGCAGCGATCGATGCATAGCTGGCAACCGTGGAAGGATAAGTGATGGACCAAGACAAGGTCGGCTTGGTGCCGGTTTGAACCATGGTAGGGTATGCCGTGAGCCATCCGCCGGGCTTGGTGGGAATCATGGCAGGTGAGCTGTTTTTACCGCTGTTCCCCTGTGCGAACAAGCTGCCCGATGACACAGCTACAACAGTAGCCACGATGGAAGCCATTTTGATGGCTGTGAGTTGATTCGGATTTTTCATGGTTTTGGTCTTTTTAAATTTAAACGCTCAAATTTTTCACGTCATATTTAGATCTAAGAATCTGATGATATTTTTTGGATCTGTAAAGATCATTTCTCAATTATTTTTGAGTCAGCGCGAATGAGTTTCCAGGCACCATCAGGAACCTCGTAATCCTCGACAAATTTCCACTCAACCCGCGCTCCGCTGGGCATTTCAAGGTAGTCCCGGACGGCAGGGCTGACATCGAGTCCGGCTGCCTTGTTGATGTTACTGCGGGGGTTTTCATTTCCGAAAACGTATTGAAAATGGTCGACCTCAAAGGGTCCAACATCCTCCCATTGGGCATAGCAAATTTTCCCGTTGTAGTGGATGGCCAGCCATCGTCCTTTGCAGACGGAAATGCCGTCACCTTGGTATTTTTCCCAAAACCAGGGAATCACCTCTGCGGCTTCAGGACGATGGCGGAAATTTTTGCCGATATCGTTATAGGGCAGAGCGACATAAAACGGATTGAGCCTAGGGGTAAAATCCTTGGGGAAATAGCCATCACGGTTATCAGGATCGTCATAGCCCCCGAAATTCTCCATCCAGTTCTGGTCCCAAGCACTTTTATGATTTGGAGTCGGGTTGTTCTGGGTCGGTTGTTCACCGACCCAAAAGACCGTGGTGACAACGTTTCTTTTCCATGCTGCACGGCGGCGGAAGGCGGAATTCGGGTCTTCAATCACCACCTTGGCGGCAGCGGGCACGCCGAAGGGATCTGACAAACCCGCCAAAGCTGCGCGGCGGTTATCGAGAAATTGTTCGTGCGTGGCGTTCAGACGCTCGGATAGCCCCAAATCCATGGCCGATCCGTTGCCTGAGACGACAAAGAGGATGGTGATAAAAAGGCGCGATGACATAGAGGGATTATCACCGAGCAAGCTAGCCGATGGATTCCCATTGTATCAAGGTTAAAGTCTCAAATCCCTGAAACGATTTCCAGCTCCGGCATTGCCTCTTTGAGCTTGGTTTTCATGCTTTCGGAAACGTCAGTCTGCCAGAGATAGAGGCGCTTCAGCTTTGGCAGCGCTTTGAGTTTCTCGATTCCGGCATCGGTGATACGGGTGTTGTAGAGGTTGACCGATTCCAGGTTTTTCAGCTTCGAGAGGGTCTCCAGGGCGGCATCGGAAATTTTGGTTTCCGAGAGCCGGATCATGCGCAGGTTTTCAGCAGTGGAGAGCAGTTTCACCGAAGCATCCGTTACTGAGGTGGAGGAGAGGTCCACGGATACCATGTTTGAGATGACGGGTGAGAGCTTCGCGAAGAGCGCGTCATCGAGTTGAGCGCGAAGAGAAACCCCAGTGAAGGTGAGATTGGTGGATTGCTGGGATTCAAAGGTCAGGCCACCGGGGAAATTTTTGCCGAGTTCCGCAACAGATTTGAGCAGAGCTTGATCGGGCAAGGCTGATTTTGGCTCTTCTTCGCCGGTTTTTTTCGAATCAGATGCCGCGACGGCAACTCCGAGGTCCAGTTTGGCGATGGTGGCGCGAATTTCATCGGTTAGATCGAGTTCGCCAGCGGTTTTCTGAGGGTCTGCGCCGGCCTTGATCCACCATTTGATGACCGCCAACTCATCGTCGGTGATATCGGCTTTCCCTTCCGGTGGCATGTGCTCGTCATCGTCTTCGGGGAGTTCGCAACGGTAAACGATGTTGCTTTTCTCGATATCACCGGGAACCAGGCCATCGCCTTCTTTGCCACCTTTGAGGAGCAATTCGTAGGTATCCATGCGGAATTTGCCTTTGGATTTCCCTTCCTTGTGACATTCCACGCAGCGTTTGTTGAGGATGGGCTGCACGATGTCCGCGTAAACCACCTGCTGTTCGAGGTTTTTTGCGGGCTTTTCTTCTTCAATGACCTTTGGTTCGTATCCAAAGAGCTCACGGATCGGATTCGGGGCGTATTCCACCAGGTAATCCTCACCGTGGGTGATCGAGGCTCCGTCGTGGCTTGCGAAAGTCATCACGCCAACGCTACCGAAAACCATAAGACGATAGACCACATCGGAGAGGAAGGGATGAAACGGCCATGAGCGCACCACCCATGTCAGCACGGCGGCGCAGGAGAAGATAATCCCGCCCCAAAGGTGGTCTTCCAGCAGTTCGCTCACCTCGTAACCTCCGGTGCGATAGAGAAAATAGCCGAAGGTGGCTGCGACAACCGCACTCATCGCTCCAACAAAGATCGAGACGCGGCTGCGAGAGGATTTGCGGATTCCGAGGATCGCGATGATCTCCTGAAACATGATCAGGGAGAAAATTCCGATCGGCAAATGCAGAACCACCGGATGGAAATGTCCGATGAAACGAAGGTTGTCAGACATTGGTTTGTCATCGGGTTTTCCGAAAACGAAAGGCATCAGGATCAGACCTAGAATCAGGATCAGTCCAAAAATCGTAACGCCCCATGGTTTTATATCGGCCTCCTGGTGATCTGGATTATCTTTGCTCATAAGTGTGATTGAGGTGATCTGGTAAGACCGCTGGTTTACGCACTTAGCGCGGGATTACTTTCGGAGTTTTCTTGATTTCCCTGCCCAGCTCAAGAAATCTTCTCCACATCATGGATATCCTGCTGCTCAAAATCGTTCACCTCGCTGGCGTGTTCGCCCTGTTTGCCTCCTTGGGCGCAACTCTTTTAGGCGGATCCCAGAACAAATCCGCTTCCGCCCTTCATGGTATTTCCATGCTCCTGATCCTGCTTGCTGGTTTTGCCATTTTGAAAAAACCCCCGATGGACCAGTTCTGGTGGATGGCGAAACTCGGCCTGTGGTTGTTCATCGGCATCGCTCCCCTGCTGGCGAAAAAGAAAGTTCTTCCCGGTTTTGCGGTCTTTATCCTGACCTTGGTGGCCGCAATCGGTGCCGCCTATCTGGCGTTTTACAAACCGTTTTAACCGACCCGACCCGATATGCGCCCCTGATCAAAATCGAACGGGGTCATTTCCAACAACACGGTGTCTCCGATTGAAACCTCGGTTTTAGCTGTGGTCAGATCCTTGGACAAGTGTCCGAGGATTGTTTTTCCATTGATGAGTTTGATGCGATAAAGAATTTCGCCTTTGCGTTCAACAACGGTGCCGGTGGTTTCAATCGCGGGTTCGGACATGGCGGTAAGATCAACCCAGATCACGCCAACGCACAAGCCCCGCGAGCGGCATTTCGCCATCCGGATGCCAGAAAATTCCCGGCTCCTGGGTTTGTCCTGCCAGACAGATCCTGGGCGGTGAGACAAGCTCGAGCCGATCCGAAGATGAAATCGGTTCGACCACGGCAGTGGAGAGAAAAGCAACTTCTTCTCCCAGGGTTTCGCGGCTGAGAACATCCGGCATCGGCATGACGCGAACAAAGCCGCCGGTCGGACCGCTGCGTAGCAGAGAGGATTCGCGATCTAACAAAACCGTCCACTCCACCGAACCCTCGCTCTCCCAGAGTTTCATTCTCGCGCCGTTGGCGATTTGGAAACGCGCGACTTCGCGGACGTTGCGGATCGCACCGGCTTCCGAGAGCGTCGCAGCAATTTTAGGTCGCCGTTCTTCCAGAGCCACTGCCAGCCTTTCACAGAATTTTTCCGCATCTCCAGCTACGTAAACCGATTGCACCGACAAACAACCGCGCTGGCCATAGCGCAGAATGTCGTCTGCGAGTCGGGCTTCCAAACCAACGCGCATTTCAAAAACAAACGCCGCACTGGTTTTCGGACCATGTTCGATGATGCGGGTTTGTGGCGAAAGCCACTCGCGAAAATGTGTGATGGTTTCCTCACCGCCGAAAATTACCGCGACCTCGTGATGTTTCCAATCATCCGGCAGTTTGCGGCTTACCTCAAACAAACCAACCTCACCGGCCCAAGCCTCGAATTCAGGCAAGCCCGCAGAAGGCGCTTTCACACGGCTTTCACAACCTAACAGAATTGCGCGAAACACCGATTGGAACGCGGCGTGTTCCGTATTGCCGCTGACGACATGCAGCACCGGCCCGCGCGGCACGACGCGGGAGCCATCCACCCATTGCTCCAGTCTCCGATGATCGCCGATTTCCGCATCCAGCCATTGTTTCAACCGCCCCTCATCATAACACCCCACCCATCGTTCGAGCGTGGAGCGATGAGCGAGCAGGAATGCGATTCTTTCAGCGAGGTTTTTCATGAAATTTGTAATACGGTCTCCACCCCGCGCGAGCAACCGCGAGCGATCGCGGAGGGATCACGGCCAATCAAAATGAAGCTTCGCTCACCGGTGGCGATCGCCAAGTCCTGAGTGCGGATGGCAGAGACCGTATCGAGATTGGCGAGATCGATGATTTCCAAGTATCCCATCTCACCTTCTGCCGCGGGTTTTCCCGTGAACACATCCACCACACGGATCGCCGTCCATGCCGGCCCTTGGTGCGCTTCCTCGTTTCCCCATTTGTAGAATTGCGAAAACAACTCGGTCATTCCGTATTCGTTGAGAATGCGGTAAACTGGAATCGAGAAATGTTGCGACAAGCGTTCCCTTACCTCCACTGGTGTATGGCTTTTGCGCAGACCCTTGCTTCCTCCGGTTTCGAAAATCCACGAGCCATCGGGCAATGGGATCGGTTCGGTCTCATCGCAAAATCGCAGCAACGCCAACGAAGTTCCGATTAGTGAGGATACGCCCTGAGGTGAAAAAATTTCTAACGACAGGCGCCCTTCCGCATCGAGCAACCATTTCCCATCCCGATCCAGAAATTCAAACATCCGTACCAAAGACGAATGCGGAGCGTGCTCGACGCGTTGCGAAAAGAACCACGGGGCTTCAATTTCCGGCAACCCCAGCTCGCGCCATGCACCTTTGGCCGATGCTTCATAAATTTCCAAATCCTGATATTCATGTTTGCCCTTCACCTCCTGTGTGGTTCCGGAAGTAAGGAAATATCCTTTTGATGCTTCTTCGGGAAAACCTCGCATCGGAAACCCCGGCAGCTTGAACACATCCGTGGGCACCGCGGGGATCTCACTCCAGTGGGCCACGCTGGCAGGGGTTTTCCCCAATGACTCGCAGTAGCGCTGGTAGGCCGTGTTGTTATCGAACTGATGTCGAAACACATTGAGAGCTATGGACGCGAAGTCGCCCTCGCCGCCACGCATCCACTGCAACAGTTTTTCCCTAAGGCTCACGCCGCTTGATACCGTTCATTCTGCCGATTGCAAAGCTCCTTCATGATCGCCGCGAATCAAAGAGGGTTTTGTCGCTCGACGATACCATCAACGCTTCGCAGCTTTTCTACAGCGGTCAGAACAGAATTTCACCTCATCCCATACTTTCTCCCATTTCTTACGCCACGTGAAAGGTCGGCCGCAATCGCTACAGGACTTGGAGGGAAGATCCGCCTTTTTCACGTGTTTGGACATTCCAGATAATAGCCTGAAAAGAAAATCACGCAAATGCCGCCCATCTGAGTGAGCCAGCCCCAGATCAGCGTTTGAGTTTTTCCGCCTTGAGCATTCCGCAGCCTGCGGCGACGTCGATGCCGCGGCGTTGGCGGAAGGTGCAGGGAATGCCGGATTCACGGATAATTTTTTGGAATCCGGATCCGCTCTCACTGGCAGCACCTGCGAATCCGTTGGTCGGATTCAGCGGAATGATGTTCACATGGCTATCGATTCCTTCTAACAGATCGACCAGCCGTCGGGCGGTTTCCGGAGAGTCGTTTTTTCCAGCAATCAGGGTCCACTCGAAAAAGATGCGGTTGCCGGTGGTGTTGCAGTAGCTGCGGCAGGCATCGATGAGGCTTTCGAGATTCCATTTCTTGCTGGTCGGAACGAGCGCCGAGCGTTCGGCTTCGGTCGATCCATGAAGACTGACCGCCAAGCGGTAAGGACGGTTTTCCTCAGCCATGCGTAAAATGTTCGGAACAAGACCCACGGTGCTGATGGCGATTCTCGACGGTCCGATCGAGGCTCCGCGCACGTCGGAAACGATGTCCATGGCTTTCATTACGGAATCGTAATTGTGCAGAGGTTCGCCCATGCCCATGAGAACGATGTTGCGCAAGCGGCGGTTGGGATGGCTTTTCGACAACATCCTGCGCACATGACGCACTTGGGAAACGATCTCGCCAACGGTAAGATGCCTCACAAATCCCATCTGGCCTGTGGCGCAAAACACACAACCCATCGCGCAACCCGCTTGGGAGCTCAGGCAGGCGGTGAAACGGCCGTCGTATCCCATGAGAACGGTTTCGATCACCTGACCGTCGCTCAGACGAAGGAGATATTTCCGCGTCAATCCGTCGCTGCTGTGGATTTCCTCATCCTGCTGCGGGAGATCGATGAAATACGCTTTTCCCTCGCCCACATGGGAATCGACCCATCTTTTCAAGGGTGGCGAGAAATCAATTTCTGTTAGATCAGTGTGATGTTCGCGATGCACGGCTCGCCACAGGGCTTTGGCGTGGTGTTTGAGGACACCGGTGGAGGAAATGGCGGTTTCAAGCTCTGAAAAAGTCAGGCCGAGTAGCGATTGCGGATCAGGATTCACGGTTCTGTAGGGACGGCTCTTGGGATGGCGACAGGCGCTTCTTGGATCGGCTCTGCGCGTGGTGGAACGACCTCGGCCCGCGGCGTTTCGGGCTCCTTGACAGGAACCGCTTTGTTATCCGGCTGCGGCACGGCTTCGGCCACAGGTTTCTGGGTTGGCTGAGAAGGCGCGACGGGCGCGAGCTTCGGAGTTCTCTTGATTTCGTCCGCAGGCGGCAGCGCTTTCCGCATGCGGATTTCCACCCTGCGATTCGGTGCCTGGACATCCTTGTCTCCCCCGGTGATCAGCGGTTGGGTTTTTCCAAAACCACGCGTGATGATGCGCTTCGGATCCATGCGCATCGAATCCACGAGATAATTTTTCACCGCTTCCGCGCGGCGTTCTGAGAGCTCGAAATTCGTTTCATCGGAGCCGATGAGGTCGGTGTGTCCCTCGATCCAGCAGTAAAGCATGGGGTTTTTATCGATCAGCAAACCCAGTTTCATCAATCCGACTTTCGCGCTTTCACGAAGTTCCGCGCGATTGAACTCAAATAGCAAATCACTGGGCAGAAGGGTTTTTTTGGAAAGCAGCAAATTGGCCGGAAGATCTAACAATTGATCGAGCGATTCGATTCCATCCAGCTTGCCCTTGTCCACCACGCCCAGGTTTCCTTTTTTGATCAACTCATCGGTGAAGCGCGACATCTCGCCGTCGTCCACTTTGACCGCACCGGGATCCACAGTGAGCTGACCCACGGCAGCCGGTTTGATGTCCGACGGCATGCGACCGAAATCCGGAAGATTTGCCTGCAGGTCGAAGGTGGATGCCACCTCGTTGGCCAACGCATCCAGTTCACCCTCGGCAAGAGGTTTGGACATTTTCAACGCGTATTCCGGATCCAAGGCCTCGGTTGAGACATCGATCTCCGTGTCTTTGGGCAGCATTTCCAACAAATCCACTGCATCCAATAAGGCAGCGGAGTCATTCGGAGGAGTGATGACATTTTCCGTGGCCGGCAGGGACTCCAGATCGCTGCGGGTGACTTCGACGGGCCTGAGGTCCAGCGTGCCAGTGGATATCTCCTGCGACGGCAAGATCCCGAAAGCGATCTTCACCCTGTCGAGAGAGAAGAACAAAGCCACGTGGAGCAGGATGGAAACCGCCATCGCGACCGCTGCCCAGCGCCCGAGATGATCGGGACCGGGAAGTCGGTAGGCATCGGTATCCCGAGCCTCGCTCCAACGAAAATCCTGTTCCATAATTGTCATGATAAACTATCGAAACAGGCTGGCAATCTCGGAAAAACCGACTTATCGCCATTGCGGCACCAATCGTGCTTATCCCCAAGCAACTCCCAACACATCATGCCTGCCAAGAAAACAACCACCAAAGTAGCCGCAAAGAAAACCGCAACCAAGACCGTTGCAAAGAAAGCTCCTGCTAAGAAAGCGGCCAAGGCAATTGAAAAAAACACCGACAAGGCGGTCGTGAAACCGGCAGCCAAAAAGGCCGTAAGCAAAAAAACAACCGCCAGCTACGAAACCATCGCTCATGCAGCTTACCTTAACTACCGCCGTCGCATGGATCTCGGACTGCCCGGGGACCACGACACAGACTGGTTGGAAGCTGAAAAATCGCTGGGCATTCGTTCCTGAAAAACCCTTTGCTGATCAGGCCCGGATTGAAAAATTCGGGCCTGATTCATTTAACGATTGTCATCCGGATGGAATCATAGTTATTTAATATATCTTGATTAAAAGTGTTGTCAGTTGGCCGCCTTTTGATGGCGATGCTGGGATCCCTTCCGATCCCCACGGTTGCTCTCCTGTTGAAGCGACCTCTTTTTACGCCGACTCCGGAAATTTTCCTGCCGTACATTCCACCCATGAACCCAAACCCCATGAACCCTGCTATCGAGGACATGCAACCCGCCCTATTTGACCAAACCAATGCCGTCGCCCCCGCGACTTCCCCGCGAAAATCCCGCCGCACCTCCGCCCAAGCGGTGGAAGAGTTCGGACTAAAAGCTCCGTCGCCTCAGGGGAAAAATTACGTCCTTGATACCAACGTTCTGCTTCACGATCCGGGTTGTCTGGAACGGTTCAAGGAAAACCATATCTGCGTGCTGGTGGATGTGCTTGCAGAACTGGATAAGTTCAAAAGCGAACAATCCGAACGCGGTGCGAACGCCCGCCGCGTGCACCGCCGGTTGACCGACATTTTTTCTACTGCATCCGTAGTAACTGCCGGAGTTCCAACCCAAGGAGGAGGAACGATCCGACTGGTGATTTACGATCCGATCAGCTGCCCGGACAACTCCGAGCAACTCAAGCAGTTCTATCGAATTTTTCCCGATCGCGAACGGGTCGATCACCGCATTCTTGCCGCATGCTTCCTCTTGCAACAATACAATCCCGACGGGCAAGTGGCATTGGTGACCAAAGACATCAACCTCCAGCTCAAAGCCCGCGCGGTGAACATCGAGTGTCAGGATTATCTCAATGACAAGGTCGATGCGCGTGAGGTTTCCAACTACGATGTCCGTCGTATTGAGGTTGATCCCTCTGAGCTACATCGTTTCGCAAGTTCAGGTGAACTTGCCATGGATACCGAGCGTTACGAAGGCGTTGCGATCAACGAATACGTGCTGTTGTGCAGCGGTGAAAAACAAACCATTCCGGCACGTCTGCAGTTCGATCAGAAATTTGTCAGATTAAATATTCCTGAGGTGCTTAAAATCCCGGACGGACAGACGTTGAAGCCACTCAACCTGGGTCAGCGTTGTTTGATTGATGCGCTGCTCAATCCCGACATTTCATTGGTGACCTGCTACGGTCACGCGGGAACGGGAAAAACCCTCGTCGCCGTGGCTGCGGGTCTGCATGAAATGTTCAACCGCCGCTATAACGGCATCACCGTCAGCCGTCCGGTCGTTTCGATGGGAGACCAACTCGGTTTCCTACCGGGTTCCCTGGATGAAAAAATGCGTCCGTGGTTGCAACCCATCCATGACGCACTCGACTTGCTGATGCGTCCGAACGTTCCGCTCGGCCCGAAGCGCAAACAGCAAAAGCCCGCGACAAACGGCATCGCCGCAAAGAAACCTTATGAGTTGTTGATGGAACAGGGGATTTTGGAAATCGAAGCGCTGTGTTACATTCGTGGTCGCTCGATCCCGAATCGTTTTTTCATTCTTGATGAAGCGCAGCAACTGACTCCCCAAGAGGCGAAAACCATCGTGACGCGGATGTCGCGGGATTCGAAATTGGTGTTAGTTGGAGATCCTGCTCAGATTGACAATCCTTATGTGGACAGCCGCAGCAACGGTTTGGTTTACACCCGCAACCGCCTCAAAGGCCAGGCGTTCACGGCACACGTTGCATTGAACCGCGGCGAGCGTTCGGAACTTGCCGAAGCAGGCGCGCAACTGATGTAATCCATGCGTTTTTCCACTATCATCACTGCGTCAATCGCGCAGTGGCTGTCACTCACGGCTGCGATCGGCGCGGAGAAGATGATCCTTCCCTCGAAAGATCTGGTCTTGGATCTGGATGCGGCAAAAGGCATCGAACTAGCGGACGGTGAGCGCGTGGTGGTGTGGAATAATCAGGCGGCTGTCAAAGCCGCGCTTGTTTTCGTACCGCAGGACAAAGGGCGAAAGGAAGCAGGCAGCGGCAGACCGACTGTTAGAAAATCCGTCGCAGAAATCAACAAGCTGCCATCTTTGGTTTTCCGCCAACAGGAACTGGTCTGCGAAGATGAGGATTTCTTCGACGGATTGACGACTGGGAAAGGTCACACATGGATCGCGGTGATGGCGGTGCATGCCCAGCGGGTTGGATTGAAAGATGTGAATTCCTTTTTCGGAAATCTCCGCAACGGTCAAAAATACGAGGGTGTTTGGGGATGTTTGAATGATGACAACACCGTTTGGTGGGGAGTCCGGAACGGAAAGACCTTCGGCCGATTTGATCAGAACAACCCGCAAGTTCTCGGACCGATATTGGAACAGGGGAAATTCTATGTGATTGCGGGTCGGATGACCGCAGGACAGGAAACCGCAACGCTTAGTTTTCACATCGGCTCCGAAAAAGCCATCGCTAGCAAAGATTTCCCGGTCGATCCGAACGCCAATCCATCGAAGATGGTGATCGGCCAGGAGCGGGATGCGATTGAGCATCCCGGGCACGAATCGTTTGATGGAGAAATCGCGCGGTTTCTGATTTGGGAGCGTCCGTTGGATGATGCGGAACTTGCAGGGGCGATGCAGGTTTTGAAAAAAACCTATCTCAGCGCAACCTCGGATTGAGGGCGATCTGCGCGAGATCGGCGAGCAGGTTGGCGGCGACGATCAGGAAACCGTAGAACAGAACTAGTCCTTGGATCAGGAAATATTCTTTATCCGTAGCTGCATTAACAAAATGCTGTCCCATACCAGGGACCTGGAAAATGGTTTCGATGACAAAAGAGCCCGAGATCATCCCTGCAAAAGCCGGACCAATAAATGCGACGGCAGGAATCAAGCCTCCACGGAGTGCATGACGAATGACGATTTTGTGCCCGGGAACACCTTTGGCTTTTGCTGTGCGGATGTAGTCCTGATTGAGAACATCCAACATCCCACCTCGTGAAAGACGTGCGATATAGGCAGCGTTGATCATGCCAAGTGTGACGGCAGGCAGGATCCAATCCGTTGCTGTGCTCCAGCCTGCGACGTTGATGGCTTGGAGTTTGAATCCGACAAAAACCGCCAGAAGCGGCCCGATCACAAAGCTTGGCAAACAGATCCCGATCATCGCGAAGGAGAGGCAGGCGAAATCGGTGGGCGTATTCTTTTTCACCGCCGCAACCACTCCTGCGGGAATTCCGATCATGAGCGCGATCGCCATGGAAGCCAGACCGAGCACGAGGGAGACAGGAAACGAATCGCGGATGATCTCGGAAACCTTTACGCCGTGTTTAGTGAACATGATCCCAAGATCCTGATGAATCACCAAATTTTTAAGATAGAGTACGTACTGAATGTGCCAAGGCTTATTGAGTCCGGTATATTCATTCATTTGCTCTAACATATGTTTCGGCACGGCCTTTTCAGAAGTGTAAGGACTTCCCGGCATCGCTCGCACCAGAAAGAACGTAAGCGTGACCAAGACGAGCAGAGTCAGGACGCCTTGAAGGAAACGGGATACGAGAAGTTTGAACATGGCCTAGCAGATCTTATTTTTTCGGGACGAGGCTGACGTTGGTATAAGGATGACAATCCAACAAAACCGGCTCCCAACCTTTGACCGAAGGGTGCAACAGGTAGTTTTTGGAGCGCCAGGCGAGCGGAGCCATCGGCATGTCGTTTAAGAGAATTTCCTCCGCTTGTTTGAGATGGACGTAACGTGCGGCGGGATCGGTGACTTTGAGCGATTCGTTGATCTTGTCGAGGAAGGGCTGGCTTTCCCAGCCCGTGTTGTTGTTGCCATTTCCGGGAGTCCACATTTCAAGGAAGGTCAATGGATCGATGTAATCGCCAATCCACCCGCCCGCACACAGATCGAAATCCAGCGACTGCATGGCAACGAGGTACGCGGTCCATTCTTTGTTCTCAACTTCGATTTCGATACCCAGATGTTCACGCCACATCGCTTGGGTGGCGGCGCCGATGGTTGCAGCCGCCTCCCGGGAGGAAACGAGCATCTTGAGGCGGGGAAATCCTTTCCCATCCGGATAACCCGCTTCAGCCAGAAGTTTCCTCGCCTCCACGGGATCAAACTTGAGCATGTTCGGTGGTTGGTAGCCTGAGGTCGGTGGAGTGAGTCCGTAGGCCGGCTCGTATCCGCTGTAGATGTTGTTGCAAAGTGCCTGACGATCCAAGGTCATGCTCATCGCACGACGGACTCTGACATCATCCATGGGTTTGCGTTTGTTATTGAAGCGCATGATGTCGGTGCCGAAGTAAGGTTCTTGGCGCAATACGGCGGGGTTGATTTTTTTCATCAGATCCACGACCTCTTTCGGAGCCGTGTAGGTCACATGAATTTGTCCATCCCGGAACATTCGTGCTTCGGTGAATGAGTTTGTGACCGGTAAAAATCGAATCCCATTGAGAGAAACATTTTTGGCGTTCCAGTAATAGGGATTTCGCTCCACTTCGATGTAGGCGTTGCGGCGATATGACTTGAGTTTGAACGGGCCGTTGCTGACATGGTTTTCCAACTTCGACCACGGATTGCCAATCTGGCCAATCGTACCGTGTTTCAAAATGGCATGCTTGGGCACCGGATACCAAGTGTAGTGTTTCAGCAATTCCTTGAAATAAGGGGTCGGTCCACGGAGTTTGAATTTAAAGGTATGACGATCCATCACCTCGATTCCCACAGTCGAAAAATCCTTTGATTTCCCCTTATTGAAAGCCTCGGCACCATCGACGAAGTATAACATTTCGGCATATTTCGCTGCGAGATCCGGTGTGAGAATGCGCTCGTAGGCAAAGGCATAGTCCTCAGAGGTGACATCCTGTCCGTCAGACCATTTCGCATCAGGCCGGAGTTTCACTGTCCAAATGGTGTAGGTTTCGTCCGGTATGATTTCCAGTGCGGAGCCCAGCGGAGTTTCCAAGTCTTCGGAAGGATGAAATTGGATCAACCCCTCAAACAGCGCGCGCATGACATTGCTGTCGAGCACACCGGTGACCACCTGCGGGTCGAGGCTCTTGGGATCATTGGCATTGCCCATGATCAGAATCCCCTCACGAGTCGCGATGTCGACTTGGGATTCTCTCTCGCATGCGACCAGTGAAAGGCAAACTGCGGCAATGGTGAGTTGGCGTAACATTTCTGTGCTCAGCATGTCACAAATCAAGGGACATGGCAGAATAAATTTCATCAACTCTCCGGATTTGTTGGGAAAAATCCGGGGGCGCAAAATGCCGAATTTATTTTTCCGCTTTTTCGGGCTCCACCTGAAATTCGAGGAACTTTTTGTATTCGGTCGGGAGAGGTTTCGCGCTGGTTAAAAACTTGTCGTGAAATCTGGCAATCGCTCCCGCCTCAATAAGGTTTTTATAGCCATTGGAACCTTTCCTCTGACGTGAGGTTTTCCAATCGGCCATGGCGGTTTTGACTTCCTCATCCTTCAGGTGGATTTCAAGCATGTTGAGGATAGACCTGGAAACCAGATCTCTGGAAACGCTGGAGTCAGCGACAAGAGCCATGTTGTAGATCGGCAAAGCTTCCTTGGGACGGTCAAGTTTTTGTAATGCGAGGGCTTTGCAGTAAAGAACTTGTACTTGCTGATAATCAGGCATCTTCTGTTTTTCACGCTCGGTGCTGAGCGAGAGCACGTTATCCCAGCTCTCCGCATTGACGGCAACCCACATGACATAGAGATCCATTTGACGGATGTGATGCTCGCGAGTCAGGGGGTCTTTGTCAAAGGACTGCAGTGCTTCTGAAAGCCCTTTGAGATCGCCCATTTTTCGCAAACATTCCAGTTCATAGAATGCGGATAACGTGTGGTAGTTGCCGGGGATTTTGGATACGAATTTTGACAGTTCTTTGTATTTGGAGAACTGCGCTTTCGCTTCCTCATATTTGCCCGCATGGTAAAGTTCCTGAGCGGCTGCGTATTCGGCGGGCTCAAAGAAAAAGATGGTTTCGAAGTCTTTGATGTTTGAGACCGTGGTTGTGGTGGCGTTCACATTGACGCGATATTCAATCTGGGTTGCGGTCGCATTGACGATAAAGCCGACCGAGCCGGAACTGCCGTCTTTTGGCGCAAGCGCGGCTCGAACCATGAAGGGTTGCGGTGGCTCTTGGGCAAAAATTGAAGTGGCGAGGATGAGGATGCTGAAAAGGAATGTTTTCATTTTAAAATGGTTTCAGGGTGAAAAGAAAAATCGGAATTCGCTCTGTTATCTTTGATTTTGCTCCTGTTCTTTTTTGAGTTCCTCCATCGACTTCACGTCAGGGTCGGCAACATAAGTCGCAGTGAGCTGCTCAACTTTTTCCCAGAGGGCTCGCTCATCGGGAGTGAGCTTGTCTTTGAATCGACCTGTCAGCTCGATATAGCGGTATCCGCCTTGGTAAGCTCCTTGTCTGTCACCAGGAACTTTCGGATCGGTGGAAGGTTTGTTGCGTTTCCATGACAGCTCCATCCAAGCGTAAATCGCCGGAGCCGAAATTTTGACGTTACCCATATGCGTGGACCAGACTTTGACATACATGCTGATGGCATCGTCGACCATGTTGCGTTTCTCAAAGCTCTGAGCGAGCATGAAGCCAACTTCGGGCGCATACTTGGAGAAATTCAGCACCGGACCGGCAGCGGCGTCGCGGTTGAGGTACTGGTTGGAACGTTTCGACACTTCCTCGTAGTCCCCTTTCGTCATGAGCACTTGAATGATGCGATAGAGAGCGAACTCGCGCTGCGCTTTCTCTTCCGAGTCCGCCAAAATGCGTTCGAAGTCCTCGATCGCTTTGGAAAGATCGCTGGCCTGGCTCGAGTTTCCATACACGTCGGCACGACCGAGAAGTGCCGCAAATCGGTATGACTGATCCTGGCGGGAAAGGGCTTCATTGTAGTAGGGTATCGCCTCAAGCGGAGCGGAAGTGTTTTTCCGCAGATAATCGCCAAGTTTCACCAAAATGAAGTTGGAGAGTTCTTTGACGTTGAACTCGGATTTGAGGTTTTGGAACAAGACCTGGATCATTGCCTTCGCATTCCGTACCTTGTCCTCTTCGCCTTCTTTAGCCTTGGAAAGAATGCCCTCGAACACACCGATGACGGCAATGCGGAGCAGGGCGCGAGCAACCTTGTCTTGTATGTCGACTCCAGGGAAATTGTTGTAATGCTCCTTGAGTTCCTCGGCACTGTATTTTTTCAAATAGGCTTCTGTGTAGGAATTGATGGCTCCTTCCAAGCCGGGAGCCTCCGACATTTTGGCCATTTCGGAAATCAGACCCTGGAGACGTTTGAGCGCTTCGTCCGTGCGACCTACCGCGTCCATTGCCGGGAGTTGTGCGACAGCAAGCTGCGCACGATATGGTGATCCGGTGGAGTATTTCTCCCAATACTTGTCAGCAAAAGCGACGGCTTTGGGGAAGCGAGTGGCGGCATCTTCATCTGGCTTGTCGCTGCAAAGCAGCGCAACCAGATAATAGAGCGCTTCGCCAGCGGTATCGCCTTTGGACTTTGCCTCGGCTTTTTGCAGGGCAAGTTCATAGGCGGCGATCGCTTCATTGATCTCGCCTTTGGCTTCGTGCACGTTGCCTTTGAGGTTCAAGGCTTGGTTGGCGCTGTCCGTATCGCCGAATTCTTTCACCAAACGATCGATTTTCTGGAGAGTTTCGTCCAGCTGGTCTTCCGCATAGTGGGTATTTGCACGATCAAGAAGTGCGAGCGGGATGAAACTTTTGTCCGGGTTGTTTTTGTATTTATCTAAAAACGCATCGAGCAGAGTGGCTGCTTTTTTCCATGACTGGAGTCGATAGGCATTTGATGCCTGATAGAACTCGGTGAACATGATGAATTGGCTCTGCGGATAGGTTTTGATATGCTGATCAATGAACGGAGTCGCCAAGTCAAACTGGCCTGTATAGAAATAGGATCCGCTCAAAGTGAAGAGTGCCAGATCATGTTCCGGAGTGTTTGGGAGGATTTTTTCGCTACGGATGAGATCGGAAGCGATTTGAATACAGCTATCGTAATTTCCATTGAAGAAGAGCGAGGAAAGCATGAGCTTGCTGAGATCCGTTTTGTATTTCGGATTCGGGAAAAGTCTGAACAGGTTTTCACCGTGTTTTTGGACGTCGTCGATTTTTCCGAGGATGGCGGCAGTGCGGGTGAGATGGAAAAGGTTGTCTTCCCTTTTCTCGGATTTTGAGTAGTCACGCTCCAGAATTTGATAAGCCGCATAAGCAGCGGGGACATGGCCCTGATTTTCATAAATAAACGCTGTCGCCATGAGCTTGATCATCTCTGCGGACTTGTCGCCTGCGAGTTCGGCTTTGAGATCCGCCGCTTCTTTTTCCATTTGGGCGCGGTTGAGACGGGATGCGCCGTCGATGATGCTCGGAAGTGAGCCAAGGGCTTTGATACGTGCGTTGAGATCATCGATGACCACTTGGGTTGAAGGAACGAACTGATAGAGGAGAAGCGCGCTTTTGAGCTTTTGTTCCTTGATCGCATCTCCTGCAAATTTCATGAAGATCTTGGAGAATTTATGCATTTCGAAGGGCTCCATCATGATCGCACCGCGGTTTTTCTCGATGAAGTCGATCAGCATTTGCTCACTCGGTTGTTTGAGAGCCGTCTCCACAAAAACCTGAACTCCGGACATGATCGCGGTGTTGGTTGCGCCGAATCTAACCTTGTTTTTGATGGCGGTCTCAAGGAACTCGTTGCCCTTGTCAATTTGGTTGGTTTTGAAGTGGCAGATAGCCAAATTCACATAAAACAAGCCTTCGGGATATTTGTCTTTGGGACCACGCTCAGTGAGGAATTTTTTCCATTGGTCGATCGCAACTTGGTACTGCTCAGCTGCCATTGCGGCCTCACCCCATTTCAGCAGCGCTATCTTGTCAAAAGGGTTTCCCCCTTTCTCCTTGGTGTTTGGGAAATCCTTGTACGTGGTCTCAAACGATTTCATCGCGTCGTCGAACTTCTTGAGTTGCAGTTCACAAATGCCTTTGCGGAACCAGATCATGCCGAACTGGGGACCATATTTTTCCAGAGCTTTTTTGGCATCGCTTCCGTTTTTTTCGATAGCTTGGGCATTAAGCGCGAGCGCTTGTTCCCATTTCTCCTCGTTCATGGCTTTGAGTCCTTCATCTACCAGCGTGGCGAGATCCTGTGCGGGCAACAAGCACGAGGTAATGAGCAGAGTGGCGGTAAAAATTAGCTTTTTCATGACACGTATGGGGTTGAGGTTAATCGAAAGGTTTTCGGAATTCAAAAAGGTTTATCAAAAAATAAGCCGTCGAGACGTGAGCCTTGCAAGGGGTAACGTTCGACGGCATGAAACATTAGACCAAAGTGTAGGAGGAGGATCTGTCTATTCGATGAGGTCTGTGAATGTAACGGACGAGATTCCGACGCCTGCGAGGGCATTGAGTACGTCGATCACGCGTTGTTGTGTGGTGCCGGGATCGACAGAGACCTGAACGAGAGGATTGTTACCGGCACTGCGCGCAGCGGCTGCGTAGAGCTGAAGTTGGCTCAGCAGCAACGGCAGCTCACGGACGCTCATGTCGGTATCGAGGGCTTGTTGGCTCGCACCTGCTCCGGTGTAGACCGCTCCGTTTCCATCCACCCGGATGAACATGGGGTCGATCTTCGGTTGCTCACTGCTCGGAGGAGCATTGGCGGGCAGAGCCATCGCAAGATCCTGCTCGCGAGGAGTGATGGTCGAGGTGACGATGAAATAGATGAGAAGAAGGAAGCAAACGTCGATCAGGGACGAAATGTCGAGTTCTGGATCGCCTTCTTGTTCAAAGGTTGATTTTTTGTGACGCGCCATGGTTATCGTTAGGGTTGAATCATGAAGCCGGGTTTAGCGATTGGCAGCCTTGAGTCCTTTGTGGGTTTGATAGACCGCGAACACGACTTGTGTCACGCCTGCTTCAGCAGCGGCGCTGATTGCAGTTCTTGAGTATTTGAAAACCACTTCCTGGTCTCCGCGCAGGTGCAATTTCGGAGTGATGCCTTGCTGCTCCATCTCTGCCTTTTCTTTTTTGACAAGATCGAAAATCGCGGCCTTGTCGTTCATGACCTCGAATTTTTCGTTGGTGTAGGTGCCATCTCCGCGGACGTTGACCACGATACGTCCACTGCCGTCTTTCTGCCTGATCGAATTGGCAGCAACCGGAGGGAGTACTTTCGGATCCGTCTGAACAATGATCGCTGTGGCGTTAACGATGAAGAAAATGAGCAGGAGGAAGACCATGTCGATCATCGGCGACATGTCGACTTTCGCCTCATTATCATCAGTACCAGTGTATCTACCTTTTTTAGCCATGGGATTTAGGGTTGGCAATTTAGCGAACAACCAAGCGGCAGATGAATTTCCGTCGCTTGGGTTCTTCAGGAATTAAACGGCAATACCCTCGGGGATCTTGGCGTAAAGCGTGTCGGCATTCACGGTGGCGATTGCTGCGTTGAGCATTTCTTCAGCGGCGTGAACGGTCTCGGATACCAACTGGTTGTATTTGTTCTTGTAATAAACGAAGCTGACGATTGCCGGGATTGCGTTGATCAGACCCCAGAGGGTGGTCAAGAGTGCGACGGAGATGTCACCTGCGAGTGCGGAAGGATCGGCGCCGCCGGATGTCTGGAGGGTAGCGAACGCGCTAACCATACCCATAACCGTTCCGAGTAGTCCGAGCATCGGGGATGCTTGGGCGCAGAGGGAGATGTAGTTGACCCACTGGAGAGCTTTACGAGCCTCGTTGTTGGTGAAATCGGCGATTGCATCTTCCACTTGGTCACGGCCGAGGTTTTCTGGCTGAGTGGCATCGATGTTTGGGAATGAGTAGGCGACGAGGCGGCCGAGGTAAGATGGGTGGCTGGCAGCAAGTTCAATGGCTGAACGGACGCGGCAATTGATCATGTGATCCATCAGAGCAGCTTGAAGATCGGACGGGCAAAATTTGGCCTTGGTCATATTCATCGAGTTGAACACCACCAACGCGATGTAAGCCACCACAGCGGCACCGATGAAAAACATGGTCGGGCCACCATCGATCACCCACTGATCCAGCATGGATTTCTTGGCGACTGCAGCAGGGGCAGCATCTTGAGCGAAGGTCTGCGCCGTTGCGAGCAGGGAGACTGCGGCGGTTGCGAAGACGGCGAAATAAGGGCGGTTTTTCATTTTATCGATCATTGAATTATTCAAGTTTGCTCGGATAGTTTGGGAGTTTGGAAATTAAATGAGGGTCGGCAAGGAAGATTTTAGGAAAAATGTTAAGATTTACCGAAACTGCGGCGTATTCAGAAGTTCTTCACCACTTGTTGAAATTTCCGCTGAAGTCGGGATTCCTGCTGAACGAATGGGCATGGGTTTCCCTTAGGAAGGAATCGATTTCTTTTTGGAGTCGATCAACGACATCGGACTGATTTTCGGCGAGGTTGTTTGATTCACCCGGGTCCGCCTCGATGTCGAAGAGTTCTGTGCGAGCGGGCCATGCCCAACGGATCAGCTTCCATTTTCCATCGCGGATGGCGGTTCCCGGCGAGCCGCCTTGGTTGCCCCAATGAGGATAGTGCCAAATGAGCTTGCGGCCGGATGGTGCGGTGCTTGGGTTTTCCAGATACTTCAGGAACGAAACGCCGTCCTTGTGATGCTCGGGTTTGAGATCATGTCCTGTGGCTGCAAGGATCGTTGGAAAAAAATCCGTGCTGTAGACGGGCTCCGGGCAGGTTTTTCCGGCATTGCCGGTGGCCGGGTTGCGAATCAAGAGCGGCACACGGATTCCGCCCTCATAGAGCCAGCCTTTGCCGGCCCGGTAGGGAAGATTCGAGGTGGGTGACCCTTCCGAGGTGGAAAGTCCGCCGTTGTCCGAAGTGAAGATTACCAGGGTGTTTTCCGAAAGACCCTGTTCCTCAAGCGTATTCAGCACATGACCAACCGCGGAATCCATGATTTCAATCATGGCCGCATACACGGCATGGCATTGGACGGTGCGATTCTCGCGCGGTGGTTCCGGCACAAATTCCTCTTTCAGACCGAGTTTCTCGCGTTTGGCCTGGTATTTTTTAACCAAGGCTTCGGGAGCCATGAGCGGTGTGTGGACAGCGTAAAATGAGTGATAAACGAAAAACGGCTTGTCCTTGTTTTGCTTGATGAAATTCGCCGTTTCCCGACCCAAACGTTCGGTTAGATATTCGCCTTCCGGGCCGTCTTCGAGGTAGGGGTTTTGATAGGGAGAAAAATATTTTTTACCGCCGTAGGGTCCGCCTTTTTCGGTGCCGCCGATGTTGATGTCGAAACCATGATCCGTGGGCAAATTGCCCTTGGGCCCGAGGTGCCATTTCCCCGCAAAGTAGGTCGCATATCCCTCTTGCTTGAGAACATCTGCGATGGTTTTGGTGTTTTTGGGCAAATTGCCCAAGTAGGGGGCGGGCCAGATGGGTCGATTCTTTCTGCTTGGATCCTTGAAGCGGATGTCCTTTGCGGGATCGTAGTTTTTGGGGATTTCTCCGAAAAATTCATTGGGCGCGCCGAAGTAATCAGTGTTTCCGGTGCGGGCTGGGTTTTGTCCGGTCAACATGGCCGAGCGTGTGGGCGAGCAAACCGGACAACTGGAGTAGCCGTTGGCAAATTTCACTCCTGTGTTTGCCAGCTTCTCCAGATTCGGAGTTTCGTAAAAGGGATGCTTGCCGTCGAGATTCAAATCCGTCACACCGAGGTCATCCGCCAGGAAGAGGACAACGTTCATGGGCTTTTCCGCGGCCAGGGCCAAGGTTGAGAAAGCGAGTGAAAGGAAAAGCGATTTCATCCGATGAAGAATGAACGCTGAAGTCTTGATGTCAAACTGACAGAGTCAGGCAAAAGACCGAACCGGATTTCCCATCCGTGCGGTTTCCGCAACTGAGCTTGCCACCCATGGAACGGGCGAGCCGGCTCGATAACGCGAGCCCCAAGCCCACCCCGGGCTTCGTTTCCGCGGCTTGCTTGGCGGATTTGTGAAACGGGCGGAATACTTTTTTACATTCCGCCTGGGAAATGCCCGGACCGTGATCGGAAACCCTGATATCGAGCCTGTTGTTTTTGTTAGATAATTCGATCGTGACCAACGGCGGTTCGGATCCGGCCGCGTATTTCGCGGCGTTATCAATGAGGTTAAACAACACGTGCTCCAGCGCGTTCGCATCAATTTTCCAGAAAACCGGTTCTCCGGTTTTCATCTCCAAGGTCAGGCCTGCCGACTCGAGCCGTGCTTCGAAGCGCTCGCGCATGGATTCCAGCAAGTCAGCGACGTTGTGTTGGGAAACCGAACTGCGCGCGCTGCCGCGTTCGATTTTGGAAAACGCGAGCACGTTTTCGACCAGATGAGAGAGCCGGTCGGCCTCTCGGGAGAGGGTGTTGAGATACGCCGGGCGTTTCTCCGGACTGACGGCATCGTTCTGCAAGATGTCGGAATAGAGTCGGAACGTGGTCAGCGGCGTCCGGAGTTCGTGAGTGACTGCGGACACAAAGGAAGCACGGCGCTCGCTGAGTTTCATGATGTTGAGGATCAGGAAAAACGCGACGACAACGGCCAGCACCGCAGCCACCCAACCTGCGGCGAGCGAGTTGCGAATGCTTTGGGGAATCGCTTCCGGTGTCAGATTGAGCGATCCCGGAACCAGTTTGAGCGGGAACGATGCCAGAACAAACGAGTCGTCCGCACCCTCAGCGGGCCGGGACAGGGACGCGTTTGGAAGATAAACCTCGGCTTCCTTGAGCAAGATTTTTTTCAGCGATTCGTGATCGATGAGAATTCCCTGAGCGAAGGTGGTGAGCGTCATTCCCTTGCGGATGAGAAACAGGGTGTCCTTGAACCAAAGTGGTTTGAACTCGGTGAGCGGCATACCCGGTTCACTGCCCGCAGCGAACGCGTCGTCAGCAGGCAATGCGGCCGAAGCCTCCGCAAGATCCAATTTTTGTAGCACATCCGTGTAGGAGCTCTGCACATTTTTCGACATCTGTTCCCGACTCGCTTTCTCCTGTCGGTTCGACCAATTCTGGGCTTCGGCGCCTTTTTTGCCGCGATAGGCCGTTTGTGGCTTTTCTAACGGCTGCTGGATCTCCTTCTGTTCGGGTATGGCACGACTACGGGTGGCGGTCTTGTGCTTCACCAAACTCGGCAGCCAGTCACGGCACTGCTGCAGCTGCTGCGGATCTCCCGAACCTTTGACGGTCGCGCCATCGGAAGTCTCGAATCGCACAACCGCCGGCAGCATGCGTTCAGTTTTTGCTAGAAAAAGATCCGGCGGAATCGTGTTTTCCTCCAACAGGATGGAGGTGCCCAGGGAATCCATGCGCCAGAGCACCAACCTGACGCGCTCCTGGATTTCCGCACGGATTTCCGCCTGACCCCGGTTTCTCTCGGTCTCGATCACGCTGCGGGTCAACCACAGCATCGCACCCACGATCAGACAGGCGCAGAACCCGAAAGCGGTCCATGCGATGATGGTGGATGATGGACGAGGCCAGTTCATGAGGTCGGTTTTGTGAAACGGTAACCCTTGCCGCGCTCGGTGACAAGGTGCTGCGCCAGATAGCTGCCGAGTTTGCCACGCAGGTTGGCCATGTGCATGTCGATGGTGCGGGTTTCGATTTTGTCGGGATCCAGATTCCAAACGTGACGCAGAATTTCCTGACGTGTGACGATGCGGCCGCCTGCTTCGAGCAGGTAACGAAGCAGGGTGTTTTCCTTCTCGCTGAGTTCGCTGCGGCTGCCATCGGGAAAGTTGATGCGGCAGTTGGCGAGATCCATCTCCACATCTCCAACGCGGTGATTCGCCACCGGCGCGGGACGCTCGTGGGTGCGGCGCAGCACCGCATCGACGCGCGCGAGCAGCTCCTTCATGCTGAAAGGTTTGACTACGTAGTCATCCGCACCGTTGACCAAGCCCCTGACTCGGTCCTGCTCTTCACCACGCGCGGACAACATGATCACGGCTTGGCCGGGGCGCGATTTTTTCAGAGCCGCGAGGATTTCGAAACCGGATGGACCCGGCATGACGACATCCAGCAAGAGCAGACGATAGTTCGCTTTCAGAGCCAGCTCCATACCGGCATGTCCATCTGCGGCTTGCAGGGTGCGATACCCACCATACTCGAGGATATCGATGATTCCGGTGCGCACGGCGGAATCATCTTCAACAACAAGGACGGTGGGTGAATCGATCATGTTTCGGAAAGGATAGAAAATTCGGATGTGTGCGCCAGAGAAATGAAACCATCACTTCTTGAAGCTGTAACCGACTTTTGAGGCTTGCTGGCGGGTGGCTTCGATCATGGCTTGATCGAGGGATTTGTCGCCCGAGGCCGCCTGCTTTTTGAGTTCATCGGCGATGTGCGCTTCGCGGGCGGCGTTCAGGGTTTTGATTTCCTCCTGAATCTTTGCGCGTTTGGAAGCGGCTTCGGCGACAATTTTTTCGAGCTCCTCGGGAGTTTTGCCACGCAGGTTTTCCGGGAGCTGCTCATCTTTGAGCTGCTTTAGATCGACTTTTTTCTCCTTCACCGCATCACAGAGATCCCAAGTTGCATTCGAGTAGTTCGAGCTGGATTTGGTGATCGCGCGCTGCACATGAGCGCCTTTTTCGTTGTTTGCAAACGCATCGCTATCCGCTTTTTTCTGTTTTTCAGAGGCTTCCTGACGACGCGATCCGTAACCCAAGTAGGTCTCATTGAGTTTCAGGCTGAGTTCGGCGATGTGTTTGTCCTGCGGCGCATCGACGTGAGCCACGACCTTGTCCTGATCGATCACCAAAAAGTCCCCGCCACCGAGCGCCGCACCATCGTGCCATGCTCCGTCGATACCTTGCTGGCGGTTACCACAATGGATCGTGTTGATGATCACGCCTTTCGCAAGAGCCTCTTTAGACGCGGAACGGGCATCGACCCGGCCCTGGGTGAAAGGCTCGTTGCCGGCGATGAAAATGGCTTTGTAGGTTTTCTTGTCACCATCCCACGCGAGATCGCCCAGTGCCCGCTGGATCACGGCGCCGCAATACTCTTCGCCGCCATTGGTTTTCAGAGCGAACAATTTTTCGCTCAAATCATCGAGATCCCGTGTGAGCGGACTTACCAAACGGATCCAGTCGTTTCCGACTGCGTTGCTGTTGTTTCCGTATTCATAGAGTGCGACTTCGACAAACGGCGCCTCACCATCGCGCTCGGCTTCGATGAAGGTGTTGATGACTTTCCACAGCTGCGTCTTTGCCTGATCGATGAGGCCGTCCATGCTGTTGGACGTATCTAACAGAAGCGCGATCTGGATGCGGTTTTTCCCGTCCGTTGTCGGTTTGGCGGGAGCGTCGACGGCAGGTTTTGCCGGCACCGGACGGGCTGGTTTTTCCTTTGCCAGCAACAACGCGCCGCTGAGAGAAATGCCGAATAGAGCGGTCGTGACCGCGAGTGTTTTGTGCAGGTTGGTTTTCATAACAATGCTTTTTTACCCCCACCCGCAGGTCCTGTCCGTAAAGGCTCTGTAAAATGCGAGGTTGCGAACTGAGGCGGATCGTCGAAACTATGTGCCATTATTTCCCACAGCCATGATCGACAGAATCCATCCCTCCCGCTTGTTGCTTTTCAGCGCCGTGTTGTTGCCCTTTACTGCCGACATGCTGAGAGCTGAGGAAAAACCGAATTTCCGCACCGCGTTGATTTATGACGATGTGTTTCTGGAGCATGAGACGCGACCCGGTTTTCCGGAGAACGCGGATCGCTTGCGGAAACTGACCAAGCATCTCAGGGAGCATGAAATTTCCGGTCGATTGCTGTGGGCAAAGCCCGACGAGAAAATCGATGCCTTGCCGTGGATTGAAAAAGTGCACGATCCGAAGTATGTGGCGGATCTCAAGCGTGCTTGTGAAGCGGGTGAAACGTTGATGCATGGTAGTGGCGACACGCCGATTTCAAAGCGCACCTACGAGGTTTCCGTGAAAGCTGTGGCAGGAGCGTTGACGGCGGTGGATTTGGTGATGGAGAAAAAAGTCACCAATGCTTTTGCGGCGCTGCGTCCGCCGGGACACCACGCGATGCCGGATCGGGCGAAAGGTTTTTGTTTTTTCGGAAACGCCGCGATTGCCGCCCGCTACGCGCAGCAACATCACAAACTGGAGCGGGTGATGATCGTGGATTGGGACGTACATCACGGCGATGGAACTCAGGAAATTTTTCTCGAGGATCCGAGCGTGTATTTTTTCTCCGTGCATCAATACCCGTTCTATCCCGGGCCAAGCGGTTCGCCGGACATCAAGGGCAAAGGCAAGGGTGAAGGATTCAATCTGAACGTTCCACTCAAAGCCGGCAGCGGCGATGAAGCGGTGATCAAGGTCTTTGAAACCGAACTCGCCGATGCCTTCCGAAAATTCAAACCCGAGCTGCTGATCATTTCCGCCGGCTTCGATGCCCATGAAGCCGATCCGCTCGGCGCCTTGGGTTGGTCGAGCGATTGCTACGCCAAACTCACGGATATCCTCCGTGGTCTGTGCCGTGAGCAAGGACACGAGCGCATCGTTTCCCTGTTAGAGGGCGGCTACAGCGACCTCGGAATCACCGAGGGCGTTCGCAGGCATGTCGAGGCACTGGAGGCGGAGGCCGAATAGAAATAGCTATGCGCGGAAGCATCAGGTAGGGCGCCCTACCTTTTTGGCTCCTCTACCTTAGCAAATTCCAAGCCGTGACCAGCGCTTTCAAGCCCGCCATTTCGATCGATGGATCGACGCCTGCGCCCCAGAGGATGCGGCCGTCTTCGTGTTGGAGCTGGACATAAGCGGCGGCGCTCGCATCCGATCCGCCGCGCACGGCGTGGGAGCGGTAGTCGGTGACTTTGAAATCTTTCAAACCTACGGTTTCGAGGGCGTGGACAAAGGCATTGATCGGGCCGTTGCCGTCGCCTTCGATTTGTTGCGTTTTGCCATCAATGGAAATCGTAGCGGTGCAATGCACGATGCCGCCGGTTTTTTGATGAACCAACTCGTAGGCGATCAAGCCCATGTGATTTTCCTGATTAACGAAATGCGCAAAGAACGCATCGCGGATTTCATCGACCGTGAGCTCGCGGCCTTCCTTGTCGGCGAGATCGTAGATGTATTTTCCAACAATCGGATGCATCGACTTGGGAAGATCGAATCCATGTTCGCGATCGAGCACGTAGGCAACCCCGCCTTTTCCGGATTGGGAGTTGATACGGATAATCGCTTCATAGGATCGACCGATGTCCTGGGGATCGATGGTGAGATACGGCACACCCCAGACGAGTTCTGGATCGGATTGGATTTCTTTCTCACGGCGGTCGAGGCCTTTCTTGATCGCGTCCTGGTGTGATCCTGAAAAGGCGGTGAACACCAGTTCGCCCACGTAAGGATGTCGCTCCGGAATCATCAGGCGCGTGAATTTTTCGTATTTCAAGCGGATGTCTGTTAGAGCGGAAAAGTCGAGTCCGGTTGGGATGCCGTGGCTGTTCATGTTCAGCGCGACCGTGACGATGTCGAGGTTGCCGGTGCGCTCGCCGTTGCCGAAAAGCGTTCCTTCCACGCGATCCGCGCCCGCCATCAGGCCAAGCTCGGTGGCGGCAACGCCTGTGCCACGGTCGTTGTGGGTGTGGAGGGAAACGACGATGGAATCGCGCTTGTGAAGATGTCTGCCCATCCACTCGATCATGTCGGCATGCACGTTCGGAGTGGTCCACTGCACGGTGTCGGGCAGGTTGATGATCATCTTTTTCTCCGGCGTCGGTTGCCAGACATCAATGACCGCGTTGCAAACTTCCACGGCATAATCGAGTTCGGTATCGGAAAAGGATTCCGGAGAATATTGCAGCACCACTTCGGTTTGCGGGATGGTGGGAACGAGTTCTTTCACCAACTTCGCTCCATCGATCGCGATCTGTTTGATCGATTCGCGCGAGGCATCGCCGAAGGTCACGCGGCGTTGCAGCGGTGAGGTCGAGTTGTAGATGTGCACGATCACGCGCTTGGCTCCTGCGATTGCTTCGAAGCTGCGGCGGATGAGCTGCTCGCGGGTCTGCACCAGAATCTGAATCGTGACATCATCCGGGATGCGGTTTTCCTCAATCAACCGACGGCAGAAATTGAATTCCGTGTCCGCTGCGGACGGGAAACCGATCTCGATTTCCTTGAAACCGATCGCCACCAAAAGCTCGAAGAACTCCAGTTTTTCCTCGATCGACATCGGCTGTGGCAAGGCCTGGTTGCCATCGCGTAGGTCCACCGAACACCAGATCGGGGCACGGGTGATCACCTGATCCGGCCAGGTGCGGTCGGGTAAGGAAATCGCCGGAAATGGGCGGTATTTGGAAAGGCTGTTCGGCTTCATAACATGACCCGCCACCAGCGGCGGGGCGGGAGATTAGCCAAAAGTCTGGCGAAGGTGCAAGGCTCGCGTGACGTGAAGAAAATCAGATCCCAACTGCCCTGCGCCAAACTTGGGCCATCATGGCATGACCGGGCTGGCTCGGGTGGATGCCGTCCCAAAGCCAGAAGTTGGCGGGTGCGGCCTTGCAGGCCTTGTCGATCTCGGACTGGAAAGGCACGAAGGTCAGCTTGAGGTCATCGGCGATTTTTTTCGCAACCGCGCCGAAGTCCGCCACGGTTTTGCCATCGGTTTTACTTTTGAAATTCGCATCGCGTGTGGTGAAGGGCTCACAGATGACAATACGGGTGTCCGGCTTGGCGGCGAGCGTGTCCTTGATGAGTTGGCGATAGGCTTCCTCGTAGGTGGCGAGCGTTCCCTGGTAGTTCGTATTGAAGGCGAAAGTATGCCAGATGTCGTTGACCCCGATCAGGATACTGAGGATGTCGGGCTTGAGATCGATACAGTCTGCCTGCCAACGTGCAGCCAGATCGGGCACCTTGTTGCCGCTGATGCCTCGGTTGTAAAACTTCAGCTCGAGTTCCGGATGATCCGCCATGATCAGCCCTGCAGCGTCTGCGGCGTAGCCCCGGCCCAGTCCTGCGGTGTCGTTGGCGTCGAGTTTGTCCCTCTTGCGGCCTTCATCGGTGATGGAATCGCCTTGGAATAGAATCACGCTGCCTTTTTTGAGCGGGGTCTTTGCGGCAGTTTGATCCGCCGCCAGCGCCGATCCACCAAACGCCCCCAGCGCACCGAAAGACAAGGCTCCTTGAAACAGACAGCGGCGTGAGATGGCTGATGTCGGATGAATTGATGTCTGAGCGTTTTCCATGACGGTGGAAACTAAATGAAACGCGTGATTTGCCAAGAGCGCAGTTGTCCGGAAAATTCAGTCGTCATCACTCTCTTCGACGCGCTCGAATGCGTTGAGCAGCGCATCCCGCACCAAGCCGACATCCGGCGCGTGGGCGAGGATGGAAACTTCATCCCATGCCCGGAGCCGGGTATTCCCCTTGGGCAAAACGATCTCACGACCCCGCGTGATCAGCGTGATCACCGCGCCATCCGGCAGCATCAGATCCCGGATTCTCGGCCCTTTGCCAGGCACATCCTCGGGGATCTCAACCGCCACCAACTCATAATCGCTGTGCGCCATTGTGATCAGTTCCAAACTGACCAAGGGCTTGGGTCTTGCAGGCAGAGATAATTTGAGCAGACGCGCCAACAAACTGAGCGTCGATCCTTGCACCAGGATCGACAGCAAAACCGCGAAAAACACGAGATTGAAAATGTCGTCTCCGCCTTTGATCCCGGCTGCGGCGGGATAGGTTGCGAGAACGATGGGAACCGCACCACGCAGACCCGCCCATGACATGAACACCTGATGTTTCCACCCGAGCTTCATCCCCGCCGTGCCGAGAAAGGTGGCGACCGGCCGCGCGATGAACGTGAGCACCAGGAACAGCAGAATCCCCTGCCACCAGATCTCCGACCACTGATGGGGAAACACCAACAACCCCAGCATCACGAACATACCGATGTTGGCGATGGTGGATACCGCTTCGGAAAAATTGAGCACACCCTGCTTGTGTACGAACTGGCGGTTTCCCATCACGAAGCCCGTGGTGAAAACCGCAAGCATTCCGCTGCCTCGGACGAGATCGGTGAGTCCGTAGGTGAGCAACCCCGTGGCAAGAAACAACAGATAATAATACCCCCTGTCTTCGGGAACCAGGCGGTTGTAGAGAGACACCGCGAACCTTCCTGTTAGATAGCCGATCACCGGAGCGATACTGAACTGCCACAGCAGCCAACCTACGGAATGCAAACCGAACTCCGCACCGGAAGCCAAACTCGCCACGGCCACCGTAGTCAGCATGATCGCCATCGGGTCGTTCGCCGCGCTCTCGACTTCGATCGTCGACTTGAGCTTCTGCGGAAGGGACTGATTTTTTAAAATGGAGAAGATCGCCGCCGCATCGGTGGAGGAAATGATAACCGCAGGCAAAAGCGCGTTCATGAAACTCCACCCGAGTCCCCAGTAAAGAAAAGCAAACAGTACTGCCGAGGTGATGACGACTCCCCATGTCGCCATTCCTCCGGCTGGTAGCGCAACGGAGCGGAAATCTGCGCGCTTGGTGATAAAACCGCCATGGAGCAAAATGAAAACCAACGCGACATTCGCAACCTGGTTGGCGACAAGCGTGTTGTCGAAGTGCCAGACATTCAGCACATCGCTACCGAAAACGATGCCCATTCCGAGAGCGATCAGGATGACCGGCACACTCCAGCGCTCCAACCAAACCGCCGCCAACACTATGGTCAGCAACAAGATCGGAACGATAAGATAAGGGATGGACATGGATCACACGACAAAAGCGATATAGCTGCCTTTTGCAAGGGGATTTCGGATCCGGATCTTATTTCAGAGGAGCACTGCGACCACTTGCCTTGCTTTTTTCCAACAGCGCTTTCAGCTCGGCGACGATTTCCGGACGTTGTTGGAAAAGGTTTTGGGTTTCACCGGGATCTTTCGCGAGATGATACAACTGTCCGGGTGCGTCGGGCGCGGTGTCCGGAAGCGCATAAGGCCTGAGCGCGGGAGATTTCTGATAATCGTTTCCGCCCGATCCCATGTGATCCAGATATTTCCAATCGCTTTTGCGTATGGCGAGTTTGAGCGTCCAGGTCTGGTGAAGGGTGTATTCACGGACAGGCTTGTCCAGTTTCTCACCGCAGAGCACTGGCAAAATATTGTAGCTGTCTTCACCCGCATTCGCGGGCAGAACCGCTCCGGTGATGGCGGCCGATGTGGCCATCAGATCGGTGAGGCAGATGGTTTCCGAAGAAACCGATCCGGCAGGAATTTTTCGCGGCCAGCTGGCGATGAAGGGAACCCTGTGTCCGCCTTCCCATTGATCCCGCTTGATGCCGCGCCATGGACGTGCGCCATCATGCCCATGATCTTTCCGCATGTTCACCACGCTCTGGAGTTCGGGACCGTTATCGCTGGTTAGAATGACGAGCGTGTTTTCCGCAAGACCCAGAGAATCGAGTTTTTCTAACAGCGTTCCGACCATGTGGTCGAATTGTGCGATGAAGTCCCCATGTGGTCCGGCATTGGTTTTTCCTTGGAAATTTTTTCCGGGAATGGACGGCAAGTGAACCGCTTGTGTGGAATGGAAAAGAAAGAACGGTTTTTGCGGGTTTTTGCGCGCATGTTCATCGAGAAAATTCAGGCTTTTGTTCAGAAAGATCGTGTCGATTTCCTCAATATCGAAATCCGGTGCGATCATCCCGGAACGGAAATCTTCAGTGTAGGGGTTTTTCGGATAACGGCTTTGATCAACCGGTTGAGTGGGCGGTGTCGGGACGCGATCTCCATCGATGAACGCATAGAGCCAGTCGGTTGTCGGACAGCAGGCGGTGCCGAAAAAGGTGTCGAAGCCGCGATGAATCGGAGAATCGGGAATCGGACGGCTGAAATCGATCCGATGGATCGCTTCCGGAGAGTTGTCGTGAATGGGTTTTCCTTCCTTGTCGAGAAACGTGAGGCCGACGTGCCATTTGCCGAACATCGCGGTCGAATATCCTTTTTCACGCAACATGCCCGGAAGCGTCAAACGCGATTCCTCGATGAGGTTCGGTCCGCCAGCTCCGGTGAAAACACCGCCCTTGCCAACCCGGAACGCCATGCGTCCTGTTAGAATGCTGTAACGCGTCGGCGTGCACACGGTGGAGGGAGAGTGGGCGTCCGTGAACTTCATGCCCCGAGCAGCGAGCCGATCCATGTTCGGGGTCGGGACTTTCGATTCGGGGTTGTAACAGCCGACATCACCGTAACCGAGATCGTCTGCGAGAATGAACAGAATGTTCGGCATGCTCTGTGCCGTTTCCGCACCGGAGGGTGGAGAATCGGGCTCTTTTTGTGCCGAAACCCATGAAGTCAGCAGTGCGACTGCCAGAGAAATCCATTTTCCATTCATCGAAATCCTACGTTAGGAAACTTGCGGAATGTTTCAAGCGGGCATAGAACTTCGTTGGAAATGCCCGCCGATTACCACACGCACACCCCGCTTTGCAAACACGCCACGGGCACGCCCGAGGAATACGTGGCGGCGGCGATCACTGCGGGTTTGACGGAATACGGCATCTCGGATCACGCCCCATGCAGGCCGGAGCCGTTTGATGACTGGCGGATGCTGGAAAGCGAGCTGCCGGAATATTTCGACTGGATCGCCCGCGCGAAACAAGCCGCAGGCGACAAAATCAAGATCCGCTCCGGAATGGAGTGCGATTGGCTAAAAGGCTGTGAAAGTTTCATCGAGGAACTCGCCGCGAAATCCGATTGGGACTACCTGATCGGCTCCGTGCATTACCTCGGCGATTGGGATTTTGATAATCCGATCTGGCTCGGAAAATGGGCGCAAACCGATGTCGAAGAAGCATGGAAAACCTATTGGAAAACCTATGCCGACATGGCAGAGAGCGGCTTGTTCGATATTCTCGGGCATCCGGATCTCATCAAAAAATTTTCCTACACTCCGTCGGGCGATCTGGATCGGTTTTATGATCCGGTGATCGAAGCCATCGCCGCCAACGGCTCGGTCATCGAGTTGAACACCGCCGGGCTCCACAAACCCTGCGCCGAGGCCTATCCTGCGCCACGCTTCCTCGAACTCGCCGCCTCGGCAGGGATCGGTCTGGTGATTTCCTCGGACGCCCACGCGCCGATTGAAGTCGCCAGAGATTTCGCAAAAGCCCGCCAACTCGCCAAGGCCGCCGGATATCGGGAGACCCAGTTGTTTGATCACAGAAAACGTACCGGAGAGCCGTGTCTCTGACCGGCTTCTTCATTAACCTAAGCCGACCGGAGGCGCGGCTTTCCAATATCCTTGAGGTTTAAAGTTTAAAACTTAGAGTTTCCCCGATGAAAGCCTACCACGACCTGTTGAGCGATGTTTTGGAAAACGGCGAGGTGCGCGGCGACCGCACGGGCACCGGCACTCTCTCGGTTTTCGGCAGGCAGGCACGTTATGATCTCCGCCAAGGTTTTCCCTGCGTCACCACCAAGAAACTCCACCTCCGCTCCATCATTCATGAGCTGCTGTGGTTTCTCAAAGGCGAGACCAACATCGCCTATCTCAAGGAAAACAACGTCACGATCTGGGACGAATGGGCGGATACCGAAGGCGAGCTCGGTCCGGTTTACGGAAAACAATGGCGCTCCTGGCAGGCCGATGGCGGTAGAACCATCGACCAGATCTCCCTGCTCATTGATGGTTTGAAAGGCAATCCGCAATCCCGCCGCCACATCGTTTCCGCATGGAACGTCGGCGACCTGAATCGCATGGCGCTTCCGCCCTGCCACCTGTTGTTCCAGTTCTACGTCCACGAACCCAAAGACGGCGGTCGGCCCGGTCTTTCATGCCAACTCTATCAACGCAGCGCCGATCTGTTTCTCGGCGTTCCTTTCAACATCGCTTCCTATGCGCTCTTCACCCACATGATCGCCCAGGTCTGCGATTACGAAGCCCGCGATTTCGTCCACACCTTCGGCGATCTTCATCTCTATCAGAATCACCTCGACCAAGCCCGCCTCCAGCTCACCCGCGAGCCGCGCCTCCTTCCAACCCTGAAACTCAATCCAAACGTCACATCCATCTTCGATTTCACCTTCGATGACATTTCGTTGGAAAACTACGATCCCCATCCCACCATCAAAGCCCCGATCGCGGTTTAAGAATTTTTAACCACAAAGAACGCAGAGAACGCAGAGAGAAGAAAATAAGGCGAGGAGTGATCGCGTTGCACAGCAACCCGCGTTTCACAGCAACCCCCTCTGATTTTTGAATTCTTTGCGATCTTTGCGGTTAATTTCTTCTCACCTTCAAACTGAAAACTTTTAACTAGCAACTTATTCAATGCTCATCGCCGTCGTCGCCATGGATCCGAATCGCCTCATCGGTCGCGATGGCGCCTTGCCGTGGCATCTTCCCGAAGACCTGGCGTTCTTCAAAAAAACCACCCTGGGCCACCCCATCCTGATGGGCAGAAAAACCTTCGAATCCATCGGACGCCCCCTGCCCAAGCGCCGTAATATCGTCCTCACCCGCGATCGCGATTGGAAACATGAGGGGGTCGATGTCATTCACAGTCCTGAGGAAATCCCCCAAACCGATGAGAAAATTTTCATTATCGGCGGAGCGGAAATCTACGCCGCCCTCACACCTCACATCGATGAATGGCTGGTCAGCCACGTCCACGATACCTACGAGGGCAACACCCATCTCGCCACATTTGAAGCCGATTTTCCAAATGTAGAAATCGTGGAATCTCACGAAAGTTTTACTGTGAGGCGATACTGGAGAGCCGCGCCTTCGGCCGGCTGAGCAATCCCAGAAGCCGGTCAAAGACACGGCTCCGGCAGATATTTTCCAAGCCGACCTTGACGCATGCCGTTTCCTGTGTTTCAAAGCGGGTCGACTCTTCAAATTCAACGGAACGATGGCTGAGTGGTCGAAAGCACTCCCTTGCTAAGGGAACGTAGGGGTAACTCTACCGAGGGTTCGAATCCCTCTCGTTCCGCCATT
>CBFGOP010000007.1:0-41605 GCA_965650415.1 uncultured Prosthecobacter sp. | reverse complement strand
AATTCATGAAAACAAAGACATCGATGTTTCGTCCGGCACTCGCCGTGACCTCCGCCCTTGCGGCGCTCCTGTCCACAGTATCCGCCCAGACAAACTTCACTGGCGCTTCCACTGATTTCATCAGCGACGCAACGAAATGGAGTGGTGGCGCCCTTCCTAGCTCTGGGAACACTGGCACGCTCGCGAATGATGCTAGATTTGACCCGACCACCAACTTTACACACACAGGCTATGTTGTCGTACATTCAGGAGGCAACTTGACCTCTACTGGCACGGGTCCCCTTATACTGAGTGGAGGCTCATGGACGATGAATGGCACGGCAACCTATAGCGGCCGGGGGCTAGATCTTAGGAACTCCAACTTTTATACCGTGAATGTTGGAAGCGGCAACACTGCGAACTATTCCGCCAATGAACGCGATATTTTGATAGCATCAAGCAGCACCATGCTGGTGACATCAGGCAATATCTTGGGCGGACGATCGCTCGGTGTAGGTAGCGGCGGCACTTTTACCATGAACAGCACGGGAACTGTCTCATTCGCCACAACCGCTTATTTCGGTTCCTCTCCCCTATCTAGCACTGCATCCACAATCAATTTGAACGCAGGAACAATCACGGCAGACCGATTCGCGCTAAGGGCAGCCACTACAGTGAACTTTGGTGGTTCAACGGCAGGAAGCGCTACCTTTGCTGACTGGGGGACTGGGCTTTACACCACCACTGGCGATCGCGCCCAAGACAACAACTTCATCTTGGATTTCAAC
Source organism: uncultured Prosthecobacter sp. (assembly GCA_965650415.1). GTDB lineage: Bacteria > Verrucomicrobiota > Verrucomicrobiia > Verrucomicrobiales > Akkermansiaceae > Luteolibacter. The sequence continues at coordinate 40,838 of CBFGOP010000007.1, read as the reverse complement.
CCGACGACCCTGATGACATTGACCTTGAGTTCAAATGCAAGAGCCTTGGACTTTACGAATGATTCAATCAGCAATCCCACATCACTTGCTTGGGCAGAAGCCTTGTGGGGCCGGAATCAATTGCTTTACGGCGGCCAATCGGCAACAACCTTGGGTCTGAGTTGGGCGACTGTCACAAGCACCGGATTCGGTGATGGAAAGTATTTTGACTTCGACGCGCTTGGAACTTACGGGGGAAGCCTCAGGTTGGCCGCGATCCCCGAACCATCCTCAATTGCTCTAGTCGCATTGGGCATGACTGGTCTTTTATATCGCCGCCGCAGAGCATAAGAACCGAATCTGATCTGGCGCTCGTAACCTCTAAACTCCACCCAGCCCCGTATGGCAACCGCCATCACGGGGCTTTTTCTTAACTAGGTAGCGTGGGAGCTTATTCAAATCCGTTTTCCGAGGATGGAAGGAGTATCGATCGTTCCGTTCAATAGCGAATAGTGAGGATTCTCAAGATGGCTGAAGGCCATTGGATGATGGTGGTTATGATCATGTTAATAATGAATAGAAAAGATTGAAAGTTCGTTCCTCGTTGGAATTTGAAATTTGAAATTTTTAATCCGATTGCCAAATCCCGCCGCCCGATATTGAGTCGCCATTGTTCATGGCCAACGACTTCGCATTCGAATCCCTCAATCACGCTCAACGCGAGGCAGTCGCCAATCTGGATGGTCCGGTCATGATTCTTGCCGGCGCAGGAACCGGTAAAACCCGCACCGTAACGTGCCGCATCGCCCACATGCTGGAACGCAAAATCCCCCCCTCGGAAATCCTTGCCGTCACTTTCACCAACAAAGCCGCTTCGGAAATGAAAGAGCGCATCGGCGGCATGGTTTCCAAACACGCGGCGGAGCAAATGACCGTCTGCACATTCCACTCGCTCTGCGTCAGACTCCTTCGCGGCGGGATCGACAAGCTCGGCTACAAAAAGAATTTCTCCATCACCGCCTACTCGGATCAGGTTGGGATCATGAAACAACTCCTCGTCCGCAAAGGCGGAACCGATGAAAAAATCAAAGCCGAAACGGTTCTCTCGGAAATTTCCAAAGCGAAAAACAAAGGAATCGATGTACAGGACATACAGGACGATTTCTTCGCCCAACTCGCCGTCGCTTATCAGAACGAACTCCGCGCGCAGAACGCGGTCGATTTCGACGACCTGCTTGTCCTCGCCGAAAAAGTCCTGCGCGAACACAGCGATGTCCGCGATCATTTCCGCAAGCTCTACACCCGCGTCACGGTGGACGAATTCCAGGACACCAACTCCCTCCAGATGCGCCTGCTTCAGCAACTCGTTGGCCCGCCGTACCATGTCTGCGTCGTAGGCGATGACGATCAATCCATCTACGGTTGGCGCGGCGCGGAAGTCGCGAACATCCTGGAATTCGAGCGCTTCTTCCCCAACCCGAAAATCATCCGCCTGGAGGAAAACTACCGTTCCACCGAAGCCGTCCTTCACACCGCGAACTCCTTGATCAAACACAACGCGGGTCGTCGCGAAAAAATCCTCCGCTCCACCCGCAAGGGAGGCGAAAACGTCCGCATCGTCGCCATGCCGGGAGATGACGAGGAAGCCGACTTCATCGCCGATGAAATACTCGGCGAAAAATCCGCCCACGGCCGCGAGTGGGAACATTTCGCCGTTCTGTTCCGCACCAACGGCCAATCACGCAAACTCGAACTCGCCTTGCGCGACCGTAAAATCCCCTACCGCATGGTCGGTGCTCAATCCTTTTACGACCGCCGTGAAATCCGCGACGTCCTCGCCTATGCCGCGCTTTTGGTTTCACCGCAAAACGACGTCCCTCTTCTTCGCATTCTCAACGCTCCCAACCGTGGCATCGGTCAAGCCACCGCCGTTCTCGCCACCGACTACTCCCGCGAGCACAATCAAACGGTTTGGGACGCTCTATGCGATCCGAATTTCAAATCCAGCCTCGGCACCAAAACCAACAACGCGATTGACGATTTCGTTGCCCTGATCTCCGGCGCAAAAAACCGTATCGATCTCAACAAGGAAAACCCCGCAACCGTCCTTTCCGAAATGCTGCGTGAAATCGATTATCTGCCATGGATTGAACGCGGTTGCAAATCCGACTCCGAACGCCAGCAACGCGGCGAGGCGATTCATTCACTATTAGAATCTCTCCGCGAACACATCGAACGTGGAAAAAAACTGCAATCCTTTCTCGACGATTCCGCCCTCGCATCCGACCGCGAGGACGACGATATCGAGAAAAAGAAAGGCGCCACACTCATCACGCTGCACGCCTCCAAGGGTCTTGAATTTCCCATCGTTTATCTGGTCGGTCTGGAAGAAGGTTTCCTCCCCCACAGCCGCAGCATCACGGAAGGCACGAAGGATGAGGAACGCCGCCTGCTCTACGTCGGCATCACCCGCGCTCAGGAATCACTCACCCTTACCTATTGCAACACCCGCATCAAATGGGGCCAGGAAACCGGCTGCCAACCCTCCTCTTTCATTGGTGAATTGGACGACACTTACATCGACCACAAAACCTTCGATGAAATTCAGAACACCGAAATGTCGGACGAGGATCTCAGCAGTTTCTTCGCCAGCATGAACAACCTGCTGGCTGACGATTGAAGTTGTATCCGACGATACAGCCCTTAAAAGGTGAGATCTCATGAAGATCCTATCCTTCCACCTTCGTCTCATCTTCACGATCCTGTTTGCAGTCTCAATTCCATGTTTTTCCAGCAATGTTGGAATCTCAAGCATCGAGCAGCCCGTGAATCTGGTCGATCATTCGGATCCAACCAGAATTCCACTGGGTCCGGTGGCGGTGATCTGCAATTACGGGTACGGCATCCACTACAAAATCTTCGAATCACGCCCCTCTCCACAGGGAGCGATGCTTTGGAAAAACGGTTCCGAACTCGACCAGAATCTGGCCGCTGTTTTCGGCATCTCCATCGAAATTCCGGATTCCACCCAAATCCTCGTCGAACCTTCAACCCTGCGCCTCAAGGCATGGAAACCACCGGCATACAGCCCCTACACCAAAGAGCAGGTTCTCTGTGCCACGATCTGGTGTTTGATTCGCAGCAGCGGTGGAAGTCCGGAGAATCCTCTGGAACTGAAAATCGTGACAGAAGCACCCGAGGATAAAATGTTAGAGAAAAAGTATTCAGGGAAATACATCAGCCATCCCGGCAAGGATGAAAACAGCCCCATCACCACCGAAGTCGGCGGCACCACCATCGAAGAAGACGCGCGTGGCATCTCATGGGTCGTTTTACCAGATACCAAAGCCGATAAAACATTCAAACCGCTGTCACCGGCTATGATCATTTGCGGATATGGCCAAGAGACAGACAAATCATGGATGCTACTCCCCATCTGGGGCAATGGAGAAAAGCCGGATGATTTTCTCGAATTGAACCATTACACGGCAAACATGCTCTATTCCGCCTGGTATCCGGATGGCTTGCGGAATGCGAATGCATTTATCGATTCATCCCGTTCCGGCAATCTTGCCCTCATCCGAAACGAAAAATCCATCGAGCTTCGGTTGGGTTACCAATACGGAAAACCGGAAGTATTGGCAGCAAACATTTTCGCACTGATCATCGCGCAACAACCGACGGAAGATCGCCCCCTGATCGTCAGTTTCATGTCGGAAAAGTGGAACCTTGAGAAATTATCAGAATTCAAAAATGCAGCCGGTTGGGTTGGAATCAAAAGCGAGCACCACAAACATCACGAATTCAGATGCGAATTTGCCTGGGACGCAAAAAACAGCAAATTGGTCAAAGGTTCCATTCCCTACGTCACCACCGATAACAAATCGTATACGAGTCTCCTGAAACACCAGGAGTAGAGGATTTGCCAGTCATCGGCGTTGGCTGCGGCTCAAACCGCCAATCCGGCCACCATCTGATGGAACGCGGCAGAAACCTTGCTTTTCGCTGGATCGGTCAATGCGATCGGAACCCCGTCATCGCCACCGCGTCCGGTCGGGATATCGATGGGGATCTGTGCCAACAACGGAACATTCATGTCCGCCGCCTCACGCACTCCACCTTCCTCACCAAAGAGGTAATAACGTTTCCCATCATCACCCTCGAACCATGACATGTTCTCGATGAGTCCCAGAATCGGAATATTGACCTTGGCGAACATCGCAACGGCCTTGCGCGCATCGATCAACGCAACCTCCTGCGGCGTCGTCACGATCACCGCGCCATCAACCGCCACGGTCTGCACAATGGTCAGCTGGATATCTCCGGTTCCCGGCGGCAAATCCAACACCAGCACATCCAAATCCCCCCACGCCACCTGACGCAGGAACTGCTGGGTGTATCGGGTCGCCATCGGACCCCGTACAATCACCGGGGACTTGTCTTCTAACAAAAATCCCATCGACATCAGTTTCAAACCATGTGCCTCGATCGGAATGATTTCATCGTGCTCATTCGCATTCGGACGCTCTGTGGTTCCGAACATCTGCGCGACCGACGGGCCATACAGATCACAATCGCACAACCCGACCTTCAATCCGCGTTTCGACAGGGCCACAGCGATGTTGGCGGAAACGGTGGATTTCCCCACACCACCCTTGCCCGAGGCCACGGCGATGATCCGCTTCACGCCGGGAATCGAACTCTTTCCGACCCCACCCGATGCCGCCTCTGGCGCATCCTTGACAGAAATATCCACTTTCACATTCCCCATTCCGGCCATACCGCCGAGCACAGCGTGCACATCCTTGAAAATCTGCTCGGGCACCTTCGCATCACGCGTTGCCACCTCGATCTTCACCTCAACATCCGTGCCATCCATGTTCACGGATTTCACCAGGCCAAACGAAACGATATCCCTCGAAAATCCGGGATATTTCACCTGCTTCAGCACTTCTTTGATCTGATCGACATTCATCATAACGCGCGCTCACTCTCATCGATTTTTTTTCCAACGCAACACCCAAAGCCCCTTCAAACCGTAATTCATCGCCTCTTCCGCACCCCAATTTTAAGGTTGCCAAATCTGCCCGCCCTCCCCAGTCTTTGCCAGTTGACACGATGGTCGACCGCCTCGGGACTCTCTCCCCGGCTGTCACTTAAGCAATGGCTTCCACGTTCTCACCCATCCCAAAAGATCGGGCGTATTGCTGAAAGCCAATCCTGCTGAAACCATCTGCTATCAGATAATTCCCGCAATATTTCATCAAAGCGGCGATCCTTACCTCTCTTCCCGTGGTTTTCATACCACTCTCTATTTTCTCCCAATACCCATCGAATGAGCAAAAAAAGCACCGACGATCAGCCTGATCTCCCTTCTTCCGGAACGAAGTCGAAAGCGACCAAAACGGCCAAGAAAGCCGTCAAAAAAGTCGCCGCGAAAAAGGCCCCCGCCAAAAAAGCCGCGAAAAAAGCGACGAAGACGGCCAAGCCAAAATCCGAGACCCCGACGACTCCCAAGAAAAAAGCAGACGTCGCTACAGCAGCACCCGCTCCACAGGCAATTCAATCCATTTCTGCCCCGGCATCTTCTCCAGTTCCTGTAGCTGCTCCGCTTCCCACTCCAAAACCGATTGAAGTCGCAGTCCTTCCACCCCCTCCCGGCAACTCTTCTACGCAATCCGCTGGGAATTCAAATGAAGCGCCACGCATCGGACGTGTTCCCGGAGGCGGTCCGGTTCAAAATCACCCCCATCATCATGCCCCGCGCCAAGGAGATGGAGAAGACGGCCAAGCTCGCGAATCGCGCTCGAAAAAACGTCGTGATAAACGCAAACGCCGCCGCGATAAATTCGGTGACAATGATCAAAGAAACGATCAGCGAAACAACCAGAACGACAGACCACCCCAGGAAGACCGCTCGCCTGCCGTTCTGACCGGTCCGGCAGTTGACACCAACGGGATGATCGAAATGACTCCCAAAGGTTACGCTTTCCTCCGTATCCCTGAAAACAACTTCGAACAAACCAAGGATGGCGTTTTCATTTCCCCGGAAATGATCCGCAAACATTCGCTCCGACACGGCCAATGGATCCACGGCACCTATCAGGAAAGCAACCGCGGCCCGCAACTTACCGAAATCAATCTGGTCAACGGACAAGCCCCCGATGAAGCCGCAAAGCTTCCCCACTTTGACGAACTCACCGCGATCAATCCTAACAAACGCATCGCTTTTGAAACCAACTCGGATCGCTACACCACACGAGTGGTCGACATCGTCGCTCCGGTCGGACGCGGCCAACGCGGACTCATCGTCTCTCCTCCACGTTCAGGAAAAACCACTTTACTGCTGCACATGGCGGAGGCGATTCGTGAAAAATACGACGAGCAAATCCATCTCATGATCCTTCTCGTCGATGAACGCCCTGAGGAAGTCACCGAATTCCGGCGCGCCCTTCCCGGTGCTGAAATTTACGCATCATCCAACGACGAAGCCCCGCGCAATCACACCCGCATCGCCGAACTCGCGATCGAACGTGCCAAGCGCCTCGTCGAAGCCGGGAAAGATGTCTTCCTGCTGATGGACTCCATCACTCGCCTTGCCCGCGCCTACAACAACGCGATGAGCGGCGGCGGTGGCAAAGGCAACCGCAACCGCGCCACCGGCTCCGGCGGCATCACCATCGGCGCTCTTGAAGTTCCGCGCCGGCTCTTCGCCGCAGCCCGCAACACCCGCGAGGCAGGCTCTCTAACCATTCTCGCAACCGCCTTGATCCAGACCAACTCCCGCGCCGACGAAGCCATTTTCATGGAATTCAAAGGAACCGGAAACATGGAACTCGTGCTCGACCGCAAAATCGCCGAGTCCTACGTCTACCCCGCTGTTGACATCTTCAAATCCGGCACACGTCGCGAGGAACTCCTTCTCGCCGAGCACATGTTGCACAAAATCCATCTCATCCGACGCGGCCTCTCCGGACACCGACCTTACGAAGCCATGGAACGCCTGCTCTACTTCATCAAGAAATTCCCCAACAATCCGCAAATGTTGTTAGAGATCAAAGGTTAAATTCCACTTGATCTCCGATCATCCAATTTCTCAATCAACTTTTCCACCTTCCTGCCTTGAACACACACACGCTCTTCGTCGAAAAGAAATCCCACTTCGCCAACGAGGCCAGACACCTCCTGCACGACCTCCGCGAATCCCTCAGCCTCCACAACCTCGAATCCCTGCGCCTGATCAATCGCTACGACATCGAGGGCGTTTCGGATGACGAATTCTCCCAAGCCTCCTCCAGCATTCTCTCCGAACCACAAACGGATCTCATCAGCCGCGAACTGAGCCTAAGCAGCGCTGAAACCGCCTTCGCCTACTCCTACCTTCCCGGTCAATTCGACCAACGCGCCGATTCCGCCGCCCAGTGCATCCAAATCCTGACTGGAAAAGACAAACCCACGGTCTTCTCCTCGCAAATCATCATCCTTTCCGGAAACCTATCCAAAACCCAGATCTCCGCCATCAAGTCGTACGTAATCAACTCCGTGGACTCGCATGAGATCCCCGTAGCTGGCTCCGTTCAACACACCACTCCATCCGCTCCCGGAGATATCGAAATTCTCTCAAATTTTCTAACAGAATCTCCCGCGTCCATCCGATCCGCCATGTCCCTCGCCATGTCCGAGGCCGACATCGCATTCACCCAGGATTATTTCAAAAACCAGGAAGGCCGTCCGCCGAGCATCACGGAAATCCGCATGCTCGACACCTATTGGTCCGATCACTGCCGCCACACCACTTTCCTCACCGCCATCGATGACATCCAGTTCGGCGAAGGCACCGAACTCGTTCGTGAAACCTACGACATCTACCGCGATGTCCGCAAAAAACTCAACCGCGATGACCGACCCGTCACACTGATGGACATTGCCCTCATCGGCATGCGCGAACTCAAAGCCTCAGGCGAACTCGACAACCTCGAAGTCTCCGAGGAAATCAACGCCGCCTCCATCGTTGTGCCTGTAAGCATTGACGGTGCAGCGGCAGAAGAGTGGCTGGTGATGTTCAAAAACGAAACCCACAACCACCCGACCGAAATCGAACCTTTCGGAGGCGCTGCCACCTGCTTGGGCGGTTGCATCCGCGACCCCCTTTCCGGCCGTTCCTACGTTTACCAGGCGATGCGCGTCACCGGCGCTGCGAATCCTCTAACCCCTTTCTCCGAAACCCTTCCGGGCAAGCTACCTCAGAAAAAAATCTGCCAGGTCGCAGCCAAAGGTTATTCCTCCTACGGAAACCAGATCGGCCTTGCCACCGGACAAGTCGCGGAAGTTTATCACCCGGGCTACGTCGCCAAACGCCTCGAAATCGGCGCCGTGGTCGCAGCCGCACCTCGCTCCAATGTTTTCCGCGGCACTCCAGCACCCGGTGATGTGATCCTGCTCATCGGCGGCCGCACCGGACGCGATGGTGTAGGTGGTGCCACCGGTTCCTCCAAAGAACACACCGATACCGCACTCGAAAACTCCGCCGAAGTCCAAAAAGGCGACGCACCAACCGAACGCAAAATCCAACGTCTTTTCCGCAATCCGGAACTCACCCGGAAAATCAAAGTTTGTAACGACTTCGGTGCAGGCGGAGTCTCAGTTGCCATCGGCGAAATCGCACCTTCTCTTCTGATCAATCTCGATGCCGTTCCGAAAAAATACGACGGCCTCGACGGCACCGAACTCGCCATTTCCGAATCCCAAGAACGCATGGCGGTTTGCGTGGATCGCTCCGAAATCGATTTCTTCATCCGCGAAGCCGACAAAGAAAACCTCGAATGCGTCCACGTCGCCGACGTCACCGATTCCGGTCGACTCATCATGCATTGGCGCGGCAAGGAAATCGTCAACCTTTCACGTGCATTCCTAGACACCAACGGCGTCCAACAATCCGCAAAAGTCGAAGTCACCTCCAAAGCCACTTCTTCCACTGCTCACTGCTCACTGATCACTGATCACCTGGGCTCCCTCAACATCGCCTCCCAAAAAGGCCTTGGAGAAATGTTCGACGGCTCGGTCGGCGCCGGCACAGTCCTCTGGCCCTTCGGCGGTTCCCAACAACTCACTCCACCCGATGCGATGGTCGCAAAACTTCCCGTGCTGGAAGGTGAAACCGATCATGCCACGTTCATGTCATGGGGTTTCGATCCCTACCTTTCGGAAAAATCCCCTTTCCTCGGTGCGCTCTACGCAGTCACCGAATCGGTATGCAAAGCGGTTGCCGCCGGAGCACGTCTCAGCGATGTCAGACTGACGCTTCAGGAATATTTCCCCCGCCTGGGAGAAAACCCGAAACGCTGGGGCCTTCCGTTCGCGGCCCTGTTAGGTGCTTTCCGCGCCCAACATGAACTGCGCCTCGCCGCCATCGGCGGAAAGGATTCGATGTCCGGTTCGTTCAACGAACTCGATGTCCCGCCAACCCTCGTCTCTTTCGCACTCGCTCCCGGCTTTGCTTCACTTGCGTTATCACCCGAATTCAAAAAAACGAATTCCAAGGTTTCCCTTCTGACTACTCCGATCCTTCAAAACGGATTGCCCGATTTTGCAACTCTCAAACAAAACGCCGAGTCCCTCCTCGAACTCAACAAGACTGGAAAAATCCTCTCCCTCCACCACATCGGCAAACCCGGCATCGCCGCCGCCCTTGCCAAAATGTGTTTGGGCAACCAGATCGGCGTGACCGCGGATTTTGCCAATCCGTTCGGCGAATCCTATTTCTCTTTCCTGATCGAACATGCGCCATCGGACACTATCCCTAACGCCACCGTCATTGGCAGCACTACCGAACTTCCGACCCTCACCCTCAACGGCGAGTCCCACTCCCTAACAGATCTGAGAACCGCTTGGACATCCACCTTGGAGCCCGTTTATCCAACCAGGCCGGAAGCATCTAACATAAGTCCTATAGAACCTGTAAGACCTATTTCTTCAAATCAACCATCAACCATCAACCATCAACAATCGTCAATCAAACCACGAGTTTTGATCCCCGCCTTCCCTGGCACCAACTCGGAATACGACTCGGCCCGCGCTTTCCAACGCGCAGGTGCACAAACCCACATCGAGGTTTTCCGCAACCTCTCCGCCAAACACATCGAGGAATCCATCCACACGCTTGCAGCTCAAATCAAAGCCGCACAAATCCTTTTCATCCCAGGCGGCTTCTCCGCCGGTGACGAACCCGATGGTTCGGCGAAATTCATTGCAACCATCCTGCGCAATCCCCGCATCGCCGATGCGATTGCCGATCTCCTCGAAAACCGCGACGGACTCGTTCTCGGCATTTGCAACGGCTTCCAAGCCCTGATCAAAACCGGACTTGCCACTCACGGCAAAGTCATCGCCACAGATGTGGAATCCGCGACACTCGTTCACAACGACATTTCGCGTCACATCTCGCAATACGTCCAAACACGCATCACCAACAATTCCTCCCCTTGGCTCGCGAATCAGAAAATCGGAACCATCCACACCGTTCCCGTGTCACACGGCGAAGGAAAATTTTATGCCCCGGAGGAAGTGTATGCTCAGCTCGCTGCCAACGGTCAAATCGCCACGCAATACTGCGACCCCGCAGGCAACCCGACTATGGAACACCCGTTCAACCCGAACGGCTCCCTCTTCGCAGTTGAAGGCATCACATCGCCCTGCGGTCGGGTCTTCGGAAAAATGGCACACTCCGAGCGTTTCTCCCAAAACGTCGCCAAAAATATCCCTGGGAACAAAAGCCAGCCTATCTTCGCTGCTGGAGTTGCCTATTTTGGGTAAAATGTCAGTATTGGCACAATTAATGCTTCAATTTAGTTAGTTTTAAGAGTAGATTGACTCAGGCGGTTATCCGTCCTGCCACATGGCCGAAGCATCACTCTACCAATCCCTTTCCCAGACGCAGACTCTCGCGCCCCAGATGCGTAAGAGCTTGGAGATTCTTCAGGCCAGCACTCTTGAATTATCCCAACTCCTGCGCCAAGCACTGGAAACAAATCCCACGCTCGAAGACGTCACGGAAATCGAATCCCTCGATCAGGAATACGAAGATGGCGAGGAAGCCGACTCGCTCGAATACTTGAACGAAACCGATGATGACTGGCGGGACCGGAGCATCATGGACGGCAAAGCCAATCCATGGACCCAAGAAGACGAAGAACGCCGCCAACGGCTCTATGACAACATCGTTGCTCCGGAAACTCTGCAGCAACATCTGCAACAACAGCTCGATCTCGCCCTCGTCGAACCATCTGTCCGCAAGGCCGCCCAGGAACTTCTCGGCTGCATCAATGAGCGAGGTTTCCTCGACGAACCGCTTCAAAAAATCGGACTCAATTCCACTTCCACTTTCAAGGATCTCCGCGAAGCTCTGAAACTCATCCAAAGTTTCGAACCAGCAGGAGTCGGTGCCTCCGGCATTCCGGAAGCACTTCTGATCCAACTTGAGCGCTCCAGCGGAACGGACACCATCGAATACAAAATCGTTCGGGATCATCTCGAAGACCTTGCCAGAAAACGCTATCCACAAATCGCGAAGTCACTCGGCGTGAGTGTCGATGCCGTTACGGAAGCGGCAGCGAACATCAGCAGACTCTCCCCTAATCCCGGAGGCGAATTCGATCCCACCGGCAATCCTTACATTCTGCCGGATGTGATTATCGAGAAAAATGAGGACGGCAAATGGTCAGCGCGCCTGACTGGCGAGCACCTCCCCAGCCTGCGCATCAATGATTTTTACAAAGATATGATCGGCAAAAGCGGAGTTGATGCCAAAGCCCGCGCTTTCCTGCGCGATCAGATCCGTGATGGCCGCAGCCTGATCCGCTCCATCTCGCTGCGTCAGGAAACCATCCTCGCGATCGCCCACAAGCTGATCGAACAGCAACCCGATTTTCTCGAACAAGGCCCGCGTTTTCTTCGCCCTCTGACGATGAACAATATTGCGGATGAATTGCAGCTTCATGCCACCACAGTCTCGCGAGCAGTTGCAGGGAAATACATTCTCACACCCCAGGGATTGATGGAGATGCGTGCCTTCTTCGCCACCGGCTACCAAACCGATGACGGCGCCGAGGTTTCCAACGCCGGAGTTCGTGAAGCGATCCAACAACTGGTGACACAGGAAAACCAAGCAAAACCACTCTCGGATGACGCCATCACCAAGGCGCTCGCCAAACAGGGAATCAAAATCGCCCGCCGCACCGTTGCGAAATATCGCGAGCAATTAAATATTCTGCCGTCACATCTCAGGAAGTCGTTTTAGAGCTTGGAGCAAAGAGACCAGAGGAGAGAGCATGATGGATTCAAATCCATTTCAACAACTCAGCTTTTCAGAATTTCAGCTTTTACCGAACACTCAATCCAACAAATCCGGATAGCACTTCTTCGCAAGAGCCATGCTCATGTCCAAAATTCTCTGAGAACGGGATTCCTTCATCACATCGATCGCAAGCGCTTGGCAGTCACTGTATTTCAGAGAGCGGATCACCTGACCGACTTTGGGCACAATTTTCGGGGAAACCGAAAGCTCCTCCACTCCCAAGCCTAACAGCAATGGCGTGAGACGGATATCACCCGCCATCTCACCGCAGACTCCCGTCCAGATTCCATTCGCTTCGCCCGCCTCGACGGTTTTCTTGATCAAACGAATGACCGCAGGATGAGTCGGTTTATAAAGATCCGCAACGTGCGGATTCACACGATCGACCGCAACCGTGTATTGAATCAAATCATTGGTTCCGATTGAAAAGAAATCCACATGCGGTGCCAACAGATCGGCACAAACCGCTGCCGATGGAACCTCGATCATCACACCAACGGGAATCTTCTCGTCGAAGGCAACTCCCTCCGCATTTAGCTCATCCATGCAGCACTTGAGCAGTTCGCGAGCTCTTAACAATTCAGACAGACCCGAAACCAGAGGAAACATCACCGCCAGCTTCCCGAAAGCACTGGCTCTCAGAATGGCACGCATCTGATCGCGGAACATCGCCGGACGGGACAAGGAAACCCGGATTCCACGCCACCCTAGGAACGGGTTCGGTTCAGGCTCGGTCAACGGCTCGATCGGCAACTTGTCTCCACCCGCATCCATCGTGCGGATGATGACGATTTCACCATTAACCGCTTGGGCAACGCGTTTGTAAGCAGCCGCTTGCTCGTTTTCATCCGGCATCTCGCTGCCGTTGAGCAACAGGAATTCCGTGCGGTAGAGCCCCACACCTTTGGCTCCGCTCTCTGTAAGTTCGTGCAATTCCTCCAAAAATTCGATGTTGGCCGACAACGTGATGGGCCTGCCATCCTTGGTCTCGGTGGCCTCATCCTTACGCGCTGCCAACTCACTGCTTTGACGCTCTTTTTCAGCGGCGAGGTTGATGTAACGCTCAAGCGTCTCACGGGTTGGATTTAAAATCAGTTTTCCCGTGTATCCATCGATGACCGCCGGAGTCAATGCGGTCACCTGGATGACCGAAGCCTCCAGACCCACGACCGCAGGAATTCCGAAAGAGCGCGCCAAAATTGCGGTATGCGAGTTGACGCTTCCCTGCTCGGTCGCAAAACCGAGCAGCTGCTTGCGGTTCATCGATGCCGTGTCGGATGGCGACAAATCATAGGCCAAAAGGATATGATTACCATCCGGCAACTGGTGGGAATCTTCCTCCACCGCCTTGAAGTTGCGCAAGACCCGCTGCGATACATCTTCGATGTCCGCCGTACGCTCGCGGAGATACGGATCGGGAATCCGGCGCATCGCTTCCAAAAAATTCTGCATCACCGCATAAAACGCGTATTCCGCATTTTGCTGACGCTTTTCAATCGCCTGCAACACCCGTTCGACCAAGGACTTATCCTCCAACAACATCACGTGTGCCTCGAAAATCTCACTTTCCGAGTTTCCGGCCAGCGACTCCAGCCGCTCTTGCAGATCTTTGAGCTGCTTCTTGGTGACATTCACCGCCTCGCGAAACCGCTCCTGCTCCTCCACAACCTCATCCTCGCCAATCTCATAAATTTCGGGTGCCGAAAACCCCCGCGCACTCACATGGATCGGACCCACCGCGATCCCGGGCGATGCCGGAATACCCGTGAAAACCAATTCTTCAGTTTGTGTAGCTTTACCCATTCGTTTCTCGTGACCTCCAGCGTTTCCAATAATTCTGGAAAGGATTCAAGACCTATCTCCAATTAACTTGTTCGATCATAAAAAAGCCGCCTTCCTATGACAGGAAGGCGGCTTGAAGCGATCGTTTCAAAAATCCTTACTTGGTAGGAACTTCCGAAATCGTCTTAAGGATACGAGAGGCGATTTGGTATGGATCACCTTGGGAGTTTGGACGGCGATCTTCGAGGTAACCTTTCCAGCCGTTGTTCGCGAAGCTGTGCGGGACACGGATCGATGATCCACGATCAGCAACACCCCATGTGAACTTGTCAATGGACTGGGTTTCGTGGAGACCGGTCAGGCGGAGATGGTTGTCTGGTCCGTAAACCGCAACGTGCTCTTCCATGTTTTTACCAAATTGAGCCATAAGCGCATCGAAATACTCCTTACCGCCGGTTTCACGGAGGTATTTGGTGGAGAAGTTCGCGTGCATGCCGGAACCGTTCCAGTCACCGCGGACTGGTTTGCAATGATACTCGATATCGATTCCGTATTTTTCGCAAAGGCGATTCAGAATGTAACGGGCCACCCAGATTTGGTCGGCTGCGTTTTTGGAACCTTTACCGAAGATCTGGAATTCCCACTGACCTTTGGCAACCTCTGCATTGATACCTTCGTGATTGATACCTGCATCGAGGCAGAGATCGAGGTGCTCCTCAACGATTTGGCGAGCGATGTCACCCACAGCTTTGTAGCCAACGCCGCAATAGTATGGGCCTTGAGGTGCTGGATAACCATCAACCGGGAAGCCCAGTGGCTTGCCGTCCTGATACATGAAATATTCCTGCTCGAAACCGAACCATGCATCCGGATCGTCCAAGATGGTTGCGCGGGAGTTGGAAGGGTGAGGTGTGCCATCTGGCATCATCACCTCGCACATGACGAGAGCGCCGTTCTTACGGGTGCTGTCAGGGTAAACAGCAACAGGTTTGAGCATACAGTCCGAGCTGCCACCCGGTGCTTGTTGAGTCGAGGAACCGTCAAATCCCCACAATGGAAGTTCATCAAGCTTCGGGAAGCCTGCGAATTCCTTGATCTGAGTTTTGCTGCGTAGGTTCGGCACGGGCGTGTAGCCGTCGAGCCAGATGTATTCCAGTTTGTATTTGGCCATGTGTATTGTTTCTATGTTCGTGGTTAGCGATTGATCTTGCGGTGAAGCGCGATGAAAAAACCATTCATCACCCCCACCGTCGAGCAAAATCAAAAGCAATTCATGTGCCATTCGAGGGATTTTTGGTAGTTTTTCACCAATGGAAATTGAGCTTTCAGATTTGGGATTTGAAATTTACTATCCGCGCCCGTGAACCTTCTTCTCCGTAACGCTCGCATCGCCTCAGAATCCTCACCCGACCTCCTCTCAGCCGATGTCTTGATCGTCGACGGAATCATCCAAAAAGTCGCCAAAGGGATTGCCTCACCGGACGGAGCTAAGGTCATCGACTGCAAAAACCAGGTTCTCTGCCCCGCCTTTTTCGACGCCCACGTCCACTTCCGCGAGCCCGGACAGGAACACAAGGAAAACATCGCCACCGGCTCCGAGGCGGCGATCAACGGTGGAATCACCGGTATTGTGATGATGCCAAACACCTCACCTGCGCTCGACTCCGGTGCTGCGGTCGCTGCGGTGCTTGAATCAGGAAAACGCAACTCCCGCATCCCCATCTACACCTCCGGTTGTGTCTCGAAAGGACGTGAAGGCAAGGAAATGGCAGGGATCGATGGTATGCGCGCCGCAGGGGTTAAAATGCTCACCGATGACGGCGACACCACCCTGAATTCCTCCCTCCTCTACCGGACCATGCAGTATGCCTCCGAGTTCGGAATGTTCTTTGCCTCCCACTGTGAAGTTCCCGAACTCGCCGGCCCACGAGCCCTCAACGACGGTCCCACCGCTTACAAACTCGGCATTGCCGGCTCCCCTGCGTGCGCGGAGGAAATCATCATCGACCGCGACATCCGCCTCGCCCACGCCACCGGCGCGCACATTCACATCCAACATGTTTCCTCAAAAATGGGCATGGAGACCATCCGTTGGTGGAAATCCCGCGGCGACGTCAAAGTCACCGCCGAGGTTTCACCTCATCACCTGCTTTTCACTGACGAGGATATCGGCGACTTCGATACCCACTACAAAATGAATCCGCCCCTGCGGACCAAAGCCGATAACGAGGCGCTGCTGGAAGGTCTGCTCGACGGCACCTTCGACATGATCGCCACCGATCACGCCCCGCACAGCCCTTTCGAAAAATCCCAGGACTTCGTCTCCGCCCCCAACGGCATCACCGGCCTCGATACCGCGGTCGTTTCACTCTACCACTACTTCGTCAAAGAGGGAAAATTCGGCTGGGATACCTTGGTGAAAAAATACTCCGCCGAGCCCCGCCGACTCATGTCGCTCAATGTCCCGACCATTGCCGAAGGCCAAACCGCGAACCTGACCCTCATCAACACCGAGGCCACCTCCACCTTCACGAAGGACTTCATGAAGTCCAAATCCCAAAACACCCCATTCCTCGACAAAACCCTGCAAGGCAGAATCGACCTGGTGGTGTTAGGTGATCGGGTTCTGCTAGAGAGGTAGGGTCATTTCGATGAAATGACCGGAATAACGATTCTCTCAATTACCTCCTGATGAGAAAAAACAAGAAACGCAGGGAAAAAACCTTTTTCAAATGCGGAGTTCCGAGCCTTTTGGGAATCGGCTTCATGTTTCTGATCGGCGGAATGATCGCAATTTTTGATCCCATTCCATTTGATAGCCCAGGAGGAATGGGTCGACATGGTGGTGACAGAGTTCACAATTCTTACAGCTCCGATCATACGCGCGTCTGGGGTTTTATTTTCGTGGCAATGAGTCTTTTCTTTTTCATCTGTTCCTACCGTCTCCAGCAAAAAAAGCACTGATCACTGCTAACTGATCACTTTCCACTACCAGCATGCACACCTACCCTGTCACTTGCCCGACTTGCTTTGAAGTTTTCGAGATCGCCATCCCGCCGGAATCCGAAATGCCGACCGAATACGATTATGACTGCGAGGTCTGTTGCCGCCCCATGCTGATCATCCTCAACTCATCCGACGACATCTACGCCCAGTCGCTTGCGGATTGAAAAATTCACCTTTCATTCAAAGTCTTCCAAACGTAAATCATCGCTTATGAAAAAAACGGATAAAACTTTCCTCTTCGAATTGCTCGAAACTCCTTCCCCGACCGGTTTCGAAATGCCGGGCCAGAATGTCTGGGCAAAGCACCTCAAATCCGTTGCAACCAAAATCGAATGCGATGCCTACGGTTCGACATGGGCGACCCTTGAGGGAAAATCCCTGAAGACCCTGATGCTTGCCGCACACGCCGACGAAATTGGCTACATCATCAAGCACATCGATGACAAAGGCTTTCTCCGCATCGACCGCATCGGCGGCTCAGATACGGCCACCGCACGCGGCCGCAGGGTGCACATTTTCGGCGATAAAGGCGTTGTCTCCGGCATCATTGGCAACACCGCCATCCATCTCCGCCGGGATGAACTCAGCGGCGAAAAAGCTCCTGCTGTTCACGATCTATGGATCGATATCGGAGCCTCTAGCGCCAAGGAAGTTGCGGAAATGGGACTGCGGGTCGGCCACCCCATGGTCTATCAGGACGGCCCCACCGAACTTGCCCACAAGCGTTTGGTTTCCCGCGCCTTGGACAACCGGATCGGCTCCTACATCATTGCTCAGGTTATGAAACGCATCGCCGCATCTGGTAAAAAACCAGCGGTGACTTTGGTCTGCTTGAACGCCATTCAGGAGGAGATCGGCGGCAACGGCGCGATGATGGCCACGTATCGACTCAAACCCGAAATCTGCCTTTGCCTTGATGTCACCCATGCTACTGACACTCCGGGCATCGATCCGGCGAAATTCGGTCAGGTCAAACTCGGTCAGGGCCCGACCCTGACCCACGGTACCTGCAATCATCCCAACATCGTCAAACGCCTGATCGAACTCGCGAAGAAAAACAAAATCGATATCCAGCACGAGTCATCCAGCCGTTTTTCGGGAACCGATACGGATAAGATTTTCAACTCGCGTGAGGGTGTTCCGAGCGCGCTCGTTTCCCTTCCTCTGCGCTGCATGCACTCGGTGGTGGAAACCGCCCACCTCGATGATATCGAATCAACGATCGATCTGTTGGAAGCCTTTGTCTTATCTGTCAAGGACACCGATACTTTCCATCAGACTCTCGAAGTCTGATTCGGATCACTTGGAAACATCCGCCTTCTGAAGACTGTGAATCCAGTTCCAGATGGCTTCGTATTGCTTCTGAGCGTCACCCTCCAGAATATCCGCGCGTTGTGAGACATTGCCTTCGGCATATCGCGGCATTTTGCTGCCCGGTGTGACTTCGGCGGGATGGTCCATCCAACGGTAGTAATAACCTTCGCGAATGCGCTTGGAGACCTGATCGAAATTGATGGCACCAACCTCAAACGCATCAGTGGGTTTGAGGTCGCCGGCACCGTGGCAGGTGGTGCAACCAAAGCCTCCGGCGGCGATCAACTGATGACCGATCTTGGCCAACTCCGCATCCACTTTGACTTCAACTGGTTTGTCAGGAACAAAACCGTGTTGCCTGGACATTCCCTCGGCCAGCGGTCTGGCATGACCTTTGAAAGCCGGCATGCGGGCTCCCAACCAAGGCCTGGGCCGGTCTTTAACTTCACCGGACAGCATCGATTGAAGATAATCCGTGTAAAGCATCTCGCCCATGTAGGTGAGCGGCGGACGGGATTGATCGACCCGATGTTTCAGTTCTTCCACATGCGCAGCGAGGCCTTCGGTAGTAATGTGCAACGAACTCAGTAGCGAAACTTCATCATCCTGGGAATGACAAGCCACGCAGCGTTTTGCGTGGATCTGACGTTTTGCGAATTCCGCCGAACTGTCTTTTTTCAGGGAATCGGGATTCGATTTGGAAAACGCCAGCAAAGCGGCTTTGTCATCTGACTGTAGATTTGGAACCGGAAGATGAGCGCGGGAATCGTTTTCAGACACACAGCCTTTTTGTGACCAATCGACTTTGAATATTCCTTCCAACGAAACCGCCTTGGAGACGCTTCCTGGCAAACCCGGGTGGCAGGTTCCGCACTGCAAACTCTCCGCAACTTGCGCTCCCCGTTTTGCATCGCCTTTCGGAAAAACGTAATCCAGTTTGGTCTGCTTGCCGACAGCTTCATGATGCAAAAATACGGCGAGCGCTGATGCTTCCTCATCCTTGAGTTGGAAATTCGGCATCGCGGTGAAGGGATGGAAAGCTTCGGGTTTTTTCAGGAAATCCGCCAACTGGCCCGCTTGATATTTCGATGCCACATTGTTGAGCGGCACCCGGCGAGTATCGCTCTTGTCCGCCTCTGCTCCGGCACGATCGTGACATCCGACACAACCCAGCTCATGAAACAAGACCCCACCAGATTTTACGAGCTTCTGATCGGGCGCTTCCGCTGGTTTCGAGCCTAGCTTTGACTCCATCAAATACGCCGCAAGATCCGCAGCTTTCTGCAGGCCCTCAGGAGTGGACGGATCCACCATCATCGGCATGTGCGTGCTGGGTTTCAACGCCTTGGGATCGGCCAACCAAAGGCGCAGCCATTCTTCCGATACCCGGTCGCCGATTCCCGTCAAAATGGGAGCGATCTCACCGATTTCAGGCATGGGTTGAGCACCAAAACCGGATTCCGGAGCATGACATTTTGCACAGTTTTGTTCTGCAAAAACCATCCTGCCCCGGCGCTTCATCTCACTTGCCGTGACATCTTCACTTGCCTCGACCTTGTAGACGTTCGGGGCAATCGTCTGGCGAACCATACCCTCGGATTCCCAATACAATCGGAAATTTCCGCTCCCATCATCCGCACTGGTGTATTGAATGGAAATTTCATGTTCGCCCGGATTGAGTCGAATACGTTCGGATTTGGTTTTTCCGAATTCTCCCTCTTCCTGATGGACCAACTCACCTGCGATGTTGAGGGCGACCTTGCCGTTTCCCTCGAACGAGAAATAAAGCCGACTGCGTTTCTTCAGTTCGATTTTTCCCTTCCATTCCACTTCGAATTTTCCGGGAGACAGGAAAGGCGTCGGTGCCTCGCCTGCAGGAACCGCCAGTGCGGGGAAGCGATCCAATCTAACATCCGAAGCTTCGCCCTGTCGGAAGGCAGTGATGACATCCGCACTTGCCGATCCGATCAAAAACGAAGCGAGAATGATTTTTTTGATCATGTGGCGGTTAACTTAGTTTTCGTGAATGGTTGCGTGAACATCCCCGATCATGACTTTACCATCCTCATCTTCAAGGTCATAAGCCACTTTCACCGACATGGAAGGCTTCATACCTTCAATTTCGATCTCGACGGTCTTTTCATCGTCCAGAAGCTTGGCGGAAAGAACTTTCACCGTGTCCCTGATTTTGCTTTTGTGTGATTCCGAGGTAAGGGCTTTTTCCATGGCAGCCGTGTCGGGATTATCAACGGAGAATTCTCCCGATCCGTATTGCGGACCACGCACATAGTTCCAGCGTTGGACGCTGTAGCTGGTCGGGTCCTCGGCAAGTTCCTCGTCCAAAACCACAGGAAAGGTCAGTTTCATGCCCTTGGCGGTGTATTCGATTTTTTCAGGAATTCTCACCCCGACTTTTTCATTGTAACGAATTCTCTGCAACGAGGCAGGAGTCGCAGCCTTGGTTTGCCATCCCCTGAAACCCATCACATACATGGAACCATCGGAATGGAATCTGGCGCGCATCGCGGAGGACTGGAGATTGACCGGAAGCCTGGTGACACCTCCGTGAACTTTTCCACCGGCGTCCGCAACCGGAAGGACACGATACAGGCTCGCCGCTCCGTAGGACAGGTGGATCATTTCACCGGGTTTCAACCCGATCTTTGCCGTTTGTGGCACCCACACCTGTGAAGCGCCTGAATTGTCGACGTTCATCGGTAGATAGACCATCGGTTTGGTGTATGGAGCGTCTTTCAAATGATGTCGGGTCGGCTCCGTTCCCAGGAACACGGGAGCCTCCTTCAGGTTGAAGAAATTGACCTTGCAACAAGGTTGCCAAGTTCCCTCGTTCTCGCCGGTGCTGATTTCACCATTCGGCCCTACTCCCACTCCACCCGGGGCGCGTAGACCGGTCGCGAGCACTTCGAATTTTTTGCCGTCAGCCGATACTTTGGCAACGATTCCGTGATGCGGTAAAATCGGATCAAAGCCGCGACCTCCACCTTTCACGGGACCTCCCTTGGAGAAATAGAAATTGCCTTCCTTATCAGTCACCAGATCGAAAGCAAACTCATGGAAGTTGGATGTGATATAGACGTCGCGATTGAAGACCTTGAAGTAATCGGTTTCGCCGTCGCCATTCAGATCGACCAACTTGGTGATTTGGTCGCGGCCATTGACATAGATTTCACCTTTCACGACCGCCAAGCCTAGAGTCTCGAACAAACCTGCGGCGATTCTCTGCCACTTGAGTTCGCTCCAATCGCCTTTCAGTCCTCTGACCACCCAGACATCGCCGTTCCAGGATGAGAGTGCAGCGGAATCTTCATCGATAAAATCAAAACCTCCGAAGCGCATGTTCGAGAACCATGGATTGTTTTCCGGCAAGCTAACGAGATCGGTGACGTATGGGCTTTTTTGATCTTTGGAAAGCTGACCCTTTGTGGTAACGACCTCGCTCCACATCGCCGGACTGCCTTTAGTCAGGGTCGAAAAATCCGGTTTCACAGCGGCCTTCGGTTCCGTGTTTGTCGCCAGAGCGATGCGTGCGGTGAGGGTTTCTGAACCCGCCGGAATTTTTGCCAGAAGACGACCCGCCTGTTTGGCGTCTGAAGAGAGTTTCACTCCATCGAGCGCGGAAACATTCAGACCAGCTTTCGACTTGGCTGTGATGCCATCGGCTGAAATTTCAAAACTTTCTTTGTCATCAGCGACCAGCAGAGTGAGTTCTTTATCGCGTTTTCCAAACTGGAAACTTCGGGTGACCGAATCTCCGTCTCTCAACAAACATTCCAGGACCGGAGTTCCGTTGACCGTGTATTCCAAAACCACTTGTTGACCATGCCGATAGTGGCCCGTGAATTTTGCGTGAGGAAGATTGCCATAGCCAGCGATGGGACGCTTGTCTTCAAAAGTTCCATCTCCGTCACCCCAGCCGGAACTTGCTGCTGTGACCATTAGTGGTACCTGATTTTCAAATCGAATCAACGAACCGTGCGCACCTGTCCAAGGAGTTCCGCCCCATTTGATCTCACCTTTGTAAACCGTCACCAAACGCAGAGTCTCCGTATCATAAAGACCACGCCACTGTTCACCCAGATCTATGGAAAGTCCTTTGACCGCTCCGACCCTTGGTTTTCCATCATAATAATCCCCAAAAGTCTGCATCCACGCAGGACCAATGTTCATCTCTGTCGGTTTCTTCTGCTGGGCAGGCAGTGAAGCCGTGACAAGAGAGATCAAGAACAGAGGAAATAGAATGATTTTCATAGTTTTGAAGCAACCCCCTCGTATACGCCGGAGCAAGGTTAATTTTTCATAAATCGGCGCTTCACCTTGTATCAATTCTATCATTTGATACGTGGCATGATTGATATGCTCGTGCGGCTCTATGACTTGCCTGAAAGTGCGACTCTTTATGCAAATATCCAGTCACAGGGAATCACGCTGAGGCGCGCCAGGGCTTTTGAAAAACACACGGTTTCAAAATTTGCCCGCGAACATTTCTCGGAAAAATGGGCCAGCGAGGTAGAAGTCGCACTCACCCGCCAACCTGTCTCCTGCTGGATCGCTACCAAAGACAAACAGATCATCGGCTTTTCTTGCTACGAAACTACGCAGCGCGGATTTTTCGGCCCCACAGGTGTCATCGAATCCGCACGTGGAACCGGGCTCGGCAAAGCCCTGCTTTTCAAGGCTCTGGAGTCCATGCGTGACATGGGTTACGCATACGCTGTCATTGGTGGCGTGGGTCCGCGTGAGTTTTATGAAAAGAATTGCGGTGCGATCGAAATCCCCGGCAGCGATCCGGGAGTCTACTCCGATATTTTACCATAAAAAAATCGGTGGTTTCGAATTCATATACAGATCTAACAGACCGTATCGGCCCGGTGCTCGTGAAGGAACTCAGGCAGAACCTGAGGCGTCACAGCTTCATTTATCCTTTCCTGTGCATCCACCTGTTCGCGATCGCGGCCATTTTCATCGAGTTCGAATTGGAAATTTCTTCGGGTGGAAAAACCGCCGCGATGTTTTTCTGGCATCCTGATTCCATCGGGCCTTTTTGGTGGGTCTCTATGGCTGTGGTTGGCATTCTGATGCCGCTCAGCGGATTTTTCCTGATGCCTCAGGAAATCGAAGAAGGTAACCACGAGATCCTGTTGCTGACCCATATCAACCGTTGGCAAATCGTTTTCGGGAAATTCATGACTCTCTGGATGCTGTGTTTGCTGACACTGACCTCGCTGCTGCCATACATCATCATTCGCTACTTCATTGGCGGAGTGGAGTGGATCAACGAACTGGCGAATGCCGCAACCGTCATTTCCATTTCGGCAATTCTGTCATCCATCTCGATCGCCGCCTCCGGCTATCCGAATATGGGTTCCAAGCTGGGTGTTTTCCTACTGATGGTTTTTTCCGCCATCACTGGTGGCGGCATCAGCATGGTTGGTGGTGCCATGTGGATGGATATATCTAAAACTTCCGATTGGGCTCCGGTCTCCATCGCATTCTATCACCTTTGTGCGGTGGTCATGGTCGCAGCGTACGTTATCCTCGGACTGCTGGTCGCGAGATCGCGGCTGCGACTTGCGATTTTGAATTTCGAAATCAAACCCTCTTCGCTGCTTCTCATTATCATCGGACTCGCACTTTTCATCGTCGGGATGGTCGCGGCTTTCACCTGCGGTTTTGGAAGCATCCTTGGTGTTGTCTTGCTGACATTTCTGGCATGGCATTCGGACCGCACACCCAATGCCCCGAAATGGATGACTCCTCCAAAAGCCAACATTCCGCAAACCCTCACGCCTGCCCAAGCCGTGCACAACGAATCAGGGCCGGACTGATCCTCAAACCAAGCGCTTGGATTTCTTTGTAGAGGGCTTTCCCACTGTCGCAGACGCGGGTAAAAACGGCGCGCGCAAGGATTGGTCCAGGTCGAACAAACCCTCGAAATCCTCAGGCTTGTCGGTATCCTGCTTCCCGAAAACCTGTTCTTCAATCAGACGGAAAACCATGTTGCCGACATCACGGGTTTCCCTAATCCCCCACTCCTCCATGAGCGTTGCCGCCATCGGCCCGAATTGTTCAAGGGCATGATCCCTAAAACCTTCTAACAACTCTTTCCCACTGACATGTCTTCCCCGGCTGCTCACATCTTCAGCAAAGCGTTTCAATGTGAAATCCAATGCATCCTTGAGAAAAAAATATGCCTGACCATCATAACGTGGGTCGCGTCTCAAAATCGAAATCACAGATTCCTCAAAGTGAATGGGCTGCATCAACGGAATCTCGCAAATCGCCACCTGACTGTCAAAACAGGATTTTTCACAGATGCATCCCGACCAGATCCTTATCGAAGCGGGCGGATTCGCGGAAACTGTCATCCATGTTGAATGCCTGATTCAGATGATTGTGCGCACGCTCTTTCTCACCAAGCGTCCAAAGATAACACGCCATGTTGTAATGAAACAACGCCATCTCCGAGAGAATTTCCGGACCACGCTGCAACCACTTCTTCGCTTCAAGGGTTTCCCCAAGTTCATGCAGACAAAACGCGGCATGCAGGAAGTGATGCGGATCATCAACCGATTCAATACACAACGACTTCGCGGTTTCCGCAGCGTCCTTCCAGTTTTTCAACGCCATCTCCGCAGCCAACCTCAACTCCATCGCCGTTCGCTCACACCGATTTTCCTGAGGCAGATTTTTCAATTCGTTCAGCGCATCATCGGGCATACCCAGTTCCAACCATCCCGACGCGGCTCTCAAAATTTGTTTGGTCAACATCAGGTTACCTTTAGCAGATGCCGAACCATTCCGCAACCGGGTGAAACAAAAAACTCTGCCCTTGAAACCGTATCGTAAAAATCCTCACACTCGACCATGCGGAACGACTTCTACAACTCCTTCGATACCGAACGCTTGGAGCAAGGCTTTTCACCGGACGACTACCGTTCCGCTTTCCAGATCGACCGCGATCGCGTGCTGCACACCACGACCTTTCGTCGGCTCCAGAACAAAACCCAGGTTTTCTGGTCGGGTGAATACGATTTTTACCGCACCCGCCTCACTCACTCGCTGGAAGTCGCACAAATCGGAAAATCCATCTGCACCTGGTTGCTGCGACAACCCGGCTCGCTATTGTCCGATTCGTTTTATATCGATCCCGATCTCGTGGAAGCCATCTGCCTTTCCCACGATCTGGGTCACCCTCCATTCGGGCATGCCGGCGAGAGAACCCTCAACCACCTGACCCGTGACTATGGCGGCTTTGAGGGAAATGCCCAGACCCTTCGCCTGATCAGCGAACGCATCTTCTCCGCAAAACACACCGGCATGTGGCCGTCTCGAGCCTTTCTTGACGGAATTCTGAAATACAAAACCCTTTGGTCGGAGCTTCGCAAGGATGGCATCCCCCCGAAGAATCATTTCATCTACGATACCCAACAGCGTTATCTCGACTGGGCCATGGGCGGAAATGATTTCCCAGCCGAGCTCACTCCGGGCGAGGTCAGGGACTCTTTCAAATCCATCGAATGTCAGATCATGGACTGGGCGGATGATACCGCATACTCGCTCAATGACCTTTCCGACAGCGTTCGTGCGGGTTTTCTTCATATCGAGAAAATCGAGAACTGGGCCAAATCCAAAAACCTCGACCCATCCGAGCTGGCATCTCTCGATGAGCTGATCCAGGCGATCCGTGCCCAACGGGTTGAGCCCTTTGTCGGCAAACGCATTGGGAAATACATCACCGCCACCAAATTGCAGCCCGACGTCAATTTCCTCTCTGGAAGCACCCATCGTTACGCTTACCAATTGGTCATCGACCCCAACATCCGCAAGGAATCCTCGCTCTTCAAAAAACTCGCCTACGAGGTGGTTTTCCTCTCGCCAAAACTCAAGCAGCTCGAGCACAAAGGCTCTTACATGTTGAGGAAACTCTGGGAAATCCTGGAAATCCGATACATCCGTGGCGAATCCATTGACGGCCAAAACTTCCAGCTCCTTCCTCAGGATACGGTGGCGGAAATTGAGAAGTGCTCAGACAAAACCGGCCGAGCGCGCCTGATCTGCGATTACCTCGCCGGAATGACCGATGGCTATGCCGCCAGGACTTACAAGCGGCTTTTTTCCCCAGACTTCGGCTCCATCAACGATCTTTAGTGCTTGGCTTGATCTTTGGGATTTGAAAATAGCCTCACTAGGACTCGAACCTAGAATGACGGAATCAAAATCCGGAGTGTTACCATTACACTATGAGGCTTTCCTTGGGAGCTGACTCCCGGGGCGCGGCAAACTACATGAGCCCTCCGCCCCTTGGCAACCCGGAAATACGCAGGTCCCGATTTTTTTGCTTCTGGCGATATCGACCAGTAGATACACCCCTAAACCGAGGTTTGATAGCCCCACCAAACGCTGGGAAAATCCTCAAAATCCCGATGCAGACCACTTTGGAACCGTGCCCATCTGATTCTGATACGCACATTATCCATTCGAACAAGAAACACCCGAACACCTGTGACGAGACCGTCACATAAAACATATCCCACCACGGTAATATTTTAAAGCATCTATCACCGCGTCTAGATTGACAACCAAACAACATGAAACACACATCTACCATCCTACCAGCCCTTGCGATGAGCCTCTTGGCGCCCCTCGCTATTGCCGGACCAGAAGCCTCACAAGCTGCAGCAAGCAGTGGTGACTGGTGTAAATCCATTTCGGAAATCGGAAAAATCTATTCCGATAAATCGAATCCTTACATTCAGTCCTTCAGTCTCGAAGGTCGCCTTCAATACCAAATGATGCACATCGATGGTTCCGGCACGAATGGTAACGATTTCAACGACAGCGCCGATGAATATCGTCGCGCCCGTATCGGAGCAAAAATTGGATTCCTCCAATACTTCACCTCCAAAACGGTTATCGATCTCGTCAACGACAGACGTCCGAGCAACGGTGAGCTTGACTGGGGATACCAGCAGTTCGACGTAGCTACCCTGACCTTCAACATGCAGAAGGCGTTCAATATCGGTGCACTCGATAGCTTGGATCTGACCTTCGGACGTCATAAATTTGAAATGACGGCTGAAGCCTTGGAATCATCCAACAACATCATCACCATCGAGCGTTCCGCCATTGCGAACAAGGTTTACAACAGTGCTCGTCCAACGGGTTTCAGTTTGCAGGCTGGTAAAGGCGATTGGCTTGTCACCGGTGCAGTTTACTCCTCCGAAGCAGATTCCGAATTTATCGACGGTGGATTCAATGATGGCATCGCTTACTTCGGTGCAGTGGATTACACAGGTATCGACAAATTCAACTTCCGCTGGGACGTTGTGACCAACGATGTGGACTCCGGAGATGACAACAACCTCGGTTACGACTGGGCTACTTCCTTCAACACCACATACGAAGACGGTCTCTTCGGTATTCTTGGAACTGTTGTCTTGGGTGAAAACAGTGATGGAACCAACGCAAACCGTGAAGGTTCATTCTACGGCCTTACCGTGATGCCATGGTATTGGATCGTTGATAAGAAACTTCAGGGTGTATTCCAATACAGCTTTGCAGGTTCCGACGAATCCGAAGGTATCCGCACCAACAGCCGTTACTTCAGAAACGCTCCTACAGGCGGCACTGTCGGAGACGGACGCGGTGATGCACTCCACACCTATTACGCCGGTCTGAACTACTACTTCTGTGGTAACAACCTGAAAGTCATGGGCGGTGTCGAGTATGCCGATCTCAACGCACGTTTGGGTGAGGCTGACGCGCTCACCTACTTGCTTGGTGTCCGCATGAAGTTCTAATCCTTCCGAAAACAAACCAATCAACAAAACACCCGGGTTCGTTTCTGAACCCGGGTGTTTTTTATTTAAAAGAGATGATCAGAGTTTTCTCACTTCTCCAGTGGATGCTCCTTGAGAAGCTGCTCCACCTGATAGAATCCCTGCTGGCCTTTGGTTGCTTCACGCACTTTTTTCACTTCTTCAGGCGTGATCACCGATGCGTTGTTGTTGAATGAGTTGCGCACGTAGGTCAGCACGTCTGCGATTTCCTTGTCGTTGAGCATCCCGCCGAACGGAGTCATGGGAACCTGGCCGTTGTAGGATTTCCCATTCACCTCCATCGGTCCCATAAGGCCGTGAAGGGTCAGTTTGATCAGGCGCTCGGAGCTGCCATGGACATAAATACTGTCATGCAAGGGAGGAAATGCGGGATCCAATCCTTTGCCATCGGGTTGGTGGCAGGTTCCGCAGTGGCCTTCTCTTAAATAGATTTCATGTCCTGCGATGAAGGATTTCTTCGCGTTTGCATCCAAATGTGCCGGAACCTTCACTTTGGGCTCTGCCTCTCCACCACCGCTTTCGCCTTTCAGGCGGGCTTCGGCTGCTGGATAAACTTTTTCGGTCCAGACATCCGTGCCTTTGGACTTCGCGATACTGACAACCTCGAGAGCTTCCGGTTTGTCATACCACGTAGCGGCAATCACAGCCTCCAGACGCACCCGACCTTGGGAATCCGCAGCAGCGGTTTTAAGTAATTCGAGTGCATCAGGGAAGAGGTTGAAATTGTAGCGCACCACCCGAACTGCGGCGCAGCGCACTCGGAAATCGTCGTTGGTTAGAAGTTTTCTGACCAGATCTGTATCGACCTTGTTGATCGACCAAGTGACCCACAAGGCATTGAGGAGATGATGGTTGTAACGCGCGTCCTTGGTATCGAGCGCTGCAATCCATTTGCTGAGTGCCGTCAACACCTTCTGAGGTTCATGCGATCTCAGTTCACGAAGGCTGCGATAGCGGCTGCGGTATTCCGGCAGCTTGAGATTTTCCAGCAATGTCGCAATCGGCGCACCTTCCACAGCTGCTGGTTTGACCAACGGACGCGATGGATAGGTGATGCGGTAGACTCGTCCGTGCTCGTGATCACGTAGAGGATCGCGAGCGTTGTGTTGCATATGCCCGATCAGAACATTCTGCCAATCAACCACATAGAGCGAGCCATCCGGAGCAAACTCCAGATCCGCTGGACGGAAATTTCCATCGTTGGATTTCAGGAGATCCTGCCTGAAGGCGGTTTTGTATCCGGTCCCATCGTCCTGAATCGAATGTTGTTTGATGCCCAGAAACCCAATGCAGTTTCCGATGAGGAAATCTCCCTGCATTTCATCCGGGAAATGGCGTGATGAGACAACTTCGAGACCCGATGTCGGTCGAACGGCTTGTCCTTGTGGCACGAGGTTTACGGTCGCTGGTGCTTTTTCACCATGCTTTGGTTTGAGCGAGACAGGGAGATTCCAGTTCCATGGTGGACCGGAAGTATGGATGAAAAAGTCCTGACCCCATTCATCAAACGCGAATCCCCATGGGTTCGGAATCGAGAGCTGGGAAGTCCGCTCGAGTTTGGTTTTCTGAGGGCAGAAACGATAGAAACCGCCATCCACTCCGCGCACAACGCCGTAAGGAGTTTCGACATTGGAGTGAAGGAAAACTCCCTCGCACATCATGATCGCTCCAGAAGGATCAGCTGCAAAGGCACTGATCGCGTGGTGTGTATCGTGAGAGTCAAATCCAGTGAGAACGATCTCAATCGAGTCCGCTTTATCATCGTTGTTCTTATCCGGAAGAAACACCAGATGCGGCTCCTGAGACACAAAGACACCACCTGGAACGAACTCGAAACCAATCGGCAGATTCAATCCATCCGCGAATACGATTTCCTTATCGGCTTTGCCGTCATTGTTGGTGTCCTCGTAGATCAACAATTTGTCGTTCGGCTTCGCATCGCCCGGGCGGTAGTGCGGATAGCTCGGCATCACCGCAACCCACATACGACCCTTGTCATCGAAGGAGATCTGCATGGGATTGGCGAGGTTTGGAAATTCCAACTCGGAGGCAAAGAGCTCGACTTTGAAACCTTCGGGAGTGACCAGGTGCTTGACCGCCTCCTCGCCTTTTTTGTATTCGGGAGTCCCGTTTTTACCGCTCGGCTTGTAGTTGGTTTTGACCTCAGGCAGCGGATGCGTGTTCTTGTCCGCAGCGGCGACATCGAAGGTTTTTCCCTGAGCTGCTGCCCAGATCGCCTGATCCCGGATCTCTGTCATTTCACGGTTTTTCTTTTGCTCAGCCGGATAGTTGTCCGGACCGAACGGCTTGAAACGACGTCCATCGACGTGAACTCCGTTGAGCATGCGGTATTCGTTGAACCAGAACCAGTTTTTGTCCGCAACAGCGCTGACCAAGTCTTTGCCAGCCTGCTTGGTTACAGGGCTGGGCTTTCCGTAAAGCGCATCGGCCAAAACACCACCCAAATGCAAGTAGCCGTCATCGTTTGGCAGAAATCCGTTGCGCGTGTAGGGTGATTTCAGTGTGGGATAGAGAGCTTTGGTGACGGTGAAGGCATCGACGAACTCCACCTTGTTAAGCGCTGCAATTTCCGCCATCGCTTTGGTGTAAAGCTCAAGATTCGCATTCTCGACTTTCCCATTCGGCAAATCACGTTGGGCTGATAAATCTTCATACGCAATCGGCGAGACCAAGAGCAACCTGGGCGTCGCCACACCGTTGTATTTCTGTGCCTGGGTGTGCTTGATAAACGCATCCAGCTCACCTCGGAAATTTTTCAGTCCGGCCTCACCATCAAAGGATTCGCTGTAACCGAAAAAGGCCACCAGGACGTCCGGTTTCAAATCGACCAGCCACTCATCCGGTGAAGGGTGAAATCCGTTACCAGCATGCACCTGATGCTGTGGATGAAATTTCTCAGCCCCGGGAAAAGCCCATTGCGATTTGCGTGATGGATGTGGACGAAATCCCGCAGTATCTCCCGGACGGCAAAGATTCCGGATATAGAGATTTTGTTCGGGAAACCGCTGATGCAGTAAAATTTCCACGTGGGGGTGATCTACGATCCTTTCTCCCAGACCGTTTCCGATAAATACAATCCGCTCTCCTTTCTTGGGACTCTGGGTTTGTCCGTTCAACACGGTGAGGGGGGTGACTAGCGTGGCAATGAGCAGTAGGGACTTTATCATAATACGAATTACAGAGATTCGATACGTCCCAGCCATGGTGAGTCGATCAAAAATTTTCCGTCTCCAACCTTCCACCTGCGCTGCTTTCCGATATGCTTTGGCCATGAAGCTCGCGGGATTATCCATGGTGTGTGTCGCTTTGGCGCTCCCGGCCTGCCATAATCCACCGAATTCATCTCGATTCGCGGGTGAGAAACCGAGCCTTCCCCTGAGCACCGTATTTCGCGGTGAGGCGAAATTCCACGCCCTTGTGGCCAAAGCCGAGAAGGAAAACTGGAAAAACCTGCCGATTGGCGAACGCACCACCCGCATTGCTCGCGAAATGATCGGCACACCCTATCTCAACTACACCCTGGAGGTGGACGACCGGATTGAGTCTCCAGTCGTCAATTTCAATGCCATGGACTGCTGGACGTTTTACGAAAACGCCCTTGCTATCTCCCGCATGCTCCGCGTGAAACCCGGACCCTATTTCCCCGAGGACATGCTCCGAATGATCGAAATCGAGCGCTACCGCAACGGAGTATGCACCGGCCATTATCTTTCCAGAATGCACCATTTGGAAGAGGTGTTTCATGACAACCAACGCCGGGGCCTGGTGAAAAACATCACCACTCAAATCCCGGGAGCCGTCCGTATCCACAGGGAAATCCGTGAAATGACCGTACAATGGCGAAATTACCGGTATTTGAAGCACAACCCCTCCCTCATCGACCCCATGGGCAAGATCGAAGCTCGGGTTTCCAAACTTCCCGTTTACCATATCCCCAAGGACAAGGTTCGCGCCGCAGAGTCCTACCTCGAAAACGGCGACATCTGCGCCATCACCACCAAGGCCAACGACGCCTACACCTCCCATGTCGGCCTGATCGTGAAACTCAACGGCCGCGCCTATTTCACCCATGCCACCTCGGAACGCGACAAAGGCCGCATGACCATCATCGACCGACCCATCACCGATTACCTTCAAGCGCGCGAAAAGCACGCCGGAATCATCGTCTGCCGCCCCAAAGACCTCTAAAAATCCCGCTTTCCAAAACCGCAACCCTAACTCAAAAATACCCCATAAACCGCAACCTCCTGTCCAAAACGGTGTTCAACCCCGTATGCTCTGGAGCGGAAACCCAACTTTCAGTGATTCGATGGAGCTGCCTGACTCGCCCAAATCGTTCGACTACGACACCGCCATCGATCATGAGTTGATGGTAAAGATTGGCAACGGCGATCACTCGGCCCTGAGAAACCTAATCGAGCGCCATCAACACCCTCTCATCGGAACCATTTCCAAAATGCTCGGCAATGAGAGCGACTCCGAGGACATCGCACAGCAAGTTTTCATTCGCGTCTGGAAACATGCCAAACGCTACAAACCGGACAACAAGTTCACGACTTACCTCTACACCATCGCCCGCAATCTGGTTTACAACGAATCCCGCCGCCGCTCCCGCAAGCGCACGACCTCAAGTGACCAACTCGCCGAGGATCACCATCTACAGTTTCCTGCAGACGCCAACCGAGAGCCAGACAACAGCTTATTGGAGTCGGAACTTACGAAGGCAATCGATGAGGCCATCCAGAAACTCCCCGAAAACCAGCGTATGGCCGTCGTTCTTCGCCGGTATGAAAACGTCCCCTACGAGGAAATCGCCGAGATCCTGAATACCTCCGTACCATCTGTAAAAAGCCTGTTGTTCCGAGCTCGCACCACCCTGCGCGAGCATCTTGCGAAGTATCTCGACGACTAAGTTTCAAATCTCAAATTTCAAAAATCAAGGAGACACACTCCTAATTGAAATTAAAATAGAAAATTAGCTCTGCGCCCCTCCGCGACCTCAGCACCTCTGCGGTGAACTCTTCCCTTAAGCCTGTTATCTATCCCAGATACTGCAGAAACTCCTGCCCAAGTTCTGTCAGCCTCGCCTTCTCCGCATCGCTGAAGTCGTAAGGAATGATTTTTCCAACCCCGAGCGTGCCGAGCACTTTGCCATGTTCATCCAGAATCGGAACCGCAAGCGAACCTGACACTCCCGTCTTCCGAGCATCCTCTTTCGCAACTCCACCCAGATCCTGCTGAAGGTTGCAAAGCTCAACCGGCGCCTTGCTCTCCGCCGCCACTCCCGCAATGCCTTTGCCAAACGGTATCGTGGAAATCTTATCCATCAAAAATTCCGGCACTCCAATGGATGCAACCAAATGCAACCACTCACCCTCCGCACGATGCAACGTTCCCGTCTGACACTCGAACTCAGCCATCGTTTCCTGTAATTTTTGTTCTGTGTTCATATTAAGTAGTGTGTAACTCTAACTAAGACGTTGATTGAGATTCAAACAAACCTCTGCACAATCGGCATTCTGCGACCCATTCCAAAGGCTTTGGAAGTCACTTTGATTCCGGGAGCTGCTTGCTGTCGTTTCCATTCGTTGAGATCCACACGTCGTTGAATCCAGCGAACCATCGTTTCATCGTAACCACGCTCCACGATCTCCTCTGCGCCGAGCTGCTGTTCGACATACAGCTCGAGGATCGCATCCAATACGTCATACTCCGGCAGCGTATCCTGATCTTTTTGGTTCGGTCGAAGCTCGGCACTGGGTGGTTTCTCGATCGTGCTCCAAGGAATCCGTTCAACATCCCGATTCACCCATCGAGCGACGTCGAAAACTTTGGTCTTCGGCAAATCGGAAATGATCGCCAATCCGCCGCACATGTCTCCGTAAATGGTGCAATAGCCGACCGCGAGTTCGCTCTTGTTACCGGTTGTCAACAATAGGTGGTTGTCTTTGTTAGATAGAGCCATCAGTAGCAGGCCGCGTATCCTTGCCTGCATGTTCTCCTCGGTCACATCTTCTTTCCTGCCTTCAAACAACGGGGACATGGTTTTTTTGACCGATTCGAACACATCCGAGATCGGCACCTCAACACAGCGGATACCGAGTTTATCCGCCAAATCAAATGAGTCCCTGACGCTACCACCCGATGAATACGGACTCGGCATGGTCAAGCCATGGACATTCTCAGGACCCAAGGCATCGGCGGCGATGACGGCTGTTAGAGCGGAGTCGATTCCACCGCTGAGTCCCAAACACACGCTGGAGAAGCCGCATTTGTGAACATAGTCCTTAAGCCCCAAGACCAGCGCGTTGTAAAGTTGCTCGTTGTCCGTGCTCCGGATCAGCTCAACCTCACCACCGGCAAGCACATCCACCACCCGGCACTCTTCTTCAAATCCTCCCAGTTGCGCCACCACATCACCGGAAACATCGACCACCATCGAATGTCCGTCGAAAACCAGTTGGTCGTTGCCGCCGACCGAATTGCAATACACCACAGGCACCACTGCCTCACGCGCAACATCTCCCAACATGCTCCTGCGAGAGTCCGGCTTACCCAGATGAAAAGGCGAAGCACTAAGATTCAGAATAATCTCCGCACCTTTCGCACACAAATCCCTTACCGGATCGCGATCATACAGAGGACGTTGCAGGTAGTCATCGGTCCAGATATCCTCACAAATCGTAATACCGATTTTTTTACCTTTCCAAAGGAATGGTTCAGCAACTAGGCCCGGTTCAAAATATCGCCTTTCATCAAAGACATCATAGGTGGGCAACAAGGTCTTGAAAAACTTCTGACGGATCTGGCCGGACTCCAGCCATGCCGCGGCGTTGCGGTAAGGTTTCCCCACCTCACCCTCATGAAAATCCACATATCCCACCAGCAAAGGAACCGCCTTGGTCTCGTCGGCCAGATAATCGAGCGCCTGAATACATTTCGGCACAAACTGGCTTTTGAAAACCAAATCGCGCGGCGGATAACCGACCAAGCTCATCTCCGGCGTGACCACCAGATCAGCACCCTTTTCCAAACACTCGCGATACGCGGCGAGAATGCGTTTCGCATTCCCAGGAAAATCCCCCACTACGGCGTTGATTTGTGCGATGCCAATCTTCATGTGTTCGGAGAGAGCAAACTATCGTTCCATCGGATGACCAATCCAAAAAACGATTTGGAGCCAGAAACCTAGAGATTTTGAAAATAATTCAGCGCTGCATCGACAATTTCAGCCGCTTTCTCGGGCTGATAAGCAAGCTTGCCATCATGGGCCCAGACCACACCCGGCCAGGCGGGATCATCAGAGTAACGACCGACCACATGAATGTGCATCTGGTTCACCACGTTTCCGATGCACGCGACATTCAGTTTTCTTGGAGAAAAATGCGAGCTGACGAATTCCGATACCTCGCGTATCAACTGCATGACTTGACCGTAGGTTTTATCATCGAGCTGGTGCAGATCCTCAATCGCTTCAGAGACTTCCGGCACAATGATAAACCATGGGAAATTTGCCTCGTTTTTCAGAAGAATCCGACACCCCATTCGTGAACAAACCATGAAGCCTCCCGCTTCCAGACGAGGATGAAGCACAAATTCCATATTACTGATGTTTGCGTATTTCCGTGGCAATGTCGTCTGACAAACGAGCCAGAAGTTCCGATTGGGCAGCAACCATTGCCTCAAACGTTCCGGTCGCGATCGGCTCGCTTTCCAGAAAGTTTTTTGAAACCACCATACGCCGACCCGGTAGAGCAAATACCCTCCAGGTCGCATCCAGATGAGCATGTCCGTCATGACCCGCGACAAACTCACGGATATCGATCGAAACCTGGTAATTCATATCGCTGTCACGCGTCCATGGATAGGTATAAACATTTCCCGTTTGAAGCTCCCGACCCAGATTGCGTGAGATCACTCTTGAAATCGAGTGATTCAAATCCCCAGCCCAGTGATGATTTTCCGATACCTCGATGTGATTTTCACTCGTCTTCACCACCAGATTTTGACGGTTCAGATATTCCGCCAAAATCACCGGCCCAACCCCAACACCGATACCGATTCCATTACCTTTGGGAATTACGCCCTTTGCGCTCAGGGTGTAGTACGACGGAGCACTGGTGCCGCAGCCCAAAACCAACAAACAAGGAAGCAAAGACAGGAGAATCCGATACATGGCCATATCAATCTTTGGATTCGGCTGCTTTGGGCTTCAGGTCCTTGGAACCCTTTTTGCCAAACAGCAGGGAGTTGGGCTTTTCCTTGATCGTGAGAGATAGCGCTTCCATCGCTCGCACCGCCGATCGGAACTCGTCCATGGTACGCAGCAAATCCCCTTGGACATTGCCGTCAGGCCCGATGCTGACAATCGATTTTTCAAGCTCAACCAAAGCCTTTTTCAAATCCACCGGCAATTCTTTAAACTCCGAGTTGTCCATCATTTCTCGGGCGGATTTCGCTGCCAAACCAATCTCATTCAAGGCCGTTTTGGTATCTGCCGCTGTCGTCGTAATTTGTGCGACCGCTTCATTCAGCGGCAGTTTGTCCAGCTTCTCCAAGATCGATGCGAGTTTGACTTCAAACTGGGCAAATCCAGAGGAAAGCGTTGGCACGACTGGCAAATCCCCCTCATAGGTCAACTCCACCACAGGTTCATCAGCATAATAGTCAAAATCTACGAACATCGCACCTGTTAGCAAACTTCCGATTTTCAACGATGCGCGCAGTCCGTTATGAACCGCCTCACCTACCTGTTGAATTCCATCAACTGACTGACCTTCAGCCCCAGTCGCGCGCAACAGATTCGGATCAATTTCCACCAAAACAGGCACGCGTTGGTTTTGCTGATTCGGTACGTAGTCAAAAGAAATGTTCCTCACCCTACCTATGGTAATACCACGATACTCGACTGGCACGTTTTTCGAAAGACCACGGACACTCTGATCAAACAACAGCAGCAATTTTAATGAAGGATTGAAGGTTGATGATGCAGCCGAATCCGCGTCTCGATGCAGCTCGAAGATCATCCCGTCATTCACGGGTTTACCATCAGGCATACCCTCGGGTATTCCAAATGAAACTCCCCCTGAAACCATCGCCTGTAACGATGGTGTCCTGACCTTGAATCCCTCAACACCAGCCGAAATATCGATCCCACTCGTATTCCAAAATCGCGTATGTGTGGTGACCAGCGATTGGTATTTTTCCTGAATGAAAACATCATAACGAATTTGATCTCCGTTCATATCCAGCTCACGACCCTCCACACGTCCCACCTCAAATCCCCGATGGTAAATCGGTGAGCCCACGATCAGCGACCGGGCTTCGTCCGAGACCAGTGTCAGGCGCCGACCGGGAATCGTTCGACTGGTAGCCGGTGGCGTTTCCAAGCCCTCCCATTTACGACCATTTTTTTCGCCTTTACCCGGTTCCATTTCAATGTAAACGCCTGTGAGCAAGGTTCCCAATCCTGAAATATCCACTGCCGAAACCCTTGGTCTTACCACCCAAAAACGTGAGTCTTTTCTCAATAAATGCTCGTTACCTGCATTGACCGAGCAGGTCACCACCACCGAACTGAGATCCTTGGTCAAGGCGATCTTGGTCACTTTTCCGATGCTGACAGAGCGGCATTTCAGCTCGGTTTTGCCCTCCGACAATCCATCCGCTGTCTCAAAACGAATTTCAATCTCAGGTCCTTTCGAACCCAAATTTTTATATAACATCCAACCACCAATCAACACCGCCAAAATCGGAACGACCCAAACGGCATTCCATCTCTGAGCAGCTTGAGTCACGGGTATCGCAGCTTTGGCTTTGGTTTTACTTACCATTTCATTATTTTTTGTCAGGGTTTTTACACTGAAGCTGATCCCAAAGCAACTTTGGATCAAAGCACATCGCCGCAAACATCGTCAAAATCACCACTCCGGCAAAAGCAACCGCCCCTACCCCCGGTGTCACAGTCATATAGTTGCCCAATTGAACCATCGCCACAAGGATCGCGACCACAAAAATATCAACCATCGACCACCTTCCCAGCAACTCTGTAATCCAATAAACTTTCCCCATCATCCTGACCGAACAGGAAACCATGCCCTTTGCAGCCGCGCACAACCATAACAATGCCGCGATTTTCAAAATAGGAATCAGGATCGATGCTGTGAATATGACAATCGCAATCGGGTAAGAACCCATCTCCCAAAATTCGACCAACCCACTGAGAATCGTTTTCTCCCTGGCCAGACCCAACTCCCGTATCGTCAGAATCGGTAAAAGGTTGGCAGGGATATACAGCACCGCCGCTGCAATGACCAAAGCGATACTCCTATTGATGCTGTCAGGTTTTCGAAAATACAACCGATGCCCGCAACGCGGACATTTCCCTACAGCGATGGGTGAAACTTTCTCACATGTGTGACAGCTCGCCAAACCCTGCTCAGCTCCTCTCGGAGCATATTCCGGATTTGAATTCACTTTCCTGACGCCACCTCCAGGCGATCCCACAGCTCTTTCTTATCTATTGCAGCAACGGCAGCAGCCATGCAAAACATGAGAATAAAAAATGCCCAAAAACCCAAACCGAAATGCAATTCAGCAAGTTTGCCGAGTTTTAGCAAACTCACCAAGACCCCCAAAAGAAAAACCTCAATCATGTTCCAAGGTTCTGTAAAACTGATCCAACGGGTCACGAACTTGGCTCCCGGAGCCATCCTGCCGAACATCAAGGGTCCGCAAACAT
This sequence comes from uncultured Prosthecobacter sp., assembly GCA_965650415.1. Classification (GTDB taxonomy): domain Bacteria; phylum Verrucomicrobiota; class Verrucomicrobiia; order Verrucomicrobiales; family Akkermansiaceae; genus Luteolibacter. The sequence continues at coordinate 1,783 of CBFGOP010000007.1, read as the reverse complement.
AAACCAACCCCCCTGCAAGCATCAAGGGTGTGAAGATCGTAAAAATTGCGACACCCCATCCCACCAATTGTGCACCCTCCGATATCAAAGCATTAGCCGCCCTTGGCAACGTGAGTGTAGTTCTCATGCTTGCGGCATCCATCGTAATGAAAGGAGCTGTGTGAACCACCAGCATGAGCAAAAGAGCCGTCAGGGAAAACGCCGTGACACGAACCAACGAGGCCGAGCGATTCTGATAAAGGGTTGCACCACAACAGACACAGCTCACTCGCGAACCTTCCGCAACAGGTTCGGCAACATGCACCGTATCACAAAAATGACAGATCGCGTAATGCGGACCGCCCTTAGGCTTCGGCCATGATAGAATGGAAAGTCGTATTCTCAAATTCTCTTTATTCTGCTGCTACAACTCGTTGACTCAAAACCCCCACACGCTCAACTGCACACTCCACCAAATCCCCCGCTTGCAAGTATCTCGGAGGTTTCATTCCCATGGCAACTCCGCTGGGGGTACCAGTGGCAATAACATCGCCCGGCAAAAGCGTCATGAAACGGCTCATATAGCTCACAATGTGTTTCACCCCGAATAACATATCCTTGGTCCAACTATTTTGTCTGACCTCTCCATTCACTTGACACCACAACCTCAATTGCTGCGGATCTGAAATCTCATCTTTCGTCACCAAACAAGGTCCCATCGGTGCAAAGGTATCGCAGCTTTTCCCCTTGGTCCACTGACCACCATGATCTTTTTGAAAAGCCCTTTCGGAATAATCGCAGAAAACCGAATAACCAGCTACATGTGACATGGCATGTTCTTCCGAAACATCTTTTGCAAATTTCCCAATCACCACGGCCAGTTCAACCTCGTAGTCCAGTTTCCTAGCATTGCGAGGAATCACAACATCATCATTCGGACCACTCCAAGCCGTCGTCGCCTTCATAAACAACACCGGCTCGGATGGAATATCACCTCCCATTTCCCTGGCGTGTTCCATATAATTCTGACCCACACATACGATCTTTGATGGCCGGACAATCGGGGCCGCCCAGCGGACAGTGGGATCAACTTTGACAGCACCTGGACAACCCTTACTCACCCACTTCCTCAGAGACTCCATCCCGTCGTTGTGAAAAAAATTTTCATCATAATCCGCAAACCGACAGCTGGCATCCATGCGGGTCCCATCCTCCAGCATAATACCGGGTCTTTCTTCTCTGGGTTGTCCGAATCGAATCAATTTCATGATGTGAATTGAACCAAAGCCTATGCAATCCCATTCGTATATCCAGTCTTAATCCAACCATGCCGATGGCGCCAGATGTTCAGGATAATGTTTTTGAGGTATTCCGTAACGTTATAATATAACCCCAAGCATAAGTTCACCGGATAAAAAAAGAGCCCCGCACCTTCTTTGGAAGATGCGGGGCAAATACCTGGCGACGACCTACTCTCACAGGACCTATCGTCCCACTACCATCGGCGCTGCGTCGTTTCACTTCCGGGTTCGGAATGGGACCGGGTGGTTCCAACGCGCTCTGGTCACCAGAGGACAATTTTAACAACCTTCACGTGGGCTACCACGTCTTGGGGTTAACACTGGATCTCTGGGGATCGGAGCTATTTAGTTTGCTAGTTGGAAGTGTTCAGTTTTCAGGGAAGAGGCTTCGCGCTTGGCTTGCTCTTACTGAAAACTTCAAACTGAAAACTAGCAACTTGTTTCAGGCCGCTCTCTGACATCCACATGGAGATAGTAATTTTCTTTTACGATTCGTAAGATGC
>CBFGOP010000006.1:0-44168 GCA_965650415.1 uncultured Prosthecobacter sp. | reverse complement strand
ATCGCGTAATTTTTGGCAGCTTCGTAGCTATGATCGGTAGATCCGTTATCAAGCATGATCAAGTCAAAATCTTTGAATGATTGACTTAAAACAGACTCAATCGAATCCGGTAAATATTTGGCATCATTATAAAAACTGAATATCACTGATATTTTAGGCGCCATAAATTATGATGATTAGTATTTATTAAATTAGATGAGAGAAAATCGTTTCGACAAAAAGACCAGTTCCGATGATTGTTGTTCTAAAAATCAATGCTGGTGGTTTTCACCGATCATATTTCACAGTTCGGTTTTCAGAATACCATTGGAACGTTTTTTGGATCGCTTCTTCAAGGCTTACCCAGGGTTTGAGTCCCAGTTCATTCTGCGCTCTTTGCGTGGATGGAACATATTTTGAGGGCGGGGAAGTCAAATCGGCTTTTTGAGCGATTTCCACATCGGATTTACCACCAGTGTTTTTTGAAACAAGATGGGCGATCGTTTGAAGATCCAATGATTGTTCCGACCCCACATTGTAGGCTCTTCCCGATGGGGCTATGAATAATATTTTCCATAACCATATGGCCAAATCGGCGGCATAAAGGTAGCTGCGTACGGTGGTTCCGTCTCCCTGGATTCGGATGGATTCGGAATTCAACGCGTTGCATATGAAATTACCTATCGCAAAGTGGGACTCCAGGGGAAGGTGAGGGCCGACGAAAGCAAAGCAACGTGCGATTTTGAATTCAAATTCGGAATTCAAACCATGAATGGCACCCATCAGTTCTGAGATTCTTTTACCCTCGCCATATGCGGAGGTGGGTTTCAGGCAATCCGGCGCACCGCTGAAATCTTCAGGCAAATGGGATAATTCTGATGGCTGCTTGCCATAAACCGCACCTGAACTGGTAAACAGCAATTTGGATACACCCTTGTTGGAGGCGAGATTCAAAATTCTTCGCATTCCCATGATGATCGCATCCAACATTTCATCGGGTCGCTCGTCATTCAGCTTCACGCTGGCCTCGGTTGCCGCATGGATGAGGTAGTCGAAGTCACCTTCAGGATCATCAAAAGTTCTGATATCACCCTGATGGAAAATCAAATCCTTACGGTGGGCAAGATGGGGTGCCCTGAGCAGGAAGCTTTCGGGGTCGCGTGATAGAACCGTAGCCGATGCCCCCAAGCCGAGTGCGTCATTGATGTGGATGAAGCTCTCAAGCAACCAGATGCCAAAAAAACCGGTGCCGCCGGTGATGAAAAAGCGTTTACCACGCGCTTCATGCCATAATCCTCGTGTATGCTCAAGGATGTGGAGAAGATCTCTTTCTGGTAATGGTGAGAGCGGTTTCAAACTGCTTTTGAAGTAATGAAGTCACGAATGCTCGATATCATGTAATGAATTTGATCCGACGTCAGCCCGGGATAGGTGCCCAGGAAGAAAGTCTGATTCATGATACGATCCGCCGAAGTCAGATTTCCAGATACTCGCATGGCGTTGGGATCGTCATTGCGCAAGCGCACGAAAGCAGGCTGACGGACGAGGTTGCCTCCGAACAACATACGGTTGCCGATTTTGTGTTCGTCCAGATGTTTTACCAGTTCCGTGCGGGTGAACGGGGCATTTTCTTTCACGGTGATTTTAAATCCGAACCAGGAACAGTCGGTTTTGCATCCGGTTTCGTCCCAGGTAAATGTTTCCGCTTGGTCATTCCTTTGCTGAGGAGGGATCCAAGAGGTGGCGTGGGTTGGCAAGGCGAATTCCAGATATTCCTCCAAGCCGTGTAGTCCGCTGCGCAAGGCTTCCCAGTTTTGTTTGCGAGCTTCGATGAATTCCGGCAAACGACGGATTTGGACACGACCGATCGCGGCCTGGATATCCAGAGGTTTCACGTTATAACCGAGATGGCTGTATATGTATTTGTGATCATACCCTTCGGGAAGTTCTCCGAGCTGCCATTGAAAACGTTTTCCGCAGGTGTCGTCCATACCTGATGCGCACCAGCAGTCACGCCCCCAATCACGGAAGCTCTCGGCGTAGGTTTTCAGTGGCGGACGGCGAATGATGTTTACCGAACCGCCTTCGCCCATGGTGAGGTGGTGTGGAGGGTAAAAGGATTGGGTTGAAATATCTCCGAAAGAACCTGTCGGAGCGGTCAAGAGCTTCTCGTGGTCCGATTGCCGTTCCGTGATCCGGATGATGCTGTGTTCGCCTTTTTCGGCGATTTTGATCAAGTGATCGAGGCCAAGGCTGCGGGCTTTTTCAAGTGGTAGTGTGTAAGTGCAGCCCAAGGCATCACAGTTGTCTTCAACCAGCCAAAGATCATGGCGTTGGCAAAATTCCAGAACCGTCACGAGTTCAAAGGGATTGCCCAGAGCGTGTGCCATCATGACGGCTTTGGTCTTGCCGGGTGTATAAGCTTGTTCGAGCAACGAACAATCGGCATTCCCCGTTTGGACTTTCGCGTCGATAAATACGGGAACCGCACCACATTGGATGATGGGCGCGACGGTCGTCGGAAATCCCGCAGCAACCGTTATCACCTCGTCCCCCTTACGGATACGTTTGTGTTCGGGTAATTTGTGTGTGGTAAGAGCGGAGAAGGCGACCAAGTTGGCGGAAGAGCCGGAGTTAACGAGCAGGCAATGCTTCACTCCCATGAAAGCGGCGAGTTCTTTCTCCATTGCCGCACCTTCCGGTCCGAGGGTGAGCCAGAAATCGAGGGTGGAGGAAACCGCTGCCTCTACTTCATCCTCGGTAAACACCCGTCCTGCGTAGGGGATGGTTTCACCCTGGGTATGGACTTTTCTATCAGGATCATTGCCAGGACGGTTGGCTGAGTGAGTCAGTTTGGAATACTCGCGGGTGAGCCGAAGGATTTCTGCTTTGATTTCGGATGGAGACATTGAATGGAGTCAGGTGGAATACTGAGAGCGCTCTGAGCATTGATGAAATCAGGAAAAACTCAAACTCCTAATTGCATCTGTTCGGATGGATCACTTGCGGATCGAGGGCTAGAGCGACCATGGCAGCTGTTTCCGCTGGGCATGCGCTATGTAAGAGTCGATTTGATTTTGGGTGATTTCGGCCACATTTCCGCCTTGATGCTCCCCCAGATACCACTCTGCGGTTTTTTCCAGGGTTTGTTCGAAGTCCCATACTGGCTGCCAACCAAGCAAATGGAAGGCCTTGTCGATTGCGAGATTGAGCTTGGTGGCCTCGTGTAGAGCATCCGGTTGGGAGGCATCGATCCATTGGCCGCCAGTGAGGGAGGTCAGCCCCGATACCAGTTCGGCCACTGTTCGGTTACTGGTCAGCTGCGGGCCGAAATTGAAACCGGAGCATAGCGTCGAGAGCGGATAGCCCAAGCTAGGATTTGCAAGCTGCGCTCCAAGCCAGAGATAACCGGAAAGAGGCTCAAGAACATGCTGCCATGGGCGTGTGGCGATCTTGTTGCGCACGGGAACAGGATTGCCCGATCGAATCGCACGAACACAGTCAGGCACAATTCGGTCTTTTGCCCAATCGCCCCCGCCGATCACGTTACCAGCGCGTGCGGAGGCCACATGGATATTTCCATCATGAGGAAAGAAGGAGTTGCGATAGGAAGCGATCACCAATTCCGCGGCTCCCTTGCTTGCGGAATAAGGATCGTGCCCTCCCATGGGATCTTCTTCGCGGTATGCGTGCAGCCACTCGCGATTTTCGTAACATTTGTCTGTCGTGACGCAAACCACAGCACATGGAATCTTGGCCAAGCGGACCGCATCCAGCAAATGGGCGGTTCCCATGACATTCGTTGCGAAGGTCTCGACTGGAATTTCATACGAGAGGCGGACCAGCGGTTGCGCAGCTAGATGAAGGATGATTTCCGGAGAGAAATCGGCAATCATACGATTGAGTGATGCCCGGTCGGAAAGGTCTGCGCGCCGGTCGATCGCAAGGCGATGGGAAAGCTCCAACTGCCCGAATAGGATTTCATGCGGTTGGGGATCAAGCGCATACCCGGCGACTTCCGCGCCCATACCAAGCAACCACTGGGTGAGCCAAGCTCCCTTGAAGCCGGTGTGGCCCGTTACAAGCACCCGCTTGCCATTATATGCTTTTTGCAGCGCAGACATGAGTGATTACCATATTTTCCAAGGAGCCTTTTGTGTGTCCCATAAGCTTTCAAGCTCGATCTTGTCGCGCAGTGTGTCCATCGGGCGCCAGAACCCTTGATGGCGAAAAATGCCAAGTTCACCTTGTTTTGCGAGGTTCTCGAGAGGCTGCTTTTCCCAGACAGTGGAATCGCCTTCGATCAAATCGAAAATGGCAGGCTCCAGGACAAAAAAACCACCGTTGATCCAAGAGCCGTCACCTTGGGGTTTTTCCTGAAATGAGAGAACTTTTTCTCCTTCAAGATCGATCGCGCCGAAACGGCCGGGAGGCTGAACTCCTGTAAGGGTCGAGAGGTGCCCCGATTTTTTGTGAAACTCAATCAGCTTGGTGATATTCACATCGCCAACCCCATCTCCATAGGTGCAGCAAAAAGTCCCATCGATGTAACGAGCGATGCGCTTGATGCGACCACCTGTCATGGTGTTATCACCTGTATCAACCACCGTGATTTTCCATGGTTCCGCATTTTTCTGGTGAACTTCCATGGAGTTGTTGCACATGTCGAAGGTCACATCCGACATGTGCAGGAAGTAGTTCGCGAAGTATTCCTTGATCAGATAGCCCTTGTAACCGGCACAGATCACAAAATCGTTGATACCATGCGCACTGTAAATCTTGAGAATATGCCAAAGCATGGGGCGTCCGCCGATTTCAACCATAGGCTTCGGCTTCAGTTGGGTTTCTTCGGAAAGGCGGGTTCCCAGACCGCCTGCTAAAATGACTGCTTTCATAAAAAAGGAAAAGGTTGAAGGAAGTGGAATGAATGAGCCATCAAGCTGATATTTTTAGTTGGTTTGAAGATTAGGTGGGGTGCTGACGAGCGGTCAAGTTGCGATTGGCGATTTCCCATCTAGAAGGTTTCAAATTCGTCTCAAAATAGACTCGACCACCTCCTAGGCCGTTTCTAATTTCTTTGAAATGGTAAAGATTGCATCCGGACACAGCAATTACGGCGGCTCGACCACAGCCTTCATCAATCTGTGCAATCTTTTCAACAAAAACGGGATCGAGTGTGTTTTTTATGGCAAGCACAAATGGCATCTGGATAAATGTCGATCTGCTCTGTTGACTGATTTTTGTCTGAATCGCGGCGATTCAATGATTTGCCATTATATCCACTCCAATTCATTATTGGATCTGGAAAAAAGATGTCGGCGGAATCTCAAAGAATCAAAATCCAAGATCATTTCCAGATTGGCCGACATGATCTTTCCAAAAAGATCAAAAGAGCTCAATTCGTGTGTGCTTTCCTGCCATGAGAAAGAGGTATTCCCTCTGCAAAACACCAATTACCGCTTTTATGATGAAATTCATTATGTGAGTGAAGAGCAAAGAAAATGGCATCAGGTGAATCATCCTTATTTCATCTGCGCAAACGTTTTGGATGATCTTAAGGCAAACGCGGGTAAGCCCTCCAAGGTAGCAGGCATTATCGGAACGATTGATCCGAACAAACAAGTGCATGTTTCAATCCAGAGAGCCTTGGATGACGGTATGGAACGAATCTTGATTTATGGAAGTGTGACAGATCAGGATCACTACCAACACGATATAGAGCCACTGTTGAAAAAATATCCAGATATCATCAAATACATGGGGTATTCTGAGGATAAACAATCGATTTATGATTCGGTCTCGCATGTCTATCACTCCTCCATCAGCGAAACATGGGGCTACATCAAAGGGGAATGCGAACTGACTGGCACGCTATTTCATGGGAATTCCTCAACCGATGGATATTACTTCATGTCCAATGATGACATTCTCAATCTATGGGTCAAAAAACTCAATTTATGATACGATGTCCGATTTCTGCTTGTCGCTACAATATCCTGCTACCAATGAGTATTTAAACCTTTTGAGTCACTCCATTCCTTGATGAAACGCTTGGTATTTTTTGCACACTATGATCCTCATGGGATCATAGACGAATACGTTTTGGATTACATCGAAGCAATTGTGTCCAGCGGCGCAGAGCGGATTCTGTTTGCGAGCGATTCCTCTCTCGACGGGTCAGAAAAGGCGAAGCTCCCAAAGGAAGTCGAGTGTGTGTGCGATCAGAAGCATGGAGAATACGATTTTGGTTCATGGAAGCGGTGTTTTTCGAGCCTCCAGACCGGTGAGATGGAAACCTATGATGAGCTGATTTTGTGCAATGATTCCTGTTATCATATTCAGCGAACGTTGAACCGTGTCTTTGAAGAGATGAGTGGTCGGGATTGTGATTATTGGGGGATGACCCAGGTACAAACCATGGGTGATTACTATCCTTCTTATTTCCTGGCGCTGCGTCAGCCTGTGTTGATATGGTCCGGATTGCATGAGTTTTTCGCTCGGGTAGGAGCATTCACCTCCAAGGAGGATTTTTGTGTGAGGTATGAAGTGGGTCTGAATCAGCTACTAAGAAGCCAGGGATTCAGAGGAGACTGTTTTTTAAAGCAGTTCAAGAGTCTGTGTCATTCCTGTTCCCGGGCGTTATCGAATGAAGTGCTTGAGGCAGGCATGCCGTTCATCCGGGTGATCACGGCACGGACCAATCCCGGTGGAATTGCAAAGCTCGGCGAAAAAATCTCAAACTGGTGTGCGGCAGGCGGTTATCCGATGCGGTTGATCGAAAATCACTTGAACCGTACTTCCCCGGACTATCGGAAATTCTGGAATTGTCCGATAGCCGATCAGACTTACGAATATTTGAAAGTGATCAAAGTCCGCACGAAACCGAATATTCGTAAAAACAGATACCGCCTGAAATGTTGGTTGTTCGGTATTCCACTGATATCGTTATCTCTGCCGTTGCGTGTTTGTGGAGAAGGCTGAATATGAAGATACGATTGAAGGTGATCTTTAGACCCTATACACCTTCATGCATCTTGTCTCCTTTGGTTGTTGAACCACTCCGGCAAAAGTATCCAATCGAATTTTATAAAAATGGCTAAAGAACCTACATTTTCAGTGATTACGGTATGTCTGAATGAGGGGCAAGGCATGCGTGCGACCTGTGAAAGCGTGGTTGGGCAACGGCTTAAAGATTTCGAGTGGATCGTGCTTGATGGTGGGTCAACGGATGACACTTTGGGCATCCTGAGCGAATATGAAGATTCGGTGACCCATTTGGTTTCGGAGCCGGACGGTGGAATTTATGATGCCATGAACAAGGGGTTGGCGCTGGCGGCTGGGGAATATGTGGTTTTCATGAACGGGGGTGATCGTTTCGCTTCTCCGGAAGTATTGGAACTGGTGGCTTCGGCTCCGCGCCGCGATCTCATCTACGGTGATCTTTATTACGATGAAATAGGCGGCAGGCGGGTCAGTTATCCGGATGAAATCAAACCCGGTTATTTGCTCAAGCGGATGGCTCCGCATCAGGCGACGTTCTATCGACGGAGTTTGTTTGAGCGCTTCGGAGGGTATGATACGAGCTATCGAATCGCAGGGGATTACGATCTGTTTGTGAGGCTGTTAGAAAAAGGCCGGGTAAGCCATCACCATATCGCAATACCCCTGGCGGTCTTTGTGTTGGGAGGGGTGAGTGGGAGCGACAAACATCGCGCCCTGCGCAAGCAGGAAAACCATCGCATCAGAATGAAGTATTTCCGCCAGTATCGTTGGTCACTGAAAGCCTGGCGGGAGATGATACGAGGATGTTTGAAAAGGAAGGGCGAATGATTGGCATACGGTAACCTTCAATCCCAGATGTAATCCTGGCTGAAAGGCGTGCCGGTGGTTTTTTCCAACATGTACCGGACAATGCGTTGGGCGGAAAAGTGGTGGTGATAATGTCTCCGTCCCGCAGCGGCAACGGCTTGACGCATGGAGTCGTTGTGTTGGAACTCGATGGCTTTGCGGACGAGTTCGTCCTCGTCACGGAAGAACACAGCGTGCTCATCCTGGATCAGGCGGCGCATGTCAGCCTTGTCCCAGATAAAGGTGAGCAAGCCATTACCCATCAGTTGGGCGATGCGGTCTGAGGAATAGAGCGGCCAGCCTTCAACGCGATTGAGATTGAGGGCCATTTTGCTACTGGTCATGACTCGCTCATAACCTTCTCCCCATATATCGGGCTTGCCATAAATGCCGTAGGTATCAAAGCGCAGTTGATCTTTGAGTTTCTGGTGGAGGCTGACAATCAGCGGATAGCGCTCGTCGGTCACATCGCCTTTGCCGCAATACATGAGATCGCGCTCGAATTCGGTTTTGAGAGAGTTGTCGAACTGATCGATCGCCGGATCGGTCGCATTGGGAATGAAGCCGACCACGTTGCGTCCGGTCTCGAAAGGTTTGATTGCCTCGCCGCCGGTGGTGAGGAAAATGGAGTCGACGACATCCTTACGGTGGTGGATTTTATCGACATTGGCTTGGATCCAGAGTGCATCGATATTGTAGTGAATCAATGGTACATCCGGCATGCGGCGTTTGATTTCGCGCAGGGTTTCGTTGGTGATAATATCGCAATGACCGAGAAAAATGGCATCCGGCCGGAAGTTTTCACAGGTTTCCAAAAAGTGCCGGTTGGCGGCGCGACTACCCAACGGCTTGATGTTGAGAGGCGCGGTGAATCGGGCGATGTCACGATCGCTGAATGTGCATACGTTCCAGTTGTTTCTCACCATGCCGTGGGCGAGTTTGATGTCGGTGAAAAATTTCCAGTTTCCGAAACGGCGGAGCATCTGGTTGCATGCGTATACGATTCTCATGAGGAAGAACTTTAAGGTAAATGTTTGGCGATGGCCCAGCGAAGGTGCCTTAAAGCATCAGCCGGGCGGAGCAGCCGCATGAGTTTGCGGTTGTATATTTTGCGACCCGATGGTTTGCGGAATGGTTGATATGATTCGATTACGATCCGCTCGATCATGGCCAACAGATTGTATTCCTCCATGATCCGTCGTCTGGCCTCGATCAGCGCCTCATGGGTGGTGGAATCATGAGTGGGACGGCTGATGGTTTCCCGGATGATTTCTAGTGCCTGCGGGCGGTTGTAGAGATCGACTTCCACGAAGCTTTCTCTGGGAAAATAATCCGCAAGATTCGGGCAGCCGTAATAGATCGGAAGGCAGCCGCTCAGGTAAGGATCGGCAAGTTTTTCCGTCCAGTGATGAAGTCCTGCATAATTCTCGATGGCAAGATGATAGAGATAGGGATCGAGTGCGTCATACTTATGCTGGATGAATCTGGAGCCATGACCGAAGAGATCCATGTCCGGAATCTGCTGAGTGAGCCAGTGACTGAACTGGTAGCGATCGTTGTGGATGGTGTGTTTCTGCTGTTTGGAAGAGCAGACGGTGGAGAGGGATTTGGTTTTTATCGGAAAGGGTTGGTTCTTCAGCTCGCGGTAGGTGTGGCCGTTATACCACAGGTTTCCGGTGTGGGAATGGATGTGTCCGGAATGTGGCAGTGCGGCAGACGGTTGTGAGGTCAGAACCTTGGCGAATTGGGAGGTGAAAGCCTTGCCATAAGAGGTGATGCTTGGCGGTTCGGTGGTGACCAACAAGGTATGTTCGTCGGCACAGGCAAGGGGCTCCGATTCGCCACGCAAGGATCTCGACACATCATCGATGACCACCAGCCAATCGTAGCGGGTTTCCTCAAGATCGAACAAGAACTCACATTCGCCGCTGAAGCTGCCCTGCTCAGGCTGCTGGTTTGCCCAGTGATGACTGCTCTGTCCACGGCTGATCAGCTTGATTCTGATGTTAGAGGCCGGTTTCATGGAAGGTGTTTTGGATCAGGGAAAAAATGGTTCATGCGCTGCGTAGCGCGGGTGTTCAGTAGAATTTACGATGTGGCATGAACTTGTGATAGACGCGCCGCCATTGCTTACGGAAATTCTTGAACATTTGCACGAGCGGGCGGTGGTGCATGTCGTAGAGATGTTTTTCCGACTTGATGCCCCAACGTCCGCGATTGCGGCGATAGGCGGTATAGGGTGGTTGACGGAAGATGTGGTCGAGAAATGAAACGAAAGTCTGGTCTTTCAAGCAGTCGGGTTCGATCCCGTCAGTGAACCATGGTTCAGCGAGCATCTGCAGGTAGAGCGAGTCGTTCTGGTCGATCTCGCGGACTTTTTCGACAACGGCTTCGAGGGATTCGAAATCGTGGCAGTTGATGAAGGCTTTGGGATTGAAGAGGTTTCCGATCTCGGGATCGCCCCAGTAGATGGGGATGGCTTGGGAGAGCGCTGCATCGACGAATTTTTCGGTTAGATAACCGGGATGCGAGCAATTTTCGAAGGCGATGACGAATTTGTGCGAAGTTTGGAAGGCGAGTTTGTCCGCGACACGGCCACCGACATTGTTTCTCCATAGCCCACCGGAATTGACGGTTTTGTATGAGCAAAGCAGATCGAAAATCTCCTCTCTTACGCTGTCGCTGTCGGTGGTGTTGGACATCACGTAGGCACAGAAGCCGGTTTTTTCGGCGAGAATTTCCGCAGGGTTCGGCCTGGGTTGCAAGAGGGCGTGATAGTCACCATACAATTTGAACAGAGGGGTCCAGATGTAGCGATCGCGGAAGCTGAGTTTTTCAAAGGCCATGGCGTAGTCGCTGATGGCGAAGTTGGGAGTGACGTTTTCACCGGTGATAAAAATCCGCACGCCGGAGTAGTTGAGGACATCCATGCCGTCGCAGGAATGGAATACGAATTCCGCATCGAGATCTTCCGTGAATTCAAAATCATAGCGATCCGCCACGTAGCGAAGCAGGTTTTCTACAAGCGAGGGCTTCACATCGGCGCAGGCGATGCGGATCTTCGTCTTGGTTTGTGGATGAGCGGGGAGCATGAAGGTCAGAACATGGTAGGGTCATTTTGATAAAATGACCGCTGTAATTCAGTGCGACTGGAGTCACGCGTTCCATTTGTTAGAAAAGCCATCGATGGGTACGTTCCTTTCTTGTGTCCTTCTTCTTCACTTCCAAAAATCCAATATCCATGGAGTTGGTTTGCAGTGTTTGTATATTTTTTTCCAGCCTTTGGCGCGTTTGCGGTCTCCGGGTCTGCCCCATTTGCCTTCGATGGCATCCTGGATGTCGGGGTGGCCGTGGAAGGCGAGGACTTTGGTGCCGGGTCTGGGTGGCTTCGGGGTTTGGAACCAACGCAGCAGAGCATGTGGTAGGCAGTGGTAGCGGAAGGATTGGAACCATTGGGCCGGCCAGAAGTTCAGCGGACCGAAACGCTCGATTACCTTGGCAGAGAGGTATTCTTGGGAGGCGGTGCCGTAACGTTTGAGGATGGGTTCGGGATCGGACTCGAAGGCTTCTTTCACGAAGCCGAGCGTTCCGACGACGAAGGAGTAGCAGGAGGCTTGGCCGACGTGATCGCCGTTTGTATTCCAGTCGTTGATGATGTAGAAACCATCGTCTTTGGGGTAGCTGAACAATTCATCGAGCTGATCGGTGATGACGACATCGAGGTCGAAGAAAAAGACGCGTTTGCCGTTAAGTCCGCCGAGTTGATCGTCGCATAGGCCGGCTTCCTTGCGATAGTTATGTCGATTGAATTCTTTGGGGACGTTCAGGCCGGGTTCCGGGCGGACATGGATTTCCGGATGCAGACCCTCGGGTGGCTCATTGCTGAAGAGGTGAAATTCCAGTGGCAGGCTGGTGTTTCTACGCACCATGTTGTGAAGGGTATTGATATCTTCCGCGCGGTAGGCGGTTCCCCAATGGATGCAGATGACATGGATGGGCGTTTCGGTGTTCAAGGCGATGGGTGGTTGGGATCAGATGGCGGAGCGGGTGACTTCTTGATAGACGTCGAGAGTGGCTTGGGTCATGGCGTCGAGAGTGAATGGAGGCATGACCATATCAGGGGTTTGGGGCTGGTTAAGCAATCGAATTGTGGTTTCGAGCAATGCATCGGTATCGCCGACGGGGATGAGTCCTGTAGGGAAAAACACGGACAACTGTTCCGCAACACCGCCGTGATTGTAGCCGATGACGGGTCGGCCAAGTGAGGCGGCCTCGAGTGAGACGCGGCCGAAGGCTTCGGGGTCGAGAGAGAGGGAGTAAGCGATGTCGGAGACGGACATGACCTCGCGAACGTCCGGGCGATGGCCGAGAAAGGTGACATCGGCGCTGACATCGAGTTCTTCGGTGAGCTGGAGGAGTTCGGTTTTGAACGCTTGTTTTTTCGGATGGGTATCACCGAGGATCAGGCCATGAACGGCGAGGCCACGGGTTTTCAGCGCAGCGATGAGCCGGATGAAATCCTGTTGTCCTTTCCAACGGGTGATGCGTCCGGGCAGGAGCAGGACTTTTTTTCCTGCGAGCTGGGGATGTTCCGATTGCCAGGTTTGGATCCATTCGGCAGGAGGACGGTAGTCGCGTGGAAATTCCGCTGGTGAGGCACCGCGATGGATGACGCGGATGTTTTTCTCAGCGGTTCGGGGATAATTTTCCAGGATGTAATCCCTGATGCTGGATGAAACCGCGATGACGCGTTCGCCTTTGGTCATGATCGCGGAGTAAAAGCTGACCGAGTAAAATCCGTGAACCGTGCTGATGAGGTGGGGGCGGGTTTTGGGGTTCATGCCGCGCCATGCGAGCCATGCCACCCAGCCCGGAACGCGGGAACGAATATGCAGGACATCGGGTTTTTCCTTTTCCAGAAAACGCCGCAGCGGAAGAACCTGAAGCAAGGTGACGGGATTTTTGCGATGGACCGGCAAGGAGATGTGACGCGAGCCAGCGGCTTCGAGGCCCGCCACGAGTCGGCCTCCGTTGGAAATGACGATGGACTGATGGCCATCTCTAACAAGTTTGGACGCGATTTCCATCGTGCCGCGCTCGACACCGCCCGAATTCATTTCTGGCAGGATTTGGATAACTTTCATGAGAGGGCGATGACGGGTATGAGTTCCTGTTTGCACGCTTGCGTGAGCTCTGCGTTGGGGCGATGGCAAACAATGAGGTCGAGAGGAAGGATATGTTGTCGGTCGATCCGAAGGATGGTGGCTCGAATATCCTCAATATGACCGAGATTTGGCAAAATATGAACGATTGTTTCCGACGGCAATCCCGCAGGAAGAGTTGTGCCAGCTGGCGCGATGATCTCGTAGGTGACGTCCGGATGAATCCATTGGCTGGGGATCTCAGATTCGGATGAAGAATCGATCCATAAGAGAACGCGATGTTTTTTTTCGCCAGCCGGGTGATGTCCCAGCCATTCGTCAAAACCGGATTCATCTTGGAAATATATTTTCCAGCGTTCCTGCAGCCAGAAGACATCAATCAGGCTGTTGGACATGGCTTTTTGGAGCGCATTCATGCAGGACTCCGAGTTGATTGGCTGTTCCACCTGATGAAAGCGCACTTTCCATTTTCCGGGTCTAACCGTTTCCAGAGAGAGGGCGAGGATTTCGCTTTTGGCACGTCTGGCGAGGAGGCTGGGAAGGGGACTGGCGCGGGTGGTGCGACCGAAGAAATGAACGAGATCTCCCTGCACACCCACGCGCTGATCGGCGAGGATGCCGACGATGCCGCCGTCTCTCAAAAAGCTGGTGACTTGGTGAAAGGGATCTCGCTTGGAAAACATGCGGGTGCCATCGGTTTGGCGACGGGCAAGGATGCGATCGTCGAGGATTTCGTTGTTGAGCGGTCGGTAGAACGCGCCGGTTTTTGTGCCTTTTGGCAGGAGGTGAACAAGGCGGGCGAGGAGTTCCCAGTTGCCCATGTGAGAGAGCATCAGCACGACGCCTTTGCCACGGGCAAGGGTTTCTTGGGCGAGTTCCGGGTTCTCGATCTCCATCACGCGGTTGAGTTTTTCCGGAGAAAGGCGAGCCGTGTAAGCGGCTGAGAGGAGATTTCCTCCGGTGCGGCGGAAGCTGGCTTTGGCAAGTGCTTCGATTTCCTCAAGGGATTTTTCTCCGGCAAGTGCGATACGAAGATTTCGAATCACGGTTTTACGGCGTTTCGGCATGAAGTGCCAGGTGATGCCTGCGAGGGTTTCTCCGATACGGAAAATCCAAGGACCTGGCAGCAAGCCGGCGAGTAATTCGGTGAGCGTGTGACCGAGGCACTCAAGCTGCCATTGCAGTTTTTTGGAGTTGGTGTGCTGTCCTTCCATGCTTTCTCCTACTTGCCTGTGGCGTCGGACGATTTCAGCAGTTGAAACAGATCCGAATCGGTGGAAAGCACGAGGGTGGATTGCTTGCCGATGGTCTTGCGATACATCTCCATGGTTTTGATGAACTCGTAGAGTTCGGCGGCTTTGGGGTTTTGGCCGTAGGCGCGGGCGTAGATTTCCGAAGCCTTGGCATCGGCCTGGCCGCGGATGGTCTGGACTTGCTTGTAGGCCTCGGAGGAAATCTGGTTGAGGTCGCGGTCTTTGCTGCCGAGGATACGCGCGGCTTCGCCTTCACCTTCGGAGCGGAATTTGGAAGCGATTTGCTGGCGCTCGGAAATCATGCGTTCGAAGATTTTTTCAGAGACGGATGGATTGTAGTTGATGCGCTTGAAGCGGATATCGAGGAGTTCGATTCCGAGCTCCTTGAGTTTCGGTGCGGCATCTTTCATGATCTCGTCTTCGAGTTCGGAACGCCCTTTGCGGATTTTGGGAAGCACGCCGATACTGCCTGATTGGCCATCAGTCATTTCCTCAAGAGTATCGTCTTTTGCGGGTGTGCGGTTTTTGTCTGTGCGGACGATTTCGATCAGATCGTGTTTGCCGATGATGCTGCGGGTTGCGGAACCCAGAACGTTTTCCAGGCGGGAGTTGGCGGATCGTTCGTTGCGGAGACGTTTGAAATATTCGAGGGGATCGGTGATGCGCCAGCGACCGAAGGTATCAACTGAGATGTAGAGTTTGTCCTTCGTGGGCATTTCATTGCGCAGGCCGTCCCATGGAAGGATGTTTTTCGGGATGCGGTTGACGACGGTGATGAAAGGGGTTTTGAAATGCAGGCCGGGTTCGGTGACAGGCTCGCCGACGGGATCACCAAACTGCGTGAGGATGGCTTGTTCGGTGGGCGGCAAGCTGTAGGTGCAAAGGTTGAAACCGATGACGCCGATAAGCAGAACGGTGAAGATGAGGATTGAGCGTTTCATTTAGAAAAGTGGGAAAGTTGCTAGTTGGAAGTTTTCAGGTAGGGAGGATGGAGCATCGACTTCTTTATCTTGAGTCTTTTAATTTTTCAGTTGTTCAGATTGAGCAGTGGAAGAAGTCCTTTCGCGGTTTCGTCGATGATGACGGTCTTGCCGATTTTGGGCAGAACTTCGGACATGGTCTCGAGATAGAGACGGCGACGGGTGATTTCCGTGGCGGTGGAATATTCCTTGAGGAGGGCTTCGAAGGAAGCGACATCTCCTTCGGCCTCGTTGACGCGTTTGGAAGCGTAACCCTGGGCAGCGGAGATGGCGCGGTCGGCTTCACCGCGGGCGCGCGGGACTTCCTTGTTGTATTCGCCGTTGGCGCGGTTGATCGCGCTTTCGCGTTCCTGTTGGGCTTGGTTGACTTCGTTGAAAGAGGATTGAACCCGTCGTGGCGGGTTGACGTTTTTGAGCTGAACTTGGTCGATTCTCAAACCCATGGCGTAGGAGAGCGTGGCTTCCTGAAGTTTGACAGTTGCGATGCTTTCGATTTCCTGACGACCGATGGTGATGACTTCGTCAACGGTGCGGTCTCCGACGATTTCACGCATCACGCTTTCCGAGAGAGCTCGGAGTGTGGCATCGGGTTCACGGACCGCGAAGAGGTATTGCTCCGGATCTTCGATGCGGTATTGCACGACCCACTCGACGAGGGCGGCGTTGAGGTCACCGGTGACCATGGATTTTTCTTCTTCCTGTTCGCTGGAATCTGTTGATTGCCATGGGTTGGTCGCATCCGGGGTGCCGAATCCGAATTCCTGTTGGAGTTGGCGGGTGACCTCGACCTGGAGAGCTTTGTCGATGCCGTAGGGGAGCTTGAAATGCAGACCGGACTGCGTGGTGCGGATCGGCTTGCCGAAGCGAAGCACGACGGCCTGTGAGTCGGTTGGGACGGTGTAAAAGGAGGACGTGATTCCAACGAGGGTGATGAGGCCGATGATCGCGAGGCGGATGACAGCGGGTCTGAGGGTGATGGGTGAGGCCATAAAGAAGAGGTGTTCGGCGGCTAGCCTGAACACCCCTTTGAAGCTTTGCGAGAAACTTTCGATAAAAAGCCGGCTCGGTGGCTTCAGCCCTCAGGGAGAATCTCGTCGAGAATGCGGTTGATTCCGGTTTCCGCTTGGGTGGATTGCGGGTAGATCGAACGCGCTTTCAGATACCAGGTGAGAGCGGAGCCGGTTTGTTTGGGATTTCGCTTTTCGTACTGGTCGGCCTTGTCGAGCGCGAGGGTAAAATCGGCGACCTTCGGAGCGAGCAGTTCGAGTTCGCGACCGAGTTTCGGATCATCGGGAAATTGTTCACGGATTTGGGCTAGTTGCTCCCAAGCGCTGTAGTTTTGTCCGATCCTTGAGAACTCGCTGGCTTTGCTGATTGCGGTTTCGATGGTCACCAAGTTCTGCATGATCTGCTTGAAAGCATCCTCACGAGTTGGATCGCCTTGGATCGCGGGCGCGAATTCGTATTGGCGTTTGTGGATTTCGCGGTAGTTGCCTTCGGAGAGCAGGCGGTCGAAGTCGTTTCTTGCCACCACGATGGCTCCTGAATTGCTTACCAGAGTTCGGAATTCCTCAAGTTTCGGATTGGTTGGCCAGATTTCGGCGGCTTGCTTGATTTTCTCCTGAGCTTTTTCGGAGTTTCGTGAGAGAAGTTGGGTCTTGGCGTCTTCGATCGCAAGATCGGAGGCGAGGGTGTAACCGGAGATTACGGAATCGACTTTGGAAGAAGGGTAATCTCTGGCGGTTGTTTTGAGTTGCTCGGAGAGTTTTTTGCCGCGGATGTAGTCGCGTGCTTGGAGAGCACCGTAGAGTTCGTGGAGATCACGAACGTATTCCGCGATGCGACGTTTTTTCTCGAGAGGCAGAGTTGCAACAGGCGTGAGATATTCGCCGAGGGCGTAGGCTTCCATGAGGCGTTGAGACGCGGAGTGGAGCTCGTCACGGGAGAGTAGGTGATTGAAGGCCTCGATGTATTTTTCTACCTCACGAATGGCCTCGTTGGAGAGGGAGTCGAGTGAGGAAACGGTGGGTGAAATCCCCAGGGATTGGGTGAAAAGTTTGGAAACATCCGAGTCCTTATCGACGCGCAAAGTTTGATCGCCGTCTTTCCAGATCTGGTTGTAAAAGCGGGATGCCATCAGCACGTGCTCGTAACGGCGTTGAGCGAACCATTGGATCATATTGACCTGGTATTGGGTTTTGGTCTGGAGGGTCTGCGCTTCGTTACGGATGATGTTCTGTTTTTTCATCGCCTCGATCTCAGCGATGCGACGAAGCGTGTCCTTGTATTTCAGGGAGTTGACACCTGCTCCGGGGTTTTGAGCGGGACGATTGGTTGTGTTTTGTGCGCCGCTGCCGTTGGTGGTTGCGCGATTGCCCAAAGTGGGGTCGCGCTCGTTTCTTGCCGCCCAGTCCGCTTCGCGAATGATCGCCTTTTTTTCATTCTCGATGGATTGATTGAGATCCTTGAGTTGGTTGCTGTCTTTTTTTGCCAGCAATGCCATGTAGATGGCTTCAGCGAGAGTGGAGCAGAGATTGGCGTCGCCTGGGTAAGAAGAAGCACGCGGCAGAAGCAGGAAAGCTTCTTTGAGGTTGGGTGCGCCCGAGCTCCGAAGAGGTGAGATGGTATCAAGAATTTCCGCGATGGTTTCGCGGTAGGCTTTGGCTTCTTCGTCGCTTTCCGCCGGTTGGTTGAGGTATTTTTCGAAGCGGGCTTTGAGCAGGCGATTGTCTCCAAGAGGAATGGTGACACCACCCACTGTGATGGTTTCGGCTGAGGGGTCGAGCAATGGGATTTCCTGCCCGAACGGGGATTTGGAATCTTGTTTTTGCTGTGCGGGACCCGAGTCTGTCGGAACGGGTTGTTGGGCAGGCTGCTGCGCAGGTTGAGTGGGTGGGGTGTAAACCTGCGAGAAAAGCGGCGTTAAAGCTGCGATGAAAAGAGTGATGGGCAGTGTTCTCATAACACGGATTGTAATGGGTTTAATACGACAATTTAGAGCCGTTTGATTTCGGTTGCTACTGGAATCCCACCTTCTTTGATCAGGATTTTGAATGCGTAGCTCTGTTTGCGATCGATATTGAGCTTGTTGAATTTGTCAGGAATTTGGATGGGGATGATTTCTTCGCCGCCGGCGGTTTTGACCCGAATGCTGACGATCTCTCCATTTGATCTAGTATAACGAAGTTTTTCTTCGATTTTGCCTTCGACAAAAAACTCGTCTCCGCGGAAGGCGTTCGCATCTTCGAGAAAAGCAACAACATCGAGCGGGTAGGCGTCGGAAAACGAGGTGGATTCCTTTTTCAACATCGATTTACCGCCGAAGATGGCGGCGATGATTGCCACGCCGATACCGACGATGAGGAGAGGATTGGTACTGGAACTTGCGCGACGAGCCATGAGTTGGAAATTCGGTCTAGAATGCGTGAGGCTTGGGATTAATAAAGCATTTTTGTGAGATTGAAAACGGGTCAGTCCCATTGAGGACGACGTGCGCCGATCCAGGCAAGGCCGAGAGCGCTGAAAATATGGATCGTAAGGGTGAAGAGGCAGGCATTTTGGTTGGAGGGTGCGGTATCGACAATCGATTTCACGGCCGTGTTGACCTGTGCCTGTAGCGCTTCAACCGATCCGGACCAGGACCAATAGGCAGAGATGAAGGGTCTGGTGAAGGCTTCGATGTGTTCGGGGAGTGCGAGGACTGCGCCGGACAGGGGGAGCTGGAAACCGACAAGATAAATGGAGAGCAGGGATGCTTGCTCGGCGGTGCGCATCATCGCAGAAATTGCCAGACAGATGGAAGTCATGGCGGCATTGATGAGCAGCAGGAAGATCGCATGCTGAACGAAATCCCCCCGGAACGGGCCGAACATGTTGACAAAAAACGCCATCCACAGGGATTGGGCGATGACGAGACAGGAGAGAAAGGCTATTTTCGATGTTAGATATGCCAGAGGTCGCAAACCGCCGAATTTTTCCTTTTCATAAATCAGTCTCTCGCCTGCGATTTCGCGGGCGGAATTGTTAGAACCCATGAGGGCGAGCAGAACCACCTGAAACATGATGATGCCGGAGATGGCGGAGCCGACTTTCGCCTGATCCGCCCTGAACGATTGTTGCTCTCTGATTTCTTGAACGATGTTACTTTGCATCGTGTCTGAAAGCCGCCTGATGTTTCCCGACGCCTTTTCACTGAACAAGGTAACCAACACAGGGAAGCAGATGAGAATGGCGATTTGCAGAAATACCTGACCCCGATCTCGGAAGAAAATCCGCCAGCGTCGTGACAGGAGAGTGGCAAACTGGGAAAAGAATCCGGGAAGTTGGGTTTCCTGGTGGAGCGGGGAGTCTGTCTTTTCGTCGTCTGGTCTAACAGTGGCCACCGCAGAAGCGCGCAGGACGCCGTTTTCGATAAGTCGCTGGCGGTTTTTCTTCAGCATGCTGTAGTAGGACTCACGGTGTTTGTTCCATGAAGCCTGCCAGCGCTCGGATGGTTGTTTGGCAAGCCGTGGATAAACCTCTTCGGTATCGGTCACCGAGAAGTAGTGGTTCAACTGATCTGGCGGACCATGAAAGGCGACTTTCCCCTCGTGAAGCACCAGGATGGAATCGTAAAGCTCCAGATGAGCGAGAGAGTGTGTGACGGAGAGAATGATGCGACCGTCTTTACGGGATAGATCGTGGAGCAATCGGACAATTTCTCGTTCTGAGCGCGGATCGAGTCCGGACGTAACCTCATCGCAGAGCAGGATTTTTGGATCTGAAACGAGTTCCATGGCGAGACCGAGGCGGCGTTTTTGACCGCCGGAAAGGACTCTTACGAGACGATCACTGATCGGGCCGAGCCCGGTCTCATCCAGCACACGGTCAATCCGGTGATCGAGTTCCTCGGTGTTTCTGGATTTGACGCGCAGGCGAGTTGCTGCCTCGACGGATTCATCAACTGTCAGAGGATCGAAAGCGATGGAGAACTGGGGGACGTAACCCATTTCCGAGGGTGAGAAGTCGCCTTCCTCGGAAAGGTTTCGGCCTTCCCAGATCAGCGCTCCATCGGACTCCGGATTGAGGCCGGCGATGGTTTTGAGCAACGTGGTTTTTCCGCAACCCGATGGGCCGACGATGGCCATGAAGTGACCCTTTGGGATTTGGATTGAAACGTGATCGACCAAATTAACATCCTCGCCGTCTTTGCGGATGGTGAAACAAACGTCTTTGAGTTCTAACACAGGGAAAAGGGGTGATTTTTTTGAAAATGAAACGGGTTATGCTCCATTGATAGAGGATCGCGGGCTGGCAGCTCAAGGAAGTTCCTCAGAATTTCCGATCGGGACGATTTTGATTTGTTTTGGTTTAGATGAATGAATTTCGCCCAGCAGGGTATTTTGCGGGTTTGCCGGAGTTGCGGAAGTGGAAGGATTGGGATCGAGCGCATTGCGAAGGGCCCCCTCAACCAATTGGCCGCAATGGATTTTCATGGGTGGCAGGGTTCCGAGATCTCCGGCGAGATCCTGAGCACTGAGGTTGCGCGCCTCTTCCGCAGTTTTTCCTTTGAGGAGCTGGGTGGCGATGGAGGCAACGGCGATGGCGGTTTGGCAGCCGAAGGCTTGGAAAGACGCGCGGTCGATGACTTTTTTGCCGTCTTTTTCAGAAAACTTTAGCCACATCCGCATCATGTCGCCGCAGTCAGGTGAGCCAACGGTGCCGACCGAATCGGCGTCGCTCATCTCTCCCTGATTTTGAGGGTTGGCAAGGGCTTCGTTGATCTTCTTCTCGAAATCATCCATGGATGAATGAGATAGAGTCGAAAAGTCGAAAAGTCGAACGTCGAATGACTGAAAGTTATTTTCATCAAACCGCACCAGCGGTTATGGCTATGACTTGCGACTTTGAGACCCTGGACTTTTAAAGCGCTTTCTTCGAGATCTTGGCGGTCATTCTATCAAAATGACCCTAGCGATTGATTTTTATGCCGCTTTTCTGAGCAGTGCGATCATCACGCCTTGGATGATGAGTTCATCCGTGGGGATGAGATCGGGGAAGTCGGGATTTTCAGCGTGAAGGTAGGTTTTGCCTTTTTGGGAAATGAAGCGCTTGAGAGTCGTTTCGCCGTCGATCAGTGCGGCGACGATGTCTCCGTTGCGAGCTTCACGTTTTTCGAGGATCACGGTGTCACCATCACAGATGTGGGCATCGATCATGGATTCACCGCGGACGCGGAGGGCGAAGGTTTCGTTTTTGCCACGGCAGCCGAGGGAAGTGATGTCGATGGAGATACAGCCTTCGGGTTCGGGCGGTGTGCTGTCGCCGTAGCCGGCGGCGATGCGGCCGTAAACAGGGATGTCGCGAATTTCTTCCCGATCGAGATCTTCCGGGAAGATGACGGCGCGGGCTTTACCGGGAACACGTTGGATGACTCCTTTTTTCTCCAGAGAGCGCAGGTGACTCATCGCAGCGGTCTGGCTGGCAAATCCGAAATAGTGTTGAATTTCCCGAGTGCTGGGCATCAGGCCGGTGGTGCGGCTGGAGGTGCGCAGGTATTCGAGAATATCTTTTTGCCGAGAAGTGAGTGAGTTTGACATGGGTTCCTGAACAGTGTTCTTCAGAACAAATTTGCGCGGCATTTTGCCAAACGTAAAGAATTTTTTTGCGTGGGGGATTGGAGCGCGCGAGTCCACTCGCGCAGTTTGGCTGAGCAAGACCTTCTTAGTAAGCTGAAGCTACGAAGGGCGTGACTGGAGTCACGCGGTCCGAAAACATCACTCTCCTTTTAGATCACTCGACCTCGACGATGAGATTGATCTCGACTGAAACATTCAGCGGGAGGGCTGCGGCGCCGAGTGCGGTGCGGGAATGTTTGCCGCGCTCGCCGAAAATTTCGACGAGGAGTTCGGATGCGCCGTTGACCACTTGTGGATGACCGTAGAAATCGGGATCCGAGTTTACGAAGCCGTTAAGCGTGACGATTTGTTTGATTTTATCGAGCGAGCCGATGGCTTCCTTGATCACCGCAAGACGGTTGAGAATGATGATGCGAGCGCCCTCGACCGCATCTTCGACGGAACAAACCGAAGGGACTTTACCGAGCATTTTCCGATCTCCGTCGATAGGAAGGCCGCCGGAAAGGAAAAGCAGATTTCCACTGCGGACATAGTTGACGTAGGCGGCGACGGGGGTGGGCACTTCGGGGAGTTTGAGGCCGAGGGATTCGATTTTGGCGAGGATGTTGTCTTGCATGATATTATAGAGATGAGATTTGGGACTCTGAAATTGGAGTTTGAAGTTTAGGGTGTGAAATCCAGCCATTCGCTGACGCGCTCGGCGGCGCGGCGGTGGGTTCCTGGTTCACCGAGTTGGGAACTAACAGATTGGAGTTCGGTGACAAGTTGGTTGCGTTTTTCATCGTTGTTCAGGATGGACTGCATCCATTGGCTGACTTCGGTGGGTGAGGCGTCCGCTTGAATGAACTCCTCCACAATTTTCCGTCCTGCCAGAATGTTGACCAGTCCGATGTATTGGATTTTGACGAGCAGTTTTCCGAGGAAATAGGTGGTCCACGCCATTTTATAAACCAGGCAGTAGGGCAGTCCGTAAATGGCGGCTTCCAGAGTTGCGGTTCCGCTGGCGATCACACCGCAGGCGGCGGTTTGCATGAGTTGGTGGCTCCCGCCGTTCTGGAGTTCGATCCAGTCGGTTGCGTCTGCCTGATCGATCATCGCGCGCATGGTGACGGCGAGTTTGGGTGTGGCGGCCGGGACACGGAAACGCAGATCGCTCCGCCACGAGCGGAGGATCTTGGCGGTATCAATCATCATCGGGAAAAGCTTGGCGATTTCGCGTTCACGACTGCCGGGAAAAAGCCCGATGAGATTTTCCTCGCGAGGGGTGGAGAGTTTTTCGGTGGCGAGTTCGTCGATCAACGGATGTCCGACATGGGTGGTCTTCAAACCGGCGGTCTCGAAGATGGGTTTTTCGAAAGGGAAAAGGCAGAGCATCTCGTCGAGCAGCTTGACCATTTTCGGGATGCGTTTTTTGTTCCATGCCCAGACTTGCGGACTGATGTAATAGACCTGACGGGTGTCGGGCAAAGCGGCGCGCAGGGCGGTAGCGAAACGGAGATTGAAGCCGGGGTAGTCGACCAAAAGCAGCACATCGGGTTTCAGATCGATGGCCTGTTTGAGCATTTCATCAAAGCGTTGTTTGAACCAGCTGTAGCGCTTGAGGACCTCAATCACGCCCATCACGGCGGCGTCCTCGACCCAGTTGGTGACGCGGCCGTCGCTCAGCTCATGCATTTCCGGACCGCCGGCGCCGTGGATTTCGAGATCGGGGTGGAGGGACTTCAATTTCCTGAGCAAGCCTGCCGCATGGGCATCGCCACTCATTTCACCTGCAATCACATAAATCCGCTTCACAAAAAAAAACTACCCATCGAAGCGCTCAGGCATCAATCTCCAAAGCACGCCTACGAAAACTTGGTGGTAAAATTCGAACAAAAGCGTAGAAACCTGGGTATTACAAATTATGAAATTTCTCATCTTCCTCATCGCCGTGGCAGCTGCTGGTGCAGCGGGATACATTTTCGAGCCCAGCCTGCGTGTGACTCTGACCGGTAAACCTGCGGATTACAAAAACGTCGAAACCAAGCATGAAGCGGAAGACGCTGAGGAAAAAGAGACCGAAGAACGCGCCACACCGAAAGATGATGCGCCAACGGTTTTTGAAACCCCTGCAGTGACTGAGACTCCAACAGTCACCGAAACCCCTGCGGCAGTTGAGACACCCGCAGTGACCGAAACTCCAGCCGTGGTTGAAACTCCGGCAGTTCCCGAGACACCGGCCGTGGTCGAAACGCCCGCAGTGACCGAGACACCGGCTGTGGTGGAAACGCCACCTGCTCCGGTAACAGCACCAGCAACGGAAGCGGTCGGCAATCAGCCATCCGCAGCAGGAGATCCGAAGCTGATTGCCGCGATGCAGGCACATGTGAAATCGGGTGAATTGAAAAGCTTCAGTTTTGAACAAGTGACCGAGTGGAAGACCATGGAGAAAAAAGAGGTTGTGGACGGCGTCACCTACGATGTGGGTCTGGCGTCTTTCAATTCGACCACTCCGTTCGGGGTCAAGACCCGCCAGGTGAGAGCGCTGATCAAGGACGGCAAGGTCACCAAATGGCTCTGGGCCAACAGCGGCATGCAGGTGGATTGAACCTCGCCCTTTCGCCTCACATCACATTCAGTTAGATTTTTCATCATCCCCCCATGACATCTCGCGAAGCGGTTCTCGCGCTCAACCTGTTGCCGGGAATCGGTCCGGTCAAAATTTCCCGTTTGTTAGAAAACTTCGGCAGTGCCAACCTTGTTCTCGGTGCATCGTTGAATGAATTGCAGCGCACGGACGGGATCGGCCCCGAGACCGCGAAGCTCATCACCACATGGCAGGATCAGGTGGATCCCTCCGAAGAAATCGCTGAAGCCGAAGAACGAGGAATCCGGATCATCACCCGTGAGGACGAGGCTTATCCGCAGTTTCTCTTGCAGGCGTATGATGCTCCCATCGTGTTGTATGTGTGGGGAGAAATTTTACCACGCGACAAACATGCGATCAGTGTGGTGGGTTCCAGGCGCAGCACGACTTATGGATTGTCGGCGACGAAAAAACTCACCTATCAGCTCGCCCACGCGGGCTTCACGATCATTTCCGGTCTGGCACGGGGGATCGATACCGCGGCGCACGAGGCAGCGCTGGCTGCGAAGGGCCGAACGATCGCAGTGGTCGGATCCGGATTAGCGAGATTGTATCCTCCCGAAAATCTGGCGCTTGCGGAAAAAATCGCGGACGGCAACGGGGCGGTGATTTCCGAATTCCCCCTGCACAAGGCCCCGGACAAACAAACCTTTCCGATCCGCAACCGCATCGTCGCCGCCTGGGGCCAAGCCGTGTTGGTCACGGAATGTCCGGCGTGGTCGGGAACCCTGATCACCGCAAATCTGGCATCGGAATATGGGAAACCGATCTTCGCGGTTCCGGGTCCGATCGATAAACCGACCTCGGCAGGATGCCATCAGTTGATTCGTGATGGAGCGACCTTGGTGACCGATGCCTCACAAGTGATCGATGATATGGGCGAGCTGCCATTTTCATCCGCGAGTGGCATGCGGGAGGAGTCTCCGATGCCCGAATCCGATCTACCGGAGGAAGAGGCGATGATTTACGCAGCGATGCCGGAGGGCGAAGAGATGGCTGTGGATCGGTTGATCAGCCATACCGGTTTGCCGTCCTCGGCGGTCACGGCGGGTTTATTTAAACTGGAGTTGCGTCGCCTGATCCGTCCGCTTCCGGGGTTTCGTTTTATCCGCAGATCCTAGGATACAGCGAGGTTCCTCGGAAAGATAGGGTGCGATTTTTCGTGTCGAGCATGGCGGGTGGAATTGCCCCGAAATCTTTTTCCTCCTTGCATCCGGTCAAAATCCCTGCCTAGTCCCCGTTCAGTCACAACCCCTTTCCAGTCTCCACCTCCATGGGAAAAACACTTATCATTGCAGAAAAACCCTCCGTCATGAACGACCTCTCGAAGGCTCTGAGCCAGAAGCTCGGGAAGTTCAAAAAAGTCGGAACCGGACGTGAAATCCATTTTGAAAACGACGACGCGATCATCACTTCGGCGGTGGGTCACTTGGTCGAATTGCGGATGCCAATGGGCCCGAACGGCAAGAAGTTGCCCTGGAAATTCGATGTGCTGCCCGCCATCCCCGAAACCTTCACGTTGGATCCGATCGAGCAATCCGAAGCGAAATTGAAGAAGGTTCTCAAATTCGCGAAGCGCAAGGATGTGGATCTCATCGTCAACGCCTGCGATGCCGGACGCGAAGGGGAATTGATTTTCCGCTACATCATGGAGATCGGCGAAATCAATAAACCGATCAAACGCTTGTGGATGCAATCGATGACCACAGGAGCCATCGTTTCCGCATGGGAAAATCTGCGCAGCGACGAGGAGATGAAGCCGCTGGCGGATGCCGCGAAATGCCGTTCGGAATCCGACTGGTTGGTCGGCTTGAATGCGACCCGCGCCCTGACCTGTTTCAACTCACGTCACGGCGGATTCAACATCACCGCAGCGGGTCGGGTCCAGACTCCGACTTTGGCGATCCTCGCGGCTCGTGAACAGGAAATCCAAGCCTTCAGGCCGGAGGCGTATTTCGAAGTTCATGCCTCGCTGCATGTCAGTGCGGGCGAGTATTTGGGGAAATGGATCGATCCCGATTTCAAGAAATCCGAAGAAAAGCCGCATGCGAAAGCAGAGCGGATCTGGGAGAAAAAACTGGCGGAGGAAATCGTCGAACGCTGCCAAGGCAAGACAGCGGAAATTTCCGAGGAGAAAAAATCCAACACGCAGATCGCACCACAGTTGTATGATCTAACCACCCTTCAGCGCGAGGCTCCGTTTTCCGCCAAGGGAACCTTGCAAATCGCCCAAGCGCTTTATGAGAAGCACAAGGTTCTGACCTATCCGAGAACCGACTCGCGTTACCTTCCGGAAGACTACGTTCAGAACGTCAAGGACACGATGAAGCAGATCGCCAACAGCGATCTCGATGTCGCGAAATATGCGAAGGCGGTGCTTGCCGGAAAAGACAGCAAGGGCCCGCACCTTCATCAGTCGAAACGCGTTTTCAACTCGAAGAAAGTTTCCGATCACTTTGCGATCATCCCGACCGGTCACATCGCCAAGCTCTCGGACACCGAGCAAAAAGTTTATGACATGGTGGTGAAACGTTTTATCGCGGTCTTCTATCCGAATGCGGAATTCGAGCAAACCACCCGACTCTCCACCATTTCCCATGGCAAGCAGAAGGATGTGTTCAAAACCGAAGGACGCGTTCTGACATTTCCGGGTTGGCAGGAAGTTTATGGTCGCAAGCCGGGAGTGGCTGCTGGCAAGGATGAATTGGTTGCCGTGAAAGCCGGGGAAACCGCCAAGGCGGATCCGGTGGAGTTGGTGAATGAACAAACCCGTCCGCCGGCACGTTTCACGGAATCGACCCTGCTCTCCGCGATGGAGGGGGCTGGAAAACTTCTGGTCAACGACGAGGAGCTGCGCGAGGCGATGGCCGAGCGCGGACTCGGAACACCGGCAACCCGTGCGGCGACGATCGAAGGTTTGATTGCTCAGAAATACCTCCTCCGCGATGGACGCGAGTTGCACGTGACACCGTCCGGCCTGCGTTTGATCGATCTCGTCAAACAAATGGAAATCGAAGGTTTGTATTCACCGAAACTAACAGGCGATTGGGAATACAAACTGCGCCAGATGGAACAAGGCCAGCTCAAGCGGGATGATTTCATGAAGGCAATCATCGGTTACACCAACGACATCGTGACCAAAGCGCGTGGTCTCGCCGATGACGCAAAGAATCAGAATTTTCCTGATGTGGAAGTGGATCACCCGATCCATGGCAAACTGGTGTTGAGGCAAACGGATGCGACCTATGAGTCGCGCGATCCGGAACTGAAAATCAAAATCAAGAAGCACATCGCCGGACGTTTGCTTACCGAAGATGAACTGAAAACCTTGTTCAAAAAAGGCGTGGTCGGTCCGCTGCAAGGTTTCAAATCCAAGTTCAACAAGCCCTTCGACGCATCATTGCAGATCGACGAGAAATTCAAAACCACCTTCCTGTTTGAAGGTGATGACAATCAAGCGCCGGAGTTGAGCGAAGAGATGTTGATCGGCACTGCAAAAATGCCGGATGGAAAAGAGCACAAGGTTTACGCAACGGAGAAAGCCTATCACGTGCCGGACATCGTCACGAAAAAGGATCCGCACGGAATCCGCATCGGACGTTCGATTCTGCAGAAGGAAATCCCTGAAGATCAGGCACTGAAACTTCTGTCCGAAGGAAAAACGGATTTGCTCAACGGTTTCGTATCGAACCGCACCAAACGCAAGTTCGACGCCCATCTCACCTTCGATCTCGCCACCGCCAAAATCGGTTTCGATTTCCCGCCGCGCCCTGCAAAGAAAGCGGCGAAGAAGAAGGATTAGGCATTCATCTCTTCTTACCTCGGAGAGGTTGCAGATATTAGCCCGATGGTCGGAGACCTCGGGTTTGCGAGGTTGCGAAGGTTCCGCATCCCTGCGGGGATTAATATCGTGCGTCTCTGCGATCCCTGCCGGGATCGGATATTTCTTTCGGCTGGCGCCCCGGGGTCTTTGACCCCCCGCTAATTTCTTTGATCCCTTTCGAGATCAAGTCCGTTACTAAAAACCATTCACTTCATCACCTTCAAAGCCTCCGCGATCGCTGGATCTATCCATTTAGAGAGCGCTTCCTGATCGGCGGGGTTGAGGGATGAAACTCGCGCGGATTTCACAAAATTTTCACGATCCGCATCGGAGAAAGGAACGATGATATCTGGTCTGATGCCTTTCATGTGCGGGGTATTGCCGGAGGGGGTGTGATAGGTGGCGATGGTCAGGCGGAGTGCGGTCGAATTGCCCATGGGAATAATGTTTTGCACGCTGCCTTTTCCGTAACTGCGTTCGCCGATGATCTTCGCACGTTTAAGATCCTGCAGGGCACCGGCGGTGAGTTCAGAGGCCGAGGCGGAATGGCGGTCGATCAACACGGTCATGGGATAATTGCGCTGCCGGCGCTGGCGGTCCGGGGTTTTCAAAAACTCCTCGGTTTTGTCCCTTTCTCTGACTGAAACCACCTGGGTTGCGGGCGGGGTGAACAGGCCGATGATTTTCACGGTCTGATGGAGATCTCCACCGCCGTTTTCGCGGAGGTCGAAGATCAGGGATTTCATACCCTTGTCTTCAAGTTCGTCCAAGGCTGCTTCCACTTCCCTTGCGCAGGCTCCGCCGAATTGGGCGAGGCGGAGATACCCGACCTCAGGATGATTTTCTAACAATTTCGAAACGATCAAGGAACGTTGCTCGACGTAGCGATGTGTGAGAGTGAAGTCGGCGGGTGCGGGTTTCGCGATGTCCCGGACGGTGATTTCGACGGTTTCGCCCGCTTGTCCGACCAACCACTCAATCGCGGTTTTGAGGGGGATTTCGGCGACATTCTGGTTTTTGAGTTTCAGAACTTTCATATCCGGCTTCAGACCCGCAAGATCGGCGGCCCCACCTTTTTCAACCGCACTGAGATAGAGGGAATCCGCGTTTTTTCCGAGGGTCAGGCCGAGGCTGGGGATTTCATTGTTGAGCGTTCCATCATCGCCAAGAACTTCTTTCATTTCGGGATGGATAAAGGAGGAATGCGGATCGAGGCTGGAGAGCATGCCGTCGAGCGCGTGATTGATGAGCTGATCGTAGGCGAGTTTCTCCAAATCCGGGTGACGTGCTTTTGTCGTTTCCAAGACACGGACAAAACGTTCAAGCGCCGGGTAGGCCGACTCTTTCGATTCAACGGCGGCGGGTTGCTCGGCGTGAAGACAGAGATTCAACGAAACAAAAATGGTCCAGATACGCATGAGATTGATGGAGGTTGATAAGGGTCGTTGTGTTTTGCCAAGCCATAACAAGCGGAAGGCGCGATCAGATTATGGGAGCTAAGGGCTTGATTCATTAAGATTTCTTAAATATCTTCCAGATCTCGATTCGCATGAGTTTTCAGAAAAGGATGAACGCGGCCAAGAACGGGCCAAACCGCAAGCGGGGACAAAAATTCCCGTATGATGGTTTGGTTGCGGTGAACCGTCGTGCGCATGAGCGGGCGGATCGGGAGCTGGGAAAAAACCGCAAGCTCAACCAACGGTCGGCAAAGTCCGTATGGGCGTCGATTGCTGCGGACGAGATGGAGATCGAATCTCCGGTGGCGACCGGGTTTTTCGGCAGGCTGTGCCGCTGGATGTTGGGTCTGGTATTGCTGCCGATTTGTTATGTGACCCTCTGGACTTTGCTGGAAACGTTCAAACACGCCACGGTGGAGCAGGGTTGGTGGCAAAGTCCGCAGTTCTGGTATTTCGCGGTCGGGGTGCTGCTGATGTTGGGTTGGTTTTTCTCGAAGATCGGGCAGTCGTTTTTCCTCTATCTCTATGTCTTCGGTCATGAACTGACCCATGCCATGTGTGTGAAGTGTTTTGGCGGAAAGGTCTATGAGATGGAGTGGAGCTCGAAGGGTGGATATGTGACCACCGACAAGAGCAACTGGGTAATTTCCCTCTCGCCATACTTCGTGCCGTTCTGGAGCGTGGTGGCGGTGGTGGTATATGCGGTGCCGAGCATGTTCTGGGAAATTCCCGGCGATGCGGATCTGGTTTTCTATGGAGTCATGGGAGCCTCGTGGGCGTTTCACATGGCGTGGACGGCGTGGATGATTCCCCGCGATCAACCGGATCTTCACGACAGCGGCATGTTTCTCTCGCTGGTGCTGATTCTTCTCGGAAACCTCCTGGTATTGATCGCCCTGTTTTGTTTTGCATCGGATCATCCGATCGAGAGTTTCAAGAATTTCGGCTACTCATGGTTTGCGGAGCTGATGGTCTGGGGACATGAGGCGCTGCGCTGGCTGGAACGGATCATGGAACTTCTGCCCAGGTATCTCTGAGTGGGTTTCCTGGTTGTCTTTTTGACCGAAAAAACGAAAGTGGCGTTGTGATCGATCTCGATGCGAATGCGACAACCCGGATGCTGCCTGAGGTAGTGGACGCGATGTTGCCGTGGTTGCGCGATCAACATGCCAATCCTTCCGGAAGTTACCGAGCAGCCAAACAGGCCAGAAAGGCGCTGGATTTGGCCAGGGAGCAGGTCGCGGATTTGATCTCGGCTTCTCCCGAGGAAATCGTTTTCACCGGATGTGGAACCGAGAGCGTGAACGCCGCGCTGCATTCGTTGGATTTGCTTACAGGTGAGGGTTTGGCGGTGGTCTCCGCGATCGAGCACAGTGCGGTCCTGAGATACGCGGAGAGCATGAAACGTGGATCACGGCAGGCGAAAGTCGATCCGTCGGGTCGGGTGGACGAAACTGATTTTTCCGAAGCTTGCGGACAGGCCGCGTTCGTTTCGATCATGACGGCGAATAACGAAACCGGTGTGATTCAGCCGATTCCGAGACTGCTGGAGATCGCCCGTTGCAAAGGATTGCCGTTTCACACGGATGCCATTCAGGCAGTCGGAAAAGTGGTGGTATCGGTCCGTGAGGTTCCGGTGGATTTGTTGTCGATTTCCGCCCACAAGCTTCATGGGCCCAAAGGGATCGGTGCGCTCTATGTGAGGCAGGGTCTGGATTTCAAACCCTGGTTGTTGGGAGGCGGACAGGAGTCGGGTCGCAGAAGCGGGACGGAAAACGTGGCATCGATCGTAGGGATGGGGAAAGCGGCGGAGCTGGCGAAGCAGGCGTTGGACGGTGGTGCTTATCGCGAGGTCGCGAAGTTGCGCGATGCCTTTGAGAATATTTTGTTAGAAAAAATCAACGGATGCGTGAGGAATGGCGACGTGTCGAACCGTTTGCCGAACACCTCCCACCTTTCCTTCGAAGGATGCGATGCGGCGGGTATGCTGATCTTGCTGGATGAAGCGGGAGTGCAATGCTCCGCGGGTTCGGCTTGCATGACGGGCAAGCGCAAGCCGTCGCACGTGCAGTTGGCGATGGGGATTTCTGAAGCACAGGCGAAGACCAGCCTGAGGTTTGCGTTTTCGCGAACACATACCATGCAGGAGGCGTTTGAGGCTGCGGAAATCGTGGCGCGTTGTGTAGCGAAGTTGCGGCAGGTGCAAGGCGGAGGAATCGGCCCGGTGGCGGTTTACACACCTTGATCGGGGATTTTGGAGAACAAACATATGGGCAAATCAAAGCGTGGCATTTTTTACGGGATGGTGTTTTTTTCGGGCTTCGCCGGATTGCTCTATCAGATCTTGTGGATGCGCCAGCTCGGGTTGCTCTTCGGAAACACCTCGCATGCCGCAGCGTTGACCTTGGGTATGTTCTTCTTCGGTCTCGCGAGCGGCAGTTGGTTTTTTGGAAAACGTTCCGAGCGAATGAGCCATCCGCTCAGGACCTACGGCTGGCTGGAGCTCGGGATAGGCCTGGCAGGAGGCGTTTTTTACCTGATCCTCAGTTTCTTCCATGGAATCTATCCGCGCATCTATCAGGAACTCGGACCTGGCACGAATCTGTTGCTGATCAAATGCCTGCTGACGCTTGTAATGGTCTTTCCTCCGTCGTTTTTCATGGGCGGTACGATTCCGGTTTTGGGGAAATATCTGATCCGGTCGCGGGGAGTTTTCGGTTCCATGGCGGCGAAGATATATGGAATCAACACGATCGGTGCGGCCAGCGGTGCGTTCTTCACCGCCTTTTTCCTGATCGTGCTGCTGGGGTTCAAAATGACCTGTTTTCTCGGGATCCTGATCTCAATGGCGATTGCGGTGCTTTCCTTTGTTCTTTCTAGAAAGACGGAATATGTGGCGAATGAAGCCGAGCAAAAAACCGCGGATCCGGTTGTCGCGGATGGGAAGTCGACCTCTCGTCGCGTGATCTATCTTTTCGCCTTCATCTCAGGTTTCAACGTGCTGGCGCTCGAGGTCTTGTGGACACGGATGTTTGCCCAAGTGCATGAAAATTCGGTTTATAGTTTTTCCGTGGTGCTGATCGTGGTGCTGATCTGTCTGGCGCTTGGTGCGTTGCTGGCTTCGTGGCTCGCGAGAAAAAACATCGAGCCTCTGAAAATCCTGTTTTTCCTCATGGTCGCGAGCGGGATCGGGGTTTGTGTCTCTCCGTTCGTTTTCATGAAGCAGACCAACCAACTGCAAATGATCGCGACGGATGTCGCCTTCGTCAGGTATGTGGTGAATCTGTTCACGACCGGATTCGTGACCATTGGTCCGGCCTGTTTTCTGTTAGGAACAGTCTTTCCGTTTCTGATGAAAAGTGAGGAGCGTTACGCCAAGGAGCCTGGCAAGAGTATCGGAGTGCTTTCAGCGATAAATACCGTAGGCGCGATCCTAGGTTCCCTGGTTTGCGGGTTTGTGCTGCTGCGGTATATGGGTATGTGGCGTTCGGTTCAGTTCATCGCCTTGAGTTATTTCGTTGTAGCTCTGCTCATTCCGCTTGGCGCGAATGTGATTTTCAAAGCCGTGAAAGGACTCACCGGATTCATCCTTCTGATCGCATGGTTCGTTCTCGACGCATCCAAACTTCCCGTGACGGTGACCAAACATGATGGCGTCGTGGACAAGGTGATTGAGGTATGGGAAGCGAGTGACTCAACGGTCTCCGTTGTGGAAAATTCCCGCGATGGTTACGCGATCAAGGTCAACTCCAACTACAGCTTGGGTTCATCGGCTTCCGCCATGTCGCAAGCCTTCCAGTCACGGATACCGTTGCTGGCATTTCCTGAAACCCGAAGTGTGTTCTATCTCGGAATGGGAACCGGATCGACCGCGGGTGAGGCGCTGCACCGGGATCTGCACAAAAACATCGAGCGGGTGGTCGTGGCGGAATTGTCGCCCAAGGTGGTGACCGCAGCGAAAAAATATTTTTCCGACGCGAACGGAGTTTATGATTTCACGAACGGTTTGTTCAAAGACCCGCGCGCGACGGTGATGGTGGAAGACGGACGTAATCATCTGATGGCGACCGATGCGACCTATGACATGATCAACTCCGATCTTTTCGTTCCCTACCAGACAGGAACGGGAAGTTTATACAGCATCGAACATTATCAGGCGGCCAGAAATCGGCTCAACCCCAACGGCGTTTTCGTCCAGTGGTTGCCCCTCTACCAAGTCTCGGAATATGAATTTGGCGTGATCGCGAGGACGATGCTGGCTGCCTTCGACCAAGTCACCCTATGGCGTCACAATTTCCAGCCGGGCTCGGAAATCGTCGCCTTGGTCGGGCATCACGACAAAACCCCGCTGCCAGGCAGCGAACTGGATGTGAAGGCCGACATGCTTCAGGCGGTGGAGGGTGCGACCCATCTCGATCTCCAGCGCCTGATGTTGCCGATCAATCCCCAGACCATCCCGCTGTTCTACTGTGGAAACGTGACGGAATCGGCCAGGATTTTCGAATCCTACCCGATCAACTCCGACGACAAGCCCATCATCGAGTATAAAACCCCGATTTCCCTGCACCGTGACAAAACCGAGGGTAGCCCGAAGTTTGTCGCGGGAAAATTCGCCGATCTGGTCGACCGTTTGCTCGAAAACACCCCGCCGGACCGCGATCCGGTGTTGGCCTCGCGAGGAGGGGATAGCCAGAAACTCGCTCTCGCCGGGGCGGCCTTCCATCGGGCCTGGATTGCCCAATATGAGAATGATCAGCAGGCATGGATGGGTCATTGGCAGCGCTTTCTTGAGCATTGGCGCAAGCCTTGACCGGGTTTTCAGCTCATGAAAATCGGCCCGGAAGACCCCGTTTGTGCCCAGACTTTCGGCTTGCAAGGGCTTTGAAGATTGGGTTATACACCCCGCAACGAACAACCTCTGTGACATGGAGAGTGGGTCAAAAACCCACTCTTTTGCGTCTTCAGACACTTCATCCAAATCACGGAAAATCCCATTTTCCGGCCAGATCCATACCGCCAGCCATGACCAACGATATCGTCGCACTCATCGAATATTACGAAAAAGAAAAGGGAATCGACCGCAACAAGATCGTTTCCGCCCTCGAGTTTTCTTTCGTGTCTGCTTATCGGAAGATGGTTCCAGGGGCTGATGCCATCGAGTCCTTGCGCGCCGATGTGGATACCAAAAAAGGCACGACCAAGATTTTCGCCTCCCTGAACGTGGTCGAAGACGGAGAAGTCACCGACAAATTCAACCAAGTTCCCGTGAGCGTGGCCAAGAAAAAGGATCCCGAAGCAGAAGTTGGAGGGGTTTTGGAATTCAACGTCACTCCAAAAGATTTCGGTCGTATCGCTGTCCAGACTGCCAAGCAGACCATGATGCAGCGCCTCCGTCAGGCGGAAAAAGAAATGATTTATGAGGAATTCAAAGACCGTGCGGGTGATGTCGTATCCGGCACGGTTCGCCGTTTTGAGCGCAACGACGTGATGATCGACCTCGGAAAATTCGAGGGTATCATGCCGAACCGCGAGCGGGTTCAGGGCGAAGATTATAACATTGGTGACCGCATCCGCTGCTACGTTTTAGCTGTGGAAAACGAAGGTCGCGGGCCGGAAATCATTCTTTCCCGCAGCCACCCGAACTTTGTCCGTCGCTTGTTCGAAGCCGAGGTGAACGAAATTTCCGACCGCACCGTCGAGATCCGGTCGATCGCTCGTGAAGCCGGTTTCCGCACCAAAGTCGCTGTCTGGAGCAACGATCCGAAAGTTGATCCAGTTGGTGCTTGCGTCGGCATGCGCGGTGCTCGCGTCAAAAACATCGTTCGCGAGTTGAACAACGAGAAAGTGGACATCATCCGTTGGAGCGAGGATCCTGCCGAGCTGGTTCGCGAAGCACTGAAACCTGCGGAGTTGATCACGATCAGTGTCGATAAGGACGCCAAAGTGGTTCATGTGACCGTTAGCGAGGAAGATCTGAGCAAAGCGATCGGCCGCAAAGGTCAGAACGCACGGCTGTCCTCCCGTTTGATGGGCTGGGACGTCCAGGTTCGCAAGGACGAGACCAAGGAAGAGCAATTCAAAGAGAAAATCGGTGGGGTTGCCCACTCGCTCGGTGAACAACTCGGAATTTCCGATGAACTCGCATCCAAACTCATGTTGTTCGGAGGAGTCAGCGCCGAAATGATCGTCGACATGCCGGTCGAATTCCTCACCGAATCGCTGGAGATCAGCGCAGAAGAAGCAGAAGCGATTTTGTCCAAAGCACAGGGAATCGCGTCCGCAGCAAACTGAGATTTTTCAACCCGTTTACTATTTAACCGTTTCAGACCGATTACTCCCACAAAGAAAGCCGAATGCCTAAAAACAGCGATAATTCCTCAGAGAAGCCAAAAAAAATCCTCGATCTGATCGATGATAAGAAACCATCGCGCAGAGAGCGCCAGCGTCAGGAAGCGCAGGCAGCCAGTGCGCCGAGCAAGCTTGAGGCGGCCAAGGCGAATGCGCTCGATTTGTTCGCGGAGGAGAAAAAGCCCAAGGTTCGAAAAGCCGCTGCCGATCCCAAAAACGTTTTGGGAAGTATCTCTAAGATTCTCGACAAGGATGATGAGGATCCCAACTTCGTCAAAGGCCAGGACATCGCACCGGTTGCCGTGCCCGTGGCCTCCGCCGCACAGCAACAATCCGAGGAGCCAGCGGATTCCAAACTGATCGTCATCAAGCCCCCGATTCTTGTTCCGGATCTAGCGGCCAGACTCGGTCTCAAGCCCTTCAACGTGATGGCGGATCTGATCAAACTGGGCGTTTTCCCTGCACCCAACCAACCGCTCGAACCGGAAGTGGCGGCGCAGGTTTGCGAGATTCACGGATTCACGTTCGAGCGTGAAAAACGCGACAAGGAAAAAGGATTCCACAAGGTCGAGGAATTGATCGTCGAACCCGAGGCTCCTGAGAAAGAGCCGGAGGATCTCCTCAAAACACGCCCGCCCATCGTCACCATCATGGGTCACGTGGACCACGGCAAGACATCGATTCTCGACTACTATCGCAAGAGCAAGGTTGTCAGCGGCGAAGCGGGTGGCATCACCCAGCACATCGGAGCCTATCAGGTGAATCACAAAGATCAGCTGATCACTTTTCTGGATACTCCGGGTCATGCGATTTTCTCTGATATGCGCGCCCGTGGAGCGAACATCACCGATATCGCGATCATCGTGGTCGCAGCCAATGACGGCCTGATGCCTCAGACTCTTGAAGCGATCAAGCACGCTCAAAAAGCCAAGAAGACCATCATTGTCGCCATCAACAAATGCGATCTTCCGACCGCGAATGTGGATCGTGTGAAAACCCAGTTGGCGGAAAACGGACTCCAAACCACCGATTACGGTGGAGATACCGAGTTCGCCTGTATCTCCGCGCTCAAGGGCGATGGAATGGATGATTTGTTAGAATTGATCGTTCTCCAGGCCGAGGTTCTCGAACTCAAGGCGAACCCGAAAGCAACCGCACGTGCAGGAGTCATCGAAGCACGCGTGGTGCCCGGCCGCGGAACCACCGCCACGGTGATCGTTGAATCAGGAACCCTCAAAGTCGGTACAGCATTCATCTGCGGACCTTTTTCCGGTAAAGTTCGTTCCATGATCAACGACTTGGGCGAAAGTGTGAAAGCCGCTCTGCCCGGCACACCGGTGGAAGTCATCGGTTTTGAAGAACTTCCGAATGTTGGCGATCACCTCACCGAGATGAAACACGAGCGCGAGGCGAAAGCCCTCGCCTCCGAGCGTCAAGAGGAACTGAGGTTGAAGCGTCTCAAACCACAGCACCGCAACCGCATGGAAGACCTGTTCTCCATGGTCAACGATGGCGGTGGAAAAAATCAGCTCAAGATCATTCTGAAGTGCGACGTTCAGGGATCGGTCGAAGCGATCAAGAAAGCGATTCTGGCGATCGAATCCGAAAAAGTCGACTGCCAGTTCATCACCGCGGCCGCAGGACCGATTACCGAGTCTGACATCACCTATGCGGATTCGTCGGACGCGATCATTCTTGGCTTCAATGTCAAAGTGGAAGCCAAGGCCGTAAAGGCCGCCAAAGCGGCCGGAGTGGAAATCAAACTCTATTCGATTGTTTACGAACTCATCGACCAGGTTCGCGAAGCCATGCTCGGCTTGCTGGATCCGCTGACGCGCGAAACCGTTATCGGCCACGCCGAGTGCCGTCAGGTGTTCAAGGTTAACAAAGGCAAAGCCGCCGGATGTTTCATCACCGATGGCAAAGTGCACCGCAAAGCTCACGCCCGCGTGATCCGCGGCGGCGTTCCCGTATTCGATGGCAAAATGTCCACCCTTCGTCGTTTCCACGAGGAAGTCGACGAGGTCAGAACCAACTTCGAATGCGGTATCCGTCTCGGCGAATTCAACGAATACCAGGAAGGTGATATCATCGAGTGCTACACCTTGGAAAAAGTCGCACAGACGCTCTGATAGGTAAAAGCTGAAACGCTGAAATGCTGAAAAGCTAAAATTCAGAGAGATTCAGCAATCGATTCATTATTAGTATTTTCTTTTTTCAGCATTTCAGTTTTTTAGCATTTCAGTATTTATTTCCCCATGTCCCGCCGCATCGATCGAGTCAACGAACTGCTTCGCCGTGAAATTTCCACGGTGATCCAGCACGATTACGAATGGCATGGTAAAATGGTCACCGTCAGCGCCGTAGAAGTCACCGATGATCTCAAAGAAGGCCGGGTGTGGATTGGCGTCATCGGCGGTTCTGCTGAGCCCATCAT
The DNA here is from genome assembly GCA_965650415.1 of uncultured Prosthecobacter sp. GTDB lineage: Bacteria > Verrucomicrobiota > Verrucomicrobiia > Verrucomicrobiales > Akkermansiaceae > Luteolibacter. The sequence goes on along the minus strand of CBFGOP010000006.1, from coordinate 5,638 downwards.
TGAAAAACTCAACAAAGCCCACGGTGCGATTCAAAAAGCCGTTATGAAACGCGTGGTTTTGAAATCCACTCCGGTACTGCGATTCAAGCACGATAACTCCGCGATTCGTGGTGTGGAAATCGTGAATCTGCTCGAAGAAGTGGATAAGCTTCCGAAAGCTCCGCTCGAGGACGAGGAGATTTAGGTTTTCCCCGAATGCTGCATCGCTACTCCGCTGAATTCGCCCTCAGGTTTATTTTCTTGGAACAGAAGTTTGACTTGCCATAGAATGACATACATCATGTTTTGATTTTAAGTCCACTCCCTCCTAGTTGATCCCCCCCTAGTTGATGTATGAACGCTTTTAGATCACAGCGTGCTATACTGCGTTCCAAGCAGACTGTATGGCTATTTTGTTTGCTCTTATCAGGAGTCGGATTCTCGTTCAAAGCTTACGGGCAAGCGAATACATCGGTTTTGTGGGGTGTTGATGGCGCCAACTGGAACAAAGACACCAGCCGTTTAAAAAATTTCACCAATGTCGGGTATCGAAGTGGTTCAGTGCCTATCCCAAGCGCCACGGAACGGCCGAATCTGATTGATGTGACCCAACCACCTTACAATGCGATCCCGGATGATGGGATCGATGACTCTGCGGCCTTTATACATGCGCTCGCAGACTGCGCTCCCAACCATGCGGTATATGTTCCCCAAGGCCGCTACATCATTACGCAACGGATCGTCATGAACAAAAACGGCGTCATACTGCGCGGGGAAGATATGTATGCGACCGTTCTCTTTTTCCCGAAAGCACTGGAAGAGGTGGAGATTGATCAGACGGGCTTCGACTTGAGCCAAGATTGGAAACCTCAAAAAACTCCAGGTCCGTCTTCTGGATTTATCCGCGTTAATGGCGGTGTGGAAAAAGGGATCGAAAATCTCACCTTGGAATTTCGTGAAGAGCGCAAAATGGACCATCACTGTATGAAGGGGTCCTCTGCGGTCGCTTTTGCCGGAGACGTTTCGGACAGTTGGATACGCAATGTGCGTATTTTGAATGCGAACGAAGGGATCACTTTTTCGGGAGGCGTTCGTGTTTCGGTTTTAAACATCCTTTTTGATAACTTTATCGGGCGACCCAGCATCGAAGGAACCTCGGGCAAGGTGCGCTTCGTCGGCCACATCGGCATTGGTATGTCAAAAGCGCGCTACTGCCTGTTTCATAACATCGAGTTTCGCGGGGATTATTACCACGAATTCGACATTATCGGAGTGCCGTCCCATTCGGTGGTTTCCAACATTACCGGAGATAATGTGGATCTGCATCACCATGGGGGCGGAGCAAATAACAATCTCTACACAAATGTCTCTACAGGGAAGGGCATGGGCACAAATGCACTCGATTCTACACGTGGGATGCACAGCGAAACCCACTGGGGCATCTACGGGGACGGGTTGTTGGCCCCTAATTTCAATCCCATAGAGATTCTTAATAATCATGTTTTTGTCGGTTACGGAGCCGATTTTGGCAGCAGTATCACGGATAATGAGGCTCTTTGGATCGAAGCGATTGATCCGGCTCAGTTGGAGCCAAAAAACATCTATCTGGCCCAGTTGCGGCACCCCAGTATCAATAAACCGCTGCCGGAAGGGCCACGCCCCCCGGAACCGCCTTTTTCCGGGAAGGTGGTGCGGGTTAATCCGACCGATGACATGGACAGGGATAGGCCGACATCAGCGGGCAGCAGCGTCCTCAGTCTTAGCAGCACGAATCTGTTTAAATTCGACGTCTCCGCCTACTCGATCGAAACGGTATCACGAGCCCGACTACGGTTATCGATCCGCAACAAGCGCATCGATAAACTGCCGGTTACGGTTGCTGCTTGGTCAGTTCTCGGGGATGAATGGTCTGAAGCGACGCCAAGCACGGCCAATCTACCTGCTTTAGTCGCTGAATTGGATGCACGCCACATTACTTATGAAGCCATCGAATCCTATTACGAATTTGATGTAACTGCGTTTGTCCAAGAGCAGGTAGCAGCAGGTGATTCCATAATCTCACTAGCGACGAAGCGCAAATCGGGTAAAGGAGAGTTAAGTAATTTCTATAGCCGCACAGCCGGGCAGGCACCCGAGCTTATTATCGAGATGGCCAATGACCCGGTTCCGGGATCCCCGACTCCTCCCAAGGGGATGCGCACAGAGAGTCTGATCGGAAACATCTTGCTGAACTGGGACGACAACCCGGAACCGGACGTTGTCAGCTACAACGTCTATCGCATCCGAAACGCAAGTGACGCTTATGGATTCCCTATTGCTCAGGGACTGCTCACGAGTGATTTTGTGGATACAGCGTCAGAAGCATACTGGCAGATTGGTCGGATGCGCCCCGATAAGGTTTACCGCTATCTGATAACTGCGGTTGACGAAAATGGTAACGAGTCAGATTTCAGCACACAATTTGTGGGCACTGCGCGGGGTCCCGAAGACGACAATCTGCCGCCAGTTTTCCAGTTCGAATCGACCAGCTTGGGAACAATTCCTCGATCAGAACCTTTCGCTGGCAGTCTAGGCGGGAGCGTTGTTGAACCGGAAGGCGAAGAGTTGTTCTTTGTAAAAGTATCTGGTCCCGATTGGTTGACTATTGCTTACGATGGCAGTTTGTCGGGCACGCCGGAGGTTGTGGACGAGGGGCTCAACGAATTCGAAGTACAGGTAAGTGCCTTCGGCGGGCAGGATTTTGCCACGATCCAGATTCGGGTTGGTGATGAGAATTTGGACATGGATGGCGATGGGATCGAAGACAACTGGGAGGCGCTGTATTTTCCGGGTACCGATATTGATGGGTCGGCCGATTCTGATGGAGACGGCGTAAAAGACTTTTTCGAATATCTGTATGGATCCAACCCCACCGGTGCGGAAACTCAAAGCTTTAAACTGGAGATTGAGAATAACATCGAAGGCCGGGGCTTGGTTTTCAAATGGCAGGTGCAAGAACGGTTCGAATTGAATCAACACTATGCTGCATTCATTTCCAGCGATTTAGGGGAATGGAGACGCTTGCTGGATTCTGAATATTCGTTGACCACAACAACGAGCAATGGCCGGAGGCAGGTGGAACTGGAGTTGCTGCAGGATCACGGAAACGCTCTGTTTCTGAGGCTGAAGAAGCACCCTTAATTATCGGTGCTCCGCCTTGTTCAATACAAAAAGCTAATCTGCGGTGGTGCATGTGAAGAAGAATTCGATGCTGAAGTTGGGGCGGCTGTTTGGATGTGGTCTCCGTGCCGCAAAGGTATCCCCGAGGACAGACACTGAGGTCTTTAGGATTGTTGGGGTAGGGTTCCACAACAACGGCCTGAGGCTAGAATCCTCAGCCACGATCCTTACGCGAGGGTGACAAGCAATAGCTATTTTTCTGCAAGATTTACAGGTTGAATTCTGTATGTCTCATGGTTTTCTGCCACATTCCCTTCCATTCATGAATCACTTCAGATCTGTCCTTTTTCTCGCCATCGCTTCGTCGACTTTGCCGTCAGTGGCAGAGGTGGATTTCGCGCATGAAGTGGTGCCGTTGATCCAGAAGCACTGCATCGAGTGTCACACTGGCGATAAAGCCAAAGGCGGGCTTTCCATGGACACCAAAGCCCTGCTTCTTGAGGCGGATGTGATCGAGCTCGGGAAACCGGAAAAATCCCTGATGATCGAATTGGTGATGTCGGATGATCCGGATGAAAAAATGCCGCCACCGGAAAAAAAGAAAGCCGCGCTCAACGACAAGGAAGTCGATGTCTTGAAACGTTGGATCGCCGCAGGTGTGCCATGGACCGATGGATTCACTTTCGCCAAAGAACGTTACGAGCCGCCATTGAAGCCGCGCAAGGTCACGCTTCCGAAAGGTCCCGCTGGCTCCAATCCCATCGATCTCATCCTCACGGAGCATTTCAAGAAACCAGGTCAGAAATTTCCCGAAGCAGCCGACAACGCGACTTTCCTTCGCCGCGTTAGTGCCGATTTGAACGGTCTGCCACCCAGTGCCGAAGCATTGGCAAAAATCGCTTCATCTTCTGCCATCGATAAAACTCAAGTCGTCGATGAGCTGTTAGCAAACAATGAAGCTTACGCCGTGCACTGGATGACATTTTGGAATGACCTTTTGCGCAACGAATACGCCGGAACAGGTTTTATCACAGGCGGGCGTAAACAGGTCACCGCGTGGCTATATCCTGCACTTCTGGAAAACAAACCTTACAATCAATTCGTCACCGAACTCGTTGCTCCAACCGATAGCTCCAAAGGTTTCATCGATGGCATCGAGTGGCGTGGTGAGGTCAACGCCAGCCAGACCACCGCGGTGCAGTTTTCCCAGAACGTTTCCCAGGTTTTCATGGGGATCAACATGAAGTGCGCGTCCTGCCACGACAGTTTCGTCGATCGCTGGACCTTGAAAGAAGCATACGGCTTGGCTGCGATTTATTCCGAAAAACCACTGGAACTGACTCGTTGCGACAAGCCGACTGGTGAAAAAGCCGTTGCCGCATGGTTGTATCCCGAACTCGGCCAGATTGATCCATCGAAACCCAAGCCCGAGCGACTCAAACAACTAGCCAGCCTGATGACCCATCCGGAAAACGGGAGGATGCAAAGAACACTCGTGAACCGTCTATGGAATCAAATGATGGGTCGCGGAATCGTGCATCCGGTTGATGCCATGAATACGGAACCATGGAACGAAGATTTGTTAGATCTTCTCGCGAACCATTTGGTCGAGTCCGACTACGATATGAAAGCCGTGATCCGTCTGATCGCGACTTCCAAAATCTATCAGGCCCGCGCCGATGTTCTCGATGACGAGAGCAAACCCTATGTCTTCAGCGGTCCCGTCCGCAAGCGCATGACCGCCGAGCAATTCATCGATGCGGTCCGTACGGTTGTCGGTGTCTGGCCGCAACCGGATAAAAATGCTTTCAAAGTTGCAACCGGACAGGGTGGTCAACTCGATGTCGTGATGAAGGCTCATGGTTTGCAAAAATGGGATGACAGACCGATCCGCACCGCCTTTGTACAGCGCGATTCATTGCAAGCGGTTTTGGGTAGGCCTACCCGCGACCAAGTCGTCACGTCCCGTCCCGATCAGCTCACCACGCTTGAAGCCATCAATTTGGCAAACGGCCCTGAGCTCGCCGGCTTGATCCGCGATGGTGCCAAGAAAATCGGTAAGGTTTCCGATCCAAAATCATGGGTGACACAAATTTACGAAACCTCGCTCAGCCGCAAACCGACAACCCGTGAAATGGAAGTCGCGATGATTATGTTAGGCACAGATCCGCAACCCGAGCAGGTGGAGGATTTGCTGTGGTCAATTTTCATGCTCCCCGAATTTTTCTACATCAACTAAGACGATGAACTCCGAGACTTGGTATAACGAAAGCCTTCCCGAACAATCCCGCCGCAATTTCCTGCGGATGATAGGCGCATCCACCGCCGCAACATTTCTCGGCGGTGCGCCTCGTGCGATGGCGGAGGATAAAATCAAACATCCCGCAGCCAAAGCGGATGCCTGCATTCTTCTCTGGATGGCAGGCGGCATGGCATCGGCGGAAACGTTCGATCCGAAAGCTTACCTGCCGTATGAAGTCGGCACTCCGGTTGAAAAAAT